>BQJP01000009.1 GCA_021604765.1 Thermodesulfobacteriota bacterium
GTTCATATAAGGTTGAAAGGATTTTTCTATTGATTCAGAATAGGACTCTGCAAGAACGTTATTCTCTTCAAACTCTTTAATAAAATGGCGATCTACATAATCTTTCATTGATATGCCAACTGTCCAGTCCTGGATTACCAGAGGAATTTGTTTTGGATTTGTCAATGGGAGTGTTCTAAGAAAATGGTAAACCCTACGCGGGCCACCTTTTAGAATGCCGCTCTTCATAAATTTTCCAAATGCACTGGCTTGGTCTTTTAGTGTGTATGTGCTTTTGAATATCGGATTTTTTAGATGATCCATTTTGTTATTAATTCTGTCTGCAATAGTTTTATCATCCAGGAGCTTGTAGTAGAGATTACGGTAACCTTCCACCATATCCTCATATGACATCTGTTTGGGAATCATATTGGTGCCTAATTTAGTATTATCAGTGCCACTAGCTTCTTTAATCAGTCTGCCATCTTTTTCCAGCCTTTCGTAAAGTGGTGTTTTAGGCACTGCGGTTAATAGTCCGATCATTGCAGCCTGAATGCCCGAATTCTGTATGAAATTATACTGCAGATCAAAGGTTTTGACGGTGTCATTGTCAAAGCCGATAATGAACCCCGCTAGGACTTCAATTCCATAGGAGTAAACGTGTTGAATTGAAGACAAAATATCTGAACGTGTGTTTTGGAATTTCAAGGTTTCTTTCAGGCTTTCTTCATCGGGGGATTCTATCCCGATAAATACCCAACCAAAATTGGCCCCTTTAAAAAGTTCTAAGAGCTCATCATCTTGAGCGAGATTTAACGAAGCCTCCGTTCCAAAAAGAAACTGGTAGTCGTGCTCTAATTGATAGTCTCTCAAATAAGACATTAGTTTTTTAGCTTGTGGTTTATTGCCTATCAAATTATCATCAACAAAAAATACATTTGTTACATTTAACTTTCTTAGTTCATCCAATTCTTTACCGACTTGTTCAAATGAT
This sequence comes from Thermodesulfobacteriota bacterium, assembly GCA_021604765.1. Classification (GTDB taxonomy): domain Bacteria; phylum Desulfobacterota_D; class UBA1144; order Nemesobacterales; family UBA2774; genus CR02bin9. Next base: position 974 of record BQJP01000009.1, read on the forward strand.
TTTATTCTCGGCTTGCGCCCAAACATTACAATAATGTCACAGAATTCACAGCGGTATGGACAGCCTCGTGAAAACTGCAAGCTCACTGCTTGGTATCTTTCTATATTTAATAGATCAAATCGGGGAGTTGGTGAGTCCTCAAGTGAAACTTCTCCTTTTTCATGATAAAGGGTCTTGTGGCTGTTTGATTCAAAGTCTTGGCAGAATTCTTTCCATATATACTCTGCCTCACCTGCAATTACAACATCAGCCAAGGATTCATAGTACTCAGGACATAGTGATGCATAGCTACCACCTGCTACAACAAAATGTCCTTGGTTTCTATAGAACTTTAGTAATTCGCTTTGCCGTTTGAATTGAACGCCCATACCACATATGCCAATGATATCAGCTTTTGGGTTTAAGGGGATTGATTCTATATTTTCATCCACTATTTCAATATCCCAGTCTTGGGGTGTTAGAGCCGCCAATGTTGCTAAACCCAGTGGTGGATTTATGGTTCTGATATCATTTGGCATGATATTATCTACAGCCCATTTAAAACTCCAAAAACTTTCAGGAAATCTTGGGTTAATTAATAGTAATTTCATATTCACCCCGTTTGATGATAGCTTCCGACATTCTATAGTGATTCTAGATTATTTTATTCTTATAATCAATACACTTTATATCTGTATTAACTTGCTTGTGGGATCGAATAAATATAAACTAGCAAGGAATTTTTATCACTTAGAGCATACAAATGGCAAACAGAAGTATAATATTTGGTTGAAATGACAGTTAAAAATCCAGAAATATTCCTTAAGATAGCTAGAGAACCGATGAGTGCTTTAACACATTTTATTGCATTCGTAGGAGCTTTGTTCGGTCTCGTGGTGCTGTTATATATCTCTATCTACCCGGTAGTTAAACCCCTTCATATTATTACATTTTCTATATTCGGGTTGGGAATGATGATGGTCTATGCTGCAAGCACTATTTATCATACTTTGTATCTATCTGAGAAGGGTATAAAGAGGCTAAAAAAGATTGATCATAAGATGATATTTGTGTTTATAGCTTCTACTTATACTCCAATATGTCTTATTGCGTTAAAAGGGTTTTGGGGTTGGAGTTTGTTGGCTATTATCTGGGGGCTAGCAATAATAGGAATACTAATAAAAATCTTCTGGATTCATGCTCCAAGATGGTTTTCTTCCATAATTTATGTGGTTGCCGGCTGGATTGCTCTAATTTACCTTTTTCCTTTGATTGATGCACTGGGCACTGCAGGTTCCTTGTGGTTATTTATAGGAGGAGGCTTTTATACAATTGGTGCAGTGGTCTATGCTATTGGCAAACCTGACCCTTTGCCCGGATTCTTTGGCTTTCATGAGGTCTTTCATATTTTTATTATGATAGGAAGCGCTATGCACTTTTGGCTTATGTATGAATATGTATCTAAGTTTTAAATAGTCTTTATGTTTTAATCAAAGGCTCAGCAGATATAACAATTCCCGTCTGATCTGAATAGATAAATTCCCCAGGGTTAAAAGTGACACCGCCAAAGGTAATTGGAATGTTTATTTCTCCCACGCCTTTTCTTTGAGTCTTAAGAGGAATTGAGTTTAGAGCCTTAACACCTATCTCCATAGAATTAATTGGCTCAACATCCCTGATACTTCCGAAAATAATGAATCCTTCCCATTCATTATTTAGTGCTGATTCGGCTATTAAATCTCCCAAAAGAGCCTTATTTAATGAGCCCCCTCCATCAATAACCATAACCTTGCCCTCTCCATTAATTCCAGCACTTTCTTTCACTCGAGAATTGTCTTCAAAACATTTCACAGTGAAAATTTCACCCCCAAACGAGGTTTTGCCACCGTAGTTTCTAAAAATTGGATCTACAATTCTTACTAAATCCGGATAAGCATCGCACAAGTCGGGTGTAGATATATTCATTTTCTATGCTCCATAGAATCTTTGTCTTAAGTTTCTGATGTAAATGTTACTTAGATTTTTTCTTCCATAATTTTTTGGGATAACCAAAGCTTACTAGTCTAGCGCTGTTTCCCCCCACTTTCTTCCATGAGTCTATTGAGAATTCTAATACTGCTACTCCACACGTAGGGATATTATCGATATTAGATCCCGAAAGAAAATTTGTAAGATCTGTGATTGCAGGGTTATGTCCTACTATCATAACCTTGTTATATGAGTCTCTGATCGATTTAATTACATTTAATAACTCTTCAGAGCTGAAAGTATATATGTCATCTTCGGCAATTATTTCAGAAGGTTTAATTCCAATCTTGACAGAAATTAACCTCGCTGTAGTTAACGCCCTGAGACCCGAGCTTGAATATATAACTTCAGGCAATATTTTTTGTTTTGCCATATGATCGCCCATTTTGGGAGCGTCTTTATTGCCTCGTTTGTTAAGAGGTCTCTGTATGTCATTTAAAGTAGCGTCACTCCAGCTAGACTTCGCATGTCTTACCAAAATTAATGTTTTTTGTTTTGCCATTAGCTATGAACCATTTTACCTATCTAAAAAATGTGTACAAATAGATCATTATGACCAAGGTTCCCTATAGTAATAAACAAAATTTGCAACTTTAGGACGTTCTGTCCATCCTAGCTTTTTATAAAATCCAGCTTTGTAGGAGGGCTTTTCCTTGCCGTTAGTAAGCATGAGCCTCATACATCCTCTCTTCTCCCCTTCATCCATAACGTACTTAACGAGAGCACTCCCTGCGCCTTTACCGCTCGCAGAAGGACTAACAAATACATCGGACACATAACCTTCCCAGCTTCCCAACATTACAAACGGAACCCAGTGAACGTTGGTAAATCCTATTACTTTATTCTCTTCATCAACAGCTACGATGATCGTATGTCCGTCAGGGTCCTGATTACAGTGAATAATAAGATCTTTAATAGGAGAAGACACCTCTTCAATAAGCATATTATTTCGTCTTTCTGACCAACCTATCTCTCTTAAAATTTCAGCCATGCTAACAGCGTCTTCTTTTTGAGCCAACCTTATAATTACATTTGCCATATAGACTCCTCTTATCAAATTTAAATACAGAATATCAAATATTTGTAGAAAGGGAAAAAATGTATGGTACTTTTGAATCTTAGAATAACCATATTCATCAAATAGATTAATTGATGACAACTCATAATCTAAGGAGGCAGTTCCTATGAATTTTGTAAAGAGTACTTTATCTGTAGCAGTTATTGCGTTTAGCTTTTTTGCTTTAAGTTTTTCACCTTCACAAGCTGAAGTAGCCGAATATGCCATAGACCCAGACCACAGCGCTGTAATTTTTAAAGTTAAACACTTAGCTATAAGTACAGTCACGGGACGTTTTGATTTATTTGAGGGTTCTTATAAATTCGATACTGAAAATATTGCAAACTCTAGTGTAGATACAACTATCGTTGCTTCCAGTATTAATACCAATGAAAAAGACCGAGATGATCATTTAAAGTCTGATGATTTTTTGGATGTTGAAAAATACCCAAATATAACTTTCAAAAGTAAAGAGATAAAAAAAGTAGATGGCAGTGATTTTCAAATAGTGGGTGATCTTACTATTCACGGTGTTACTAAAGAAGTAATACTAGATGCTGTTTATGAAGGTTCTGCTAAAGATCCTAGAGGCAATGAGAGGACAGGTTTCGTTGCTAATGGGAAAATTAATCGAAAAGATTTTGGTATGACATGGAATAAAGCACTTGAGCTAGGCGGAGTTGTAGTTGGTGAAGAAGTCAGAATTACTTTGGAAGTACAAGGTATTCGTAATAAAAGCTAATAAATTTAAACAAATAGAAAGGCTAGCCCCTAAAAGCTAGCCTTTCTATTAATTGTTATTCCTTAGTTTCTTCAGCACTGTTTTCTTGTTGGATGCCATCTTCTTTAGTGCTTTCTTTTGGTTTGAACTCTAATTTGGGTGCCCCAACCTCTTGTTGTTGAAGCATTTGTCCAATATCAACAAATTCAATCTTAGCATCTCCCGTGTCGCAGGCATTAAATCCTTCAGTCGAACCTCTGATAACTTCAGTTGCAATCTCACCACGTTCAACTCCGCCAATTGTTGATTCTGATTCTAGAATGATGCCGTCTTCTGTGATACAAGTTTTTTGGAGTCCTTCCATTAGTTCCCAAACTTTACAACTGTTTCCTGCAATTTTCTTTTCTCCAACCACCTTGCCGCCCATTTTCTCTAATAGTGCCAAGTTAAATTCTTTGGGTGTTTTAGCATTAAGAGATTCTAATAAACTTTTATAAATCGGATTTAACATTTTTGTGCCTGTATTCTTAGTCGTATCTACTGAGATTACATACTGTTCCCCGTCTTCCATCAAAGAGATAGTTTTCTGATCTCCAATGATCTGCATAACACATTTGCCCCAGTCCTGAGAATAGACCACTTTTTGTCCTTTCTGAGCACCACTTAAATCATATTTAATACTATAATCTTTAACCTCGTGAAATTTTTCTTCAGGATCGTTACCTTTTTGCTGAGAGCATGATATTGCAAAAGGAATCAATACAAATACTAATATCGTTAAATTAAACATTTTGAATTTATTAGATACCATGAATTTTCTAAACATTGATTGTCTCCATATAAATTATTAAGTGGTTTTTCATAGTCAGATTATTGTCCCATAATTTGACTCATGTCTATTTCCTTTATTTTTGCATCTCCAATTTCACAAATACCTTCGGGGCCAGGGTCATTTCTCCTAATTTCTGTTGCAACCTCAGTTATTGATATGCCTGCCATATCGGCGCCAGATTCAACTGATATTAGGTCTTCCGTTACGCAAGTATTAGCTCCTCCCATAAGGGTCCATTCTGTGCATTTCTCACCAATTACTGTTTTTTCCCCAACTATTTTGCCTCCCATCTTTTTCATAAATTCTTCGCTAAATTCTTTGGGATTTTTTCCTTCCATGTCAGTGGCTAAACTTTTGTACATAGGGTTCTTCATTTTAGTTCCTGTGTTGTCATCAAGGTTTATGGTTATTATCCACTGATCGCCATCTTCAAGCATAGTTATTACCTTTTCATTTTTTTTAACCGAATTTCCCAAAATATTCATTTCAGATGTTTCAATCCAACACTGTTTTCTGCCATAATCTTGTGATGTATGCAGTTTAGTTCCAGTTGTATTTCCACTAAGCTCATAACTAACGGAGTAGTTTTTTAGTGGATGCATTTTCTGCTGTGCGAATGTATCAGTACTAAAAGATGAAACAAAAAAAGTTGAGAAAATAATAATTCCTAACCTAATTGTTAGATGATATTTGTATGTTGATATAATCATATAAGATCTCCTAGAATTAAAATTTTTGTAATAGTTATTAGAATCTAAACATTATAGACCTATGGTTATTGAAATCAATGTACTACTCCTCGTTAATTAGGCAATAGGAATTTCACGAAACTTAGTTGAATTCTGTTGACATTGGTCTATAATTCCATAATTAAGTTGTAAAGTTTTATATAATCTCATGAAATCTACTATACAAGAATATAACAAATCACCGATTTTAATATCTTGTAGTTGTGTTCTTTCTTTAATATTAATCCTACAATTATCTATACCTGGATTTGTTTTCGCCTTAGGGGCAGATAGCCACTGTGCTCTAAGTAGTCCTGGTCATGAATCCTCTCCAGCTTCAATTCTTTGCATAAAAGATGTGGAAGACGAGAGTATAAATTTTTCTTCTAAATTCTTAAGTGTGTTCAGTTTTGGTGAATCAAAATTCTTTTCACACAATAACGACTTACCAAATAACTATATACACTGCCAACTTCATTCAAGATCTCCACCCGGTATTTAAATCCTCAATTTTCTTTCTTAGATAACAGAATTGTTTTATTAATTTCTGAATACTGATATTTAGCGTGTATTCACAATTCTAACTTTTTTGTATTTAGCACCAAACTCGGAGCGTACAAAATGAATTTTAAATTAATTTTTCATATAGTCGGTACTTTCTTAAAGTTTTTTGGTTTATTGCTGTTTATACCTGCAATCTGTTCTTTGATTTATAAAGATGGAGATTTACATATTTTTATTACAACTGCTGTCGTTACGGTTATCTCAGGGCTATTGTTAGAGATATTGTGCCGTGAATCAATAGAGGTAAAAGAATTAAACAGAAAGGAAGCATTCTTTATAGCACTATCTTGCTGGATTGTGGCAAGCGTTTTTGGGGCAATTCCCTATTTTCTAATGCCAATTTTTTCAAGCCCTATTGATGCACTCTTTGAATCTATATCTGGCTATACAACGACAGGGGCAACAATACTTACTGAAATAGAAAGTCTCCCTCATGGGATTTTGTTCTATAGAAGTTTTACTCAGTGGTTGGGAGGTATGGGGATTATCGTGCTCGGCATTGCAATACTCCCAAAGCTATCAGTTGGGGGCGTTCAGTTGATGGGTACCGAATCACCGGGGCCTATTATGGAAAAGATTACTCCCAAGATTGCAGAGACTGCAAAAAAACTCTGGTTTGTCTATATAGCTTTATCTTTGTTGTTAATTGTTTTGCTTTTGTTATCTGACATGCCTATTTTTGATTCTATTGTTACGTCTTTTAGTACACTATCAACTGGCGGATTTTCTATTAAAAACTCTAGTATTGAGGGATATAATAGTTCTTTGATTGAAGCTATTATTACTTTATTTATGTTCCTTGCCGGAATTAACTTTCTTGTGCATTACTACGCTTTCACCGGAAAATTTTCAAAAATAGCAAAAAATTCCGAACTGAAATTCTATGCATTATTAGCTGTTTTCTTTGTTTTAGTAGTTAGCGTTGATTTGTGGAGTCATCATTATCCTAATTATTTTGATGCTCTCAGGCATTCCTCTTTTCAAGTAGTTTCAATCCTAACTACAACAGGATTTAATTCTGTAGATTTCGATATTTGGACCGAATTCTCTGTATTCTTACTGTTTGTTCTGATGTTCATTGGTGCTTGTTCCGGTTCTACATCTGGGTCGGTAAAGGTTCTTAGGATATTAATACTGATAAAAAATATTTTTGTACGAGAAATTAACAAGCTTGTTAAACCAAATGCGGTATTGTTGGTAAAGGTTAATAATAGAACTGTTCCAGAAGCCGTTATAGCAAGCGTTACAAGTTTTTTCCTCCTCTATATGCTGGTTTTTGTTGTATCTGTTCTGGTTATTTTAGCTGTTGAAGACATATCCTTAATGGGTGCCTTATCAGCCTGCGCTGCTACTATCGGTAATGTGGGGCCAGGGTTTGAAGAAGTTGGAGCAACTCACAACTATGATTTTCTATCAGGATTCTCTAAATTATGGCTGTGCCTACTAATGCTTTTAGGAAGACTTGAGTTATTTACGGTTTTTGTAATTTTCACACCGATATTTTGGAGGAAGTAATCGTATGAATACTCCAGATTGATATGGAGTATCTTAGATATTTCTTATCTCAAGCGCATTAATTTTGTCGGTTATATCCAGATAGGCGTAAGATCTAGTGCCCAAGGGGCCGGGATTGACTATTTTAGTAATACCGATTTCATCTATCCCAGGGGCTTCATGTATATGACCTGTAAAGCAAATCAGAGGTTCAAATGTCTCAATAATTTCCCTTATAGTTTTACTGCCCACGTGAGCTCCTGAGCTAATAGTGTCGTTTAAAGTATTTATAGGTGGTTGGTGTGAAATCATTATCTTAGATGAATTCTCCTCCATGCCTTGAGTCAAACTCCCAAAGACTTCCGCATATTCTTCCTCTGTATAAATATTTGGAGTTGGACTTGGACAGGGCAGAGAACCACCTGCGCCGAATATTGTAACATCGTCGATATCTATGGAGCGTCCATGGATGTTCAAATTTTCCTTGTCTAAGAAAGTATCTACTTCATTGGTGTCGCAGTTACCAGTTACAGCTAGAAGGTTAGAATTGTAACTTCTAATTTGGTTTACTATTTCAGACGCTTCTCTTTCTCCACCAAAGTGAGTTATATCTCCGCTTAATAAGATAAGATCAGCAGATGTTAGAACCTCACTCATTTCTAAAACAGGTGATGCATTTCCATGTATATCAGCAATGTTTATCACTATCATAATGAGTTTTATTATTACAGTTAAGGTGATTAAGTTCAACTTTAATTATACATCTAGAACAGATTGCTTGTTTCTGTTTGCTTCTCTAAGAAATAAGTTGCCTGTCGGAAAAAAAGTAAAAATCTGTCATATCTCGTTGCCTTAAGTTTAAGTCCAAGTTTATTAAAAGTTGTTTTCCATTCTTTATCACTTTTGTTTGTATGTGGGTGTCCTAAGAACTCCATATTTACAATAGAGTCCACAATGAACGTGAGATATTTCTGGATTGGGTTTGAATAAATATCTTCGATAATGATTATTTTATTGGCGACTCTTTTTGCTTCTGAAATAACCTGTTCCGGGTTCGATGTATGATGAAGTACAGTGAGAATCAGAGCTGTATCAAAAGATGAGTCTTTATATGGCAATTTCTCACTGTTGTAGATATCTGGTTTAACTTCTGATGTAAGCGTTTGGTCTATAACGTCCACAGGGGTTAGTTTATACCCTCCCCTCTGCATCAAAAGACAAACACTGCCGGGTCCAGTTCCGACGTCTAAGATTTTGTCCTTCTTAGAAAGGTACTCAGATATGCGCCCAATTTTAAACTCAGCGTCCCAAAGCCAGATTTTAAAAATCTGCTCTTTAATAAAAGACTTATCTTGTAATATTGCTAAACTCATCAACATATTGGATGGGTTATAGTGGGTAATGATTCCTGAAATTAAAATATTGAATAATATTTTTTAGGTTCAATGTACCAATTCTTATAATTTCAGTCTATTATATTTTATTGGCAAATGTAAATACAACAAGTAAGCCGTTTTAATTACTACCATGCGAGGGTGAATCTATGAGTGAAACTGATAAAGTTACAATTGGAGCATATATTGCTAATAGGTTACATGAGATCGGGGTCTGCCATTATTTCGCTGTTCCCGGTGATTACAATCTAATCCTCTTGGATGAGCTTCTAAAAAATAAAAATCTTGAGATGATTGGCTGTTGTAACGAACTTAATGCAGGATACGCAGCAGACGGATACGCCAGAGCAAATGGTATAGCTGCTCAGGTTACAACGTTCTCAGTTGGTGGCCTCAGCGCCCTTAATGCAATTGTAGGCGCATATGCAGAAGACCTTCCGATCATAATAATTAGCGGTGGTCCTAATACCAATTCTGAGGTAGAGAATCAGAAACTTCATCACACCACAGGAAGAGTTTCCTATGGATATCAGAGAGATATATTTGAATATGCAACAGAAAGTGCAGTGATAATCAAACACTTAGAGGATGCTGCTTATCAGATTGATGAGGCAATTAGGCTCTGCGTTCTTAAAAACAAGCCTGTTTATATTGAAGTAGCTTGTAATCTTGCAGGTCTTCTTATTTCACACCCTCATAAAAGAAAATTTGCAAACAACCTTACGAGTGATGCCGAGGCATTAAAACAGGCTGTAAAATCTACAGTGCAACTCTTAAGTACCGCGGCAAAACCCATTTTGGTTGCTGGAAGTAAATTGAAACCAGAAGGCGCAATAGAATCTTTCACCGACCTAATTAATAAGTCAGACTACGCATTTGCCTCAATGCCACCTGCTAAAGGTTTAATATCGGAGGCACATCCAAACTACATCGGGACCTATTGGGGTCCTGTGTCAAGCCCGGGTACAGCTGAAATTGTAGAGTCGGCAAATATCTATCTGTTCGCAGGAGCTAGATTCACCGACTACACAACATCAGGTTTTACTTCACTTATAAACCCTGAGAAAACTATATTTGCAGGGCCTGATTTTGTAAGGCTGCCTAATGTTACATACAACCATGTAATGCTAAAGGACTTTTTAGAGGAGCTTGCAAAGGAGATTCAACCCAACAATGCATCCCTTGTAGCATATAACCGTGTTAAACAGGAATTTGCCCCTGAACCTCCAGTGAAAAAGGATGAGGCTCTAACTACCCGTAGACTTTTTGCGCAAGTGCAGGATATAGTCCATGCACATACTACTGTTTTGGCAGAGACGGGAGATTCCTGGTTTAACGGGATCAAGCTTAAGCTTCCAGAAGGAGCAAGTTTTGAGATACAGATGCAGTACGGCTCAATCGGCTGGTCTGTGGGTGCTACACTTGGATATTCTCTTGCGTGCAAGACCGATCACAGGGTTATTGCCTTTATTGGCGACGGCTCGTTTCAATTAACTGCACAGGAAGTATCAACCATGATCCGCTATAAGGTTAATCCGATAATTTTCTTGCTCAATAACGGCGGCTATACGATTGAAGTTGAGATACATGATGGGCCATACAACAATATTCAGAACTGGGACTACGCAGGCATAGTTGATGTTTTTAATGCTGGTGGAGGGAACGGCTGGTCAACCAGGGTCAAGACTGAGGGAGAGCTTCAGAGCGCTATTAAGAAAGCCCTTTCTCATAAAGGCGGCCCAAGCTTGATTGAAGTGATGCTAGACCGTAATGACTGTAGTAAGGAGCTACTTGAGTGGGGTTCACGTGTGGCATCAAACAACGCCCGTCCGCCTAAAGTGCTTTGATCTATGTCTATGTAAAACTTTTGTTGAGAAATTCAAAACCTGATGTATTCTTTTTTTTGTCGGGTGGAGAGTTTCTGAAAACCCTTGTATGTCTGATTGTTCGACGGGACAACATCTCATTCTTAATGAGTATGATATATAAGGATCCTCAATTTCTTACCGCCATCTGAAATTTGATTCCCACCCGACATCCTTTAATCCTGGCCTTATTATATAACTTCCCTACAGATGGATTAATTCTCTTTCAACATTTTTATCGCCCATTCCCATGATGGTGGGAATTCTGAGCCTTTGATAAAGACGGTAGCAAATGTTCTATCCTTTCCCAGGTAAGACGGAACGTCAGCCATAATATCCTTATGAGCGCCAGATGTAATAAAGTTCTTTAACGACTTAGCATCTTCCCATACAGACATAGTGTAGATTTTTTTGGAGAGAATGTCCGCTCTCAATTTAAAACCTACGACACCATGAGACTTATGAAGCTGTTTTTGAATCAGACCCGATTGTTTAAAGAAATTAGGAAAGTTTAAGTAACTATTAAGCGGTAGATATGTAATTACGGCTATGTAATCTTTGTCAGCTTCAGGCTCAATCTTGTATGGTGATATCCAAGGTGTTTCAGGCATAGGTATAATAATTTACAGGATATTATGTATCTTTCACGCTTATATTCTAAATAGGAGATAATAATGAGTCAGAGAGTAGCACTTATAACCGGCGGCGCCAGAGGAATCGGGAAACAGATCGCATTAGCGCTTGCTAGAAAGGACTGGAATGTGGCGATCTGCTACAGAACTAGTGAAGATGATGCTAATGAGACCGTTAGTTTAATAAACGAGATCGGGCCCATAGGGTATGCTGAGGAGTGTGACGTGTCTGATCCTAAAGCAGCTCAGAATTTAGTAAAGAATGTTGAGAAAAAGTTTGGACGTATTGATGCTTTAATAAATTGCGCGGGACCGTATCATAGAACCAATATCCTAAAAGAAACCACTGAGGGTTGGAATAGTATGTTTGATAACAACCTTCATCCAGTTTTCTATCTAAATCAGGCAGTGTCTGAGGGAATGATTGATCGTGAATGGGGACGTGTTATTAACTTTAGCATGGCAAACGCCGACAAAATGATGGCTCAGACAGAAGTAACTGCTCACTATATTGCAAAGGCTGGAGTTTTAATGCTTACTCGTGCTTTTGCTAAACAGTTGGCACCGCATGGAATAACGGTGAATACAATATCTCCAGGATTTGTAAACTCCGGAAGTGCTCCTGAGGATGAACTTCAGGTAATGGTAAAGCGAATACCCGCAGGTTATATCGGGAGTACCAAAGATGCAGTAGATGCTGCACTGTATTTGGTATCTGAAGAAGCCGCTTATGTTAATGGTTCAAATATGATACTTAGTGGCGGTTGGGGACTCTAACTCTTGTTCTCTCTCTTAAGGTTAACTAAAGAAATTATGTGAAAAGTTACCGCATAAGGAACTAAGTAGAGAGGAATTAGACCTGTTGGAAAAAGATTTAACTGGTTTTCAAATCCGAGGGCAAATAATTGTGCTGGCCCTTCTGAGCTTGTAAATCCGAAGAAGAAAGCGCTAACAAAGTCTAATAGACCGATAACTATTAATACAATAAGAGAATTTCTGGGAATTTCTTGGTATTTAAGAAACAGATATAAAGCAAATAAGCCGACAATTATATCTCCCACTCCTGCAGGCCATGCAAATGAGCCTGGGATATTTCCTCTATACATCTCAACAATGAACAAGCCACCTATCACCCTAAAAATCTGCAAACCTGCAATTGGTTTTTGATCCAGACCCCTGAACCAATCTCTGTTAATCCATACAATTAAGGAAGGGATTATCCACATCGACAAAATTAATATGCCCCCACTCCTTCCCAATTTATCCTCTATTTTAAATAGATTAATTGTGACCATGATTGAAGCAATAATCGCTGTTGTCCACGCCATGATTACAGCTTTTCTGTTAGGCAACACCAAAAACCAGTAAAAGGGGGTAACTAAAAGCGTAAAGATAATAATCGATACGCTTATCCAATGAGACTGCATAACTTCTATCATTATAAATTGTGAGTATAGCTAATAAATTGAAATGTCGAACACTGTTCCTATACTGTCTAGGCTAACTAGTAATTTCTAATATTTAGAGATGAATTGGAATCTAAGGGCTTTCTAGTTATACTGAATTCCCGCTATGAATATAAAACTACTAAAACTACTTTGTGAAACACCCGGGCTTCCAGGTGCTGAAGACCCGGTCAAAAAAATAATAAAAAAAGAGTTTGGAAAACTTACCAAAGAAGTCACTGAAGACCCCTTAGGGAACATCATTGCTCACATTCCCGGCAAAGGCCCTAAACTTGTTCTTGATGCACATACTGACGAAGTTGGCTTTATGGTCAACCATATAGATAAGAGAGGCTTTGTTAGAGTCACATCTCTTGGTGGGATGGACCCTCGTGTATTTTATGGACAGAGGCTAATTATTTACGGTAAAAAGCCGCTTCTTGGAATGGTGGGCGCTGTACCGCCTCATATAAGTAAAAGCGGCAATAATAAAGAAGTCCCCGAAATTGAAGACTGTGTTGTGGATTTGGGGCTTAAGGCTGATAAAGTTCACAAACTTGTTTCAGTTGGTGATGTTGTGTCATTTTACCCCCCATTTGAAGAGACCGAAGACGCTGTTATCTCAAAAGCTATAGATGACAGAGTTGGATTATTTGTCATGCTGGAAGCTCTTAGGAAAAAGCCTAAACTAGGTTGCGATCTCTATCTTACAGCTACAGTTCAAGAGGAAGTAGGACTTAGGGGTGCTAGAGTAATTGTGCCAGTTGTAAAACCTGATTTTGTAATAGCGCTTGAAGGCACAGTTGCAATGGACCTTCCCGGTATCACAGAATATAAAACATTAGCTAATGTAGAGAAAGGCCCGGAAATTAGATTATCCGATCGGTTTTTAGTAGCTCACAGGCCATTTAGCTATTTTATGATGGATATGGCTAAGAAGAAAAAAATTCCATACCAAGTTACTGTTAAGAAAGCGGGAAGTACCAACGCTACAGCTATGCAGGTTACTGGAGAGGGAAGCCGAGCGGGTGTTGTATCCGTACCTACCCGTTATCTACATAGTCCAAGTTGTCTTGCGTATAAATCTGATATTGAAGAGACAATAAAACTCATTTACCATATTATAGAAGGCATTAAGGATTTTAAGATATAATAAGTAGCGATACTAAGTAGCGACATCTCAAAACACTATGATATGTTGAACAATACGTACGCACTTTCATTCCTTTTAGCTCTATGTTTTTTAGTCACGCCTAGTGCAAGCAATTCAGAGGTCTACCCTAACACTCTAAGTATAGATAACCCAAATTTAGATGATGCGAGGAATATTCTTGTAAATTATCACAAAGATTCTAACAGCATTAATAAAACGATCGGAATTATAGAACTAATATTAAAAGAAGAACCCAAAAACGTAGACGCTTTGAACTTCCTCTCAAGAGTTTGGCTAACCTATGGTCATGCACAAGCTCGAAGTAAGGAAGAAATGATTAACTGCTTTGAAAAGGGATTAGAGGTATCCCAAAAGGCTGTTGAGCTTGCACCAGATGATCCGGATGCCCATTTTTATTATGTAGCGAATCTAGCCTCACTTGGTGAAGTAAAAGGGGTTTTTAATTCTCTATTTATGTTGCCGGAAGTAAGAAAAGAGCTCGATATTATTTTAGAGCTTGATCCGAACCATGCTTACGGATTGGCAATGAACGGTGCATTGTACTATTTCCTTCCTGGTATCTTAGGCGGGGATATCAAGATTTCTGAGATATATATCAGAAGATCACTTAGTTTAGATCCGCACATGTCTTCGGCTAAGTTTTACCTAGCAATGAATTTGAGGAAGCAGAAGAGATATGACGAGGCTGTAGAAGTATTGTTGGACCTAGTTAATGATAAAGAACCTTCTTTTTATCCTGACTGGTACTTGAATAGAAAGTACGCGATAGTGCTCATCTCTAAAATAAGGGAACAAAAGAACAAATAATTTTACTTTTTTACCTACTCTCGATAATCTTAGCTTTTAGAGGATAAATAAATGTATATAGATGAACTATTAGTTGTTTTTGAAGAAGCTTCTACAAATTATCCTAAGCTAAACCAGAACGATGTTTTAGATTCATTAAGAAAGGGAATTGAAGCTAAAAAGTATGATCTTCAGGATCAGGGCTTAATTGAAGCAATATTAAGAGAAGATAAAAAAGAGCTTGTTGATTCCTTACGGGAACATCTTAAGGATATTACTTCAAAACTTAAGAGTGATGACTTGGATGAATTTCTTAATAGTGATGATATAAAAAAAGAGGCGATAAATATTTTTATCGCCTCTTTAGAACATTTGATCAATTATTATTATAATAATGTGATCGGCAAGCACTTTTCAAGCAGCTAACCAACCAAATTATTACTTTCTTTTACTCATTGGTACATATTTAAGGTTTTTGTCGCCAAGGTAAACTTGTCTTGGACGGGCAATTCTTCTTTCAGGATCAAGAAGAAGCTCTTTCCACTGTGCAAGCCATCCTGGAGTACGACCAATTGCGAATAGCACTGTGAACATCTCAACCGGAATACCCATGCTCTGATAAATCAATCCGGAATAGAAATCTACGTTTGGATAGAGTTTGCGTTTTACGAAGTAATCATCTTCAAGCGCAATTCTTTCAAGCTCTAGAGCTATATCCAAGTATGGGTTTTTACCAGTTACCTGGAACACGTCATGAGCAATGTCTTTAATTATCTTTGCTCTAGGGTCATAAGATTTATAAACCCTGTGTCCAAATCCCATTAGTCTGAATTCGCCGTTTTTGGCAGCTTTGATTGCTTTTGGAATATTATCTTTGTGTCCGATCTCGGCTAACATCTGGAGAACACCTTCGTTGGCTCCACCGTGAAGAGGTCCGTACAATGCAGCAATACTAGCTGCTGTTGCTGAATATGGATCAGGGTGTGAGCTTCCAACGTTACGCATAGCGCTTGTGCTGCAGTTCTGCTCGTGATCAGCGTGTAGTATGAATAGAACATCTATTGCCTTTTCTATTATAGGATCTGGCTTATACTTAAGCTCTGTCATCTTGTATAGCATATTTAAGAAATTGCCTGCATAGCTTAAGTCATTATCAGGATATGAGTAAGGCATTCCCATGGAGTGTCTATAAGCGAAGGCTGCCAATGTTGGCATCTTAGCTATAAGTCTATGAATCTGAAGTTTTCTTGTCTCTTCATCAAAAATATCTTTAGACTCTGGATAAAATGTAGATAGAGCTGCAACAGTGCTCATCAGCATTCCCATTGGATGGGCGTCGTATCTGAAACCGTCTATGAACTTTTTGATGTTCTCATGAATTACTGTGTGGTTAGTAATATTTTGTTCGAAAGTATTAAACTCTTTCTTGTTGGGCAGCTTCCCATTTAGTAATAAATATGAAACCTCAAGAAAGTTGCTTTTCTTAGCGAGTACATCAATAGGATAGCCGCGGTACATTAACTCTCCTTTGTCGCCGTCAATAAAAGTAACCCTACTGGTACAAGACGCTGTGTTGCTGTACGCCGGATCATAACTCATCATACCAAAGTCTTTATCTTTAACTTTGATCTGCCTTAGATCCATCGCTTTAATTGTGTCATTCTCGATCGGGAGATCATACTTCTTCCCTGTTCTATTATCTGTAATGCTTAAGGTGTTGTTAGCCTTAGACTTAGCCACGATATTTCCTCCTTCTTACAGTTACTCCTGCAATGTTAATTTGAGTTTGATTTATTTTATAAATGTTATATCTAGGATTAAGGTCCGAAAAAACCCCAATTAGAAATTTCGAACCACAAAAAGGTACCTAAATTCTCAGTTTTTTCAAATATTTAAAAAAAACTTTTTATATACCTCGTTAGCTTCTAACGGAATACTAAGTTTTTTGTTATAAATAGCATCTCGCTTTATACAATTTTTATCGGTACTGGTGTAAAGCATCCTATGAATATGACAAGTGATATTAATCCTAAAAGTTTTCTTTTCCAGCTTAGATCCGTCTCTTCATACATGGTTGGTGGATGTCTTGTTCCCATAAAAATTAGAAGTACTGCCCATAGAATCCAACCTGGCCATCCTTCGAATGCGGGGATACTTTCTGAGAACCATACAAATCCAGAACCTAGTGAGTCCTTACCAGCCTCAAGCAGTATCTCCGTCCCTATTCCAAATAAAATAAGAAGTACTATCATCACAAGAGAAATGTAGCGGTGAAGTTTCTTTGAAAATAAAGCATATGTAATATGTCCACCGTCTAGTTGACCTGATGGTATTAGATTAAGCGCAGTAACAAACAGCCCTACCCAACCTGCAAAAGCAACTGGGTGGAGAAATAAATCAAATCCTTCTGGAATTGGTCCAAAGAAAATATCGGAGAAGATACTCATAATAATTGGTGTGCCCAATACTAATCCACCGTCTTCCACATGCTGCGACATTTCTACAACAGATGAGAGTTTTATTCCAATTATTAGAACAGGGACTGTAGCGATGATACCTGCTAGCGGTCCGGCGATTCCTATATCAAACAGAGCTCTTTTTGTTGAGATGGGGGACTTTATTTTAATAAATGCTCCAAATGTTCCAATAGGTGAAATAAATGGAGGTGCTGGAATAAAGTATGGGGGGGTTATATCTACTCCATATTTTTTACCATAGTAGTAGTGACCCATTTCATGTGATCCTAAAATGAATAGTAGAGCTGCTGAAAAAGATACTGCACTTACAATATCACCGCCAAATGAGAGACCTGTGATAAAGGTCGTAGCGACAGTAAGTAAAAATAAAACTATATGAATTTTTGAGAGTTTCATCGGCAGGGTGTAAAAAATACCCTAATCCTAATAAATTGAAAGCGTCTAAAGGTGAGAAAATTGCTATTCTATCTCAATTAGAGATGGATCAATTGATTCAAGGGTTTCTACCATGTATCTCTCGATTTCTGATTTCTTTCGAATATTTAAAATCTTATGCCGTACTGTGTTTAGAAGATCTCTATCAATTCTATTACACAAATAACGAACTGTTGGTACATTTGATGGAGATACGCTTAATTGGGTATAACCCAGGGATAATAAACTCAAAGCACCCGATGGTGTACCTGCTAACTCTCCGCATACTGACACGTCCATGCCTAAGTATTGAGTTTTGAGGTGCACATCGTTTAGTAACCTGAGCACTGCAGGATGGAAAGCTGAATATAAGTGACCAACCATATTAGAGTTTCTATCCACGGCAAGCACATATTGAATAAGGTCATTAGTTCCTATTGAAATAAAATCTATTAAATCATTGTACTCATCAAGCTGATAGATCATTGCCGGAACTTCCAACATAACACCAAGTTCGGGTAAGTCCTCTGATGCAATACCAATCTCTTTAGCAAGATCCTCTATAATATCCTTTGCCGTCTCCACCTCCCATAGGTTTGTTATCATGGGTAGCATGATCTTAAATTTGAAGCCTTTCTTTGTAGCAAGCAAAATAGCTTTTATCTGGTCTTTGAATAAATCCAGATATTCCATAGAGAATCTGATTGCTCTTAATCCAAGTAGTGGGTTTTCTTCTTTAGGAAAATCAAAATACGGCAGTAGCTTATCAGCTCCTATGTCTAGAGTTCTTATTGTTATATAACCCTCAAAGTTTGTTGCCAGGTTTTTGTATATCCTTAATTGTTCTCTCACCTTGGGCCATTTCTCGTATTGAGTAAAGGCAAACTCTGTCCTAAATAAACCAACATTGTTTATCCCATATAGTTTTGCAGCCTCAGTATCTATAGGGAAGCCAATATTTGCGGTAAGTTTTATGCCTAGTGCCTTTTCACCAGAAACCTCGTTCCCTTCTTTCTCAATTGCTTCTCTAACTTTGATAATATTGGTATATGTGTTTTTGTATTCAGATATAAGGGTTTCATCAGGGTTTGAAAATATAAAACCTGTCTTACCATCAACAATAAGTTTTTCTGCGGGCCTGATTAGATTGCATATGTTATCGATACCAACTACAGCAGGGATACCCAGTGATTTGGCTATGATTACCGCATGTGAAGTCTCTCCACCTTTTTCTATCACCACAGCAGAGACACTATTCTTAAAGAGCATGGATACAAAAGACGGTCCAATATCGTTTGCAACGAGTATGGATCCCTCTTCTGGTTCAACGGTATGGGGGTGACCGTTACTTATCTTAAGTAGTTCATGGAGAATTCTTTCTCCAATATCACGGAAGTCCTGAGCTTTTTCCCTTAAATATCTATCTGAAAGACTTTCAAATTGTGCAGCTATATTTTCAATAGCTTCGACTACCGCTAATTCTGCTGAAATGTTTTTTTTGTTGAGTTTTTCGAACATATCGTTGCGAAGCGTTTTGCCCTGTATAACTAAAAGGTGAGCTCTGAATATTTCTATCTCTGCTTTAGAAAGCAATTGTTCCGTATCTAAAGTCTGTATGAGTTTCTCAAGATCTGCTTCAACATCAGAGAGAGCTTGGAGGACTCTTTTCTTTTCAATCTTAGGATCGGATTTTTCAGACTCATCACTGCTTATTTGCTGAAAAAGTCCACGGAATAAAAACACGTTCCCTATGGCAATTCCGGTTGATACGCCTTTTCCCTGATATGTTCTGGTTTCATGTTTTACAATTGAAGGGGTTTTTAATCTTTCAAGTCTGTCGGCTACTTCGAGGAGTCCAGCGAGACGAGACGCAATTATTTCAAAAAGCATTTCTTCAGCAGGATTTATTACTCTTTTCTCTTTGGTTTGTCCAACCAATACACCAATACACCTATTTTGTAGCAATATTGGTACTCCAATATAGCTCTCATATTCTTCTTCGCCTATTTCAGGGAAATATTTATAACGTGGATGCTCTGAAGCCGGCATTACTGTGAGAGCTCTGGAAGTCTCATAAACTAGCCCCGTTAATCCTTCGTTTGGTTTAAGAGTAATTGGGTCTTTTAGAGGATTAACGGAAAGTCCTTTAGTTGATCTTAGATATAGTTGATGATTTTCTTCGTCCCATACATATACCGATACAACATCAAAATGAAGAGAGTTCGCAATCTTGTTAACAACCCTTTTTAGGATTGTATTTAATCCTGTTGACTTATTTACAAGGTCACTGATTTCCTGAACGATTTTCAGATGAAAATCCGCTCTGTCTATTACATTACCGGTACTCATTTTATATTAATTTCCCAAGACCCTTAAAAGTGAAGTTGATTACTGTTAAATATATTATAAAACTCATAATATTAGAATTGAACCGCTCTTGTACTACAGGATATCTTACCGGATATTAGTAAATTGTGATAATCAGTTAATCGCTATGACTTCTATACAATTTAAGATCTGATGGTAAGATTTGTTATTATTTAGCAATAATTTTACTTCAAATGTTGATTTTTCACCTATCGAATAGATCTTAATAGCAAAAAGGATAATAAAATATGTCTCAGAATGGAAATAATAAACAATTAAGAGTTGCAATAATAGGATCAGGTCCGGCGGGCTTTTATGCCTGTGAGCATCTATTTAAAAGGAGTGAGCACGATTTTTCAATAGATATGTTTGACAAACTCCCTACTCCGCACGGCTTGGTTCGTTCCGGAGTGGCACCTGACCATCAGAAAATAAAGTCGGTAACAAGGGTTTATGATAAAATTGCTTCTAATGAAAATTTTAGATTCTTTGGTCTAGTGGAATATGGCAAACACATAACAATTGACGATTTAAAAAAGCATTACCATATAATAATCTTTGCTACCGGCGCGCAGACAGATAGAAAGATGAATATTCCGGGTGAAGACTTAGAGGGCAGCCATACCGCAACAGAATTTGTTGCCTGGTATAACGGTCATCCTGATTATAAGGACTATAAATTTGACCTCTCCCAGGAGAAGGTTGCCATAGTAGGCGTAGGAAATGTTGCGGTAGATGTAGCTCGCATACTTTGCCGGACGGAAGAAGAACTAATGCAGACGGATATTGCGGACTATGCACTCGAATCTCTTAAAGAAAGCAAAGTAAAAGAAGTTTATTTATTAGGACGTCGTGGTCCAGCTCAAGCCGCCTTTACAAACCCTGAGGTTAGAGAGCTTGGGAATTTATATGATGCTCACGCAATTACACTAATTGAAGAAGTGGAGCTTGATGAGTTTACAAAAGAACTATTGGAAAATGAGGAAGACCGTTCGTTAGTTAAAAAAATTGAGATATTAAACTCATACTCAGAAGATATTGAGTTTAAAAAATCAAAAAAGCTTCACATACGATTCTTAGTCTCGCCAGTTGAAATAATAGGTAATGAGGAAGATCGCGTGAAAGCAATTAAGCTTGTGAAGAATGAACTCTACAGGATCGATGATGGAAGTTTAAGACCAAGAGCAACTGATGAAACTGAAGAGCTTGAGGTGGGCTTGGTATTCCGTTCCATCGGATATCATGGGGTGCCACTTCCTGAAGTACCTTTTCATGAGAAATGGGGGGTAATACATAACGAAAAAGGACGAGTTATAGACCCTGAAACTCAGCTTCATGTTCATGGTATATATTCAACAGGATGGATTAAGAGAGGACCAACAGGTGTAATTGGGACCAACAAACTCGACTCCGGCGAAACTGTTGAATGTATAGTAGAAGATATAGAGTCCGGCAACATATTATCGCCCGAAGCTCCAAATCCAAAACATCTAGCAGATTTGATAAACGAACGCCAGCCTCAACACTTTTCATATGAAGATTGGCTCAGGTTAAATGAGCTTGAAATTTCAAAGGGTGAAGAACAAGGTCGTCCACGAGTGAAATACACTAGTATTGACGATATGCTAAATGCTGTTAAAAAAGATAATCAGTAAACAGATTGTAGTAAAAAAGCATTCTAAGATATTATCTTTGGAGTTATGCTCAATTTCCTTCTTAGAGGGTCTACTTTTTGAACGACCAGTTTAATATTCCTATCTTCTTCTAAATTAAAGTTTGAGCCTAGTAAAACCGGAATTTCAAATAGATAATCTGGCAAATATACACTAGCTCTAGAGTCATTTATTGAGTTTATTATCCCATTGATTTCAGTACCTTCTAAAGTTTTCAGATGTTTATATACCCAGTATTTTTCTCTATTTCGTTCAACCATCTTTTTGTCTCGAATTCCTATCTCTATTTTTGGGTAGAGGTTTTCTAATTCATCTTCGCTATATGATGGCTCATCGTTTTCCAATTTTGAAACTATCTGTCTTTGTATTATCAGGTCTACATAGCGTCTTATAGGTGAAGTTGCTTGAGCATAAATATCAATTCCCAAAGACAGATGCGGCGCGGGATCAAGACCTACTCTGGGAGCTCTTAAGTATTTAACTACATGTACTGCAAATAATGGGTCATTCTCATCATGGGATCTTGCATCTTCAGAAATCGGTTCAGGCTGAGATCTATAGATTCCCGGCACATTGTTCTCTTTGAGGAATTTGCCCGCCATACGGTTCATAAGAATCATAAATTCCGAAATAGTCTTATGAGCTACTGAGTTCATATAATTCTTTTTGATTCTTACATTAGAGTCTTTATCTATACTAATTTTGAGCTGTGGAAGCTGTATAATTAGAGCCCCAGCATCTAATCTCTTAGCTCTTAAATTTTCTGCAATTTGCTTAATTTTATTGCCCAATGGGTCTGTGCTGAAATACTCTGAGGCCTTTTCGTAGCTTATATTCTCTCTAATTAATATCTTTGAATTGGTAAACCTATATCCCTTCAGATTGTAATCATTATCAAAGTCAACAAGTAAGGAAAGGGCTTTGCGTTTAGTTCCCTCAACAAGGCTCAGCCTTTCTTTTATTAATTCAGAAGGGAACATATGGATGTGGTGTTCGGGTAAGTAGACTGTCTCGCCTCTTCTTGCTGCTTCATCATCCATTGCGCTCCATTTGGGTACGTATTGTGCCACGTTTGCGATATGAATGCCGATAGTTGTGCCAACATCTGTTTCCTCAATAGAGATTGCATCATCAATATCCTGTGTGTTTTCATCGTCTACGGAAAATACTTCTAAATTTGTAAGGTCTTCAAGGTATTCATCGGAAAACGGCTCATTAAGGATCTCTTCTGCTTCTTGAACTACTTTTTTGGGGAATACTTGAGTAATAGAAAATCTTTCCATCAGTGGGTCTTCATCTTCGAGCCATGAACCTGTTTTGATTAAGAATTCAATAGCGCCTTCTACATCTTTTATCCCAATTTCTGATAAAAATGATTTTGCCTCACCTGCCCTATTATATTTATCTAGATGAATTACATAATTCCTTAAAAGATCTATATAACCAGCAGGATCAAAATCTTCTTTTAGCTCAATACTGTTACCAGAGATTACTTTCTTAGCCCACAGTAGTGCCTGAGCGCGTTCTTTTTCCCTTCTTTTTTCAGTCTCTTTCTTAGTAATAAGTTCTTTGACTTCTGAAGCATCTCTTGCTGTGTAACCGGCCTCACCTCTCTTAAAATAAATATCATCTTTATCTACGGCCCAGAATAAGGTTAAGGAGTCATCATTGGACTTGTCTGCATCTCCAAAGTAAAGATCTAAAATATCTTTGAATGTCGTTTCAGAGCCTTCATTTCCAATACATTCCCATAGGGTTTCTATATCTAGTTTATCTTTTGCCTCTTCAAGGTTTCTTCTTATTTCTCTTAATTTAAGCTTCTTTTCAGCTGGGGTGAAATTACCTTGAATAATGATTCCGGAATTGTATGCGATTTTCTCTATGTCCACAGAGATATCTTTTCCTTCTTCTGAAAAGATATTTGCTTTCTTTCCAATAGTCTCATTAAAAATTGCAAAAGACGGTTCTTTTCTTTTTCTGAACAGAATAAGTTCATGAGCTGAGGGGATTTTAATTGTCATTTGATATTAATATTCGGCTTACTTAAAAAGTTTATACTATCTTTAAGGGAATTATTCTAACACAGGTTACAAATCTTTCATTTAATTGAGAAAAATCATATAGATTTATTTCTATATCGGGTCAATTCTTCCAATAACCAGGCACTAGATTTTATGGGTTCGTTATTGTCGCAATAGATGAGATAGTCTTTCCCGCTCCTTGTGCTTTTAGTGCCGGAATATTCAATAAACTCCTCAGTAGTTGTGATTTTATTTCTATAATACCAATACTTTCTCTTCATATGTTTATATCCATCTGCCGCATCATATTTTTTACCGTTTCTTTCAAAAATACAATCAGAAGTTTCAACAAATTCGAGCAAATGTTTCACTTCTGGTTTTTGAGAATCAGAGACATCAGCAGCAGAAGGTCTAGTATCTGTGGATAGAAATAGGATTGCAATAAAAATGAAGATTGATATAAATTTGATCATGTAAATAAGTATTCACATGTGATGCTTTAATATCAAGCAATTTTTATACAGGAAGGGAAGACTTAAATTCCATGGCAACTTTTACAAAGTCTCTAAAGAGCGGGTGAGGTTCAAGTGGTGTGGACTTAAACTCAGGATGAAATTGACATCCCACAAACCACGGGTGTTTATCAAGTTCTATCATCTCTACAAGTAGCTCGTCAGGAGAAAGGCCGCTAAAGATGAGACCATTATTTGATAGAGTCTGACGGTAGGAGTTATTTACTTCATATCTATGTCTGTGTCTTTCCGATATCTTATCAGTTCCATAGGCGGATTGCGCGAGCGTGTCCTGGCTTAATATGCATGGATATGCTCCTAATCTCATTGTACCGCCCATATCATTAATATCTCTTTGATTTTCCATGAGGTTTATGACCGGGCTTACAACATCTTCAGAAAATTCTATGGAATGAGCATCTTTTATTCCGCATATGTTTCTGGCAAATTCAACAACTGCCATTTGCATTCCGAGACAAATACCAAAGAAAGGAACTTTTTGCTCCCTGGCGTATCTGATAGCTTCGATTTTGCCTTCAAACCCTCGTTTTCCAAATCCTCCAGGAACGAGTATTCCGTGAACACCATCCAGCAGTGACTCAACTCCCTGGGATTCTATATCTTCAGAATCTACATACTTAATTTCAACTTTAGAATCATTTGCCAGTCCACCGTGATCCAGGGCTTCGTGAAGGCTTTTATATGAATCTTTTAGGCTTACATATTTACCAACCACTCCTATTGTCACATCAGATTGAGGATTTTTAAATTTCTCCGCAATATCAACCCAATCTGAGATGTCGGGTTTCTTAGTCCACATCTTTAAATAGTCTATAATGATTTGATCAAGCTTTTCTTGGTGAAGATAAATAGGCACCTCATAGATAGTGCTTACATCAATAGCAGTAATTACAGCTTCATTTTTAACATTGCAAAATAGCGCAATCTTTTGTTTGATGTCCTGAGGAAGGTTTCTTTCAGTTCTGCAAAGTAGAATATCGGGCTGAATACCAATTTGAAGAAGTTCTTTTACACTATGTTGAGTGGGTTTTGATTTAAGCTCGCCTGCTGCTGCTAAGAAAGGAACATACGTCAGATGAACAAATAGTGTGTTCTCTTTCCCTAAGTCTGTTCTTAACTGTCTTACAGCTTCAAGGAAGGGAAGACTTTCTATATCCCCTACCGTTCCACCAATTTCAACTATAACTACATCATTATCATCTGCAACAGCTAAAACCCGCTCTTTGATCTCATCAGTAATATGAGGAATAACCTGAACTGTTTTGCCAAGGTATTTGCCTTCTCTTTCTTTGGAAATAACCGAGTTATAAATTCTGCCGCTGGTGAAATTGTTTTTCTGAGATAAATTCGAATGAGTAAACCGTTGGTAGTGGCCTAGGTCTAAATCCGTTTCAGCTCCATCATCAGTTACGTATACTTCACCGTGCTGAAGGGGGTTCATAGTTCCAGGATCAACATTGATATATGGATCTAATTTCTGAAGTGTTACTTTTAGCCCTCTGCTTTCAAGTAGTGCGCCAACAGATGCGGCAGCAAGTCCTTTTCCCAAGGACGACATAACACCACCAGTTACAAATATATATTTTGTCTTTTCCAACTAACTAAAAACCTCAGAATTTAAAGAGTTTTAAGGCGGGACCAAGTAGGTCTTTATTAATATATTCAAAAGCAGACGTTCTGGCAATACTACTAGAGTAATTTTTTCAAAAAAAAATAGAAAATAATCCTCAAAATAGAATTAAAAGTATAATCTTTTTTGTTTTTCATCATGTATTGTTTATTTATAATAGACTTTTTGTAAGTATTTCTACTAAGGAGATTGAAAATGTCTGATTTAGATCAAAACAAACAAAATGCTATTGCATTTTATAAAGAGGCTTATGAAGGAAATCCTCGAGAATCTGTTAAAAAATATGTTGGAGACAAATATATTCAACACAATCCTGTTGTTGATGATGGCTTTGAAGGATTTATCAAATATTTTGAGACAATGTATAAAGAGTATCCTGATAAGAGCATTGAATTTGTTCGTGCGATAGCGGAAGGAGATTTAGTTGCACTCCATACACATCAAACATGGCCTGGTGATGAGCACTATGTTACAATGGATTTTTTCCGGTTTGAAGATGGGAAAATTGTAGAACATTGGGACTCAATACAAGAGGTTCCAAAAGAATCAAAAAATGATAATGGAATGTGGTAGTGTCAGGTCTTCAATCTAGCTTTAAGTTGTTTAAGTGCATTTGACCTATGGCTGATCTTATTTTTTTCTTCCTGGCCTATTTCTGCCATAGTTAGATCTCTATCTGGCAAGTAAAAAACCGGGTCGTAACCAAAGCCACCCTCTCCTCTTGGTTCATCCATAATCTCACCTTCACAAAATCCTTCAACAACTAATTCTTCACCATTTGGATCTACTAATGCAAGTACACATACAAATCTAGCTTTTCTATTAGAATTATCACCCAGTTCAATTAATAATTTTTCTATATTGGATTCGTCGGTGGCTCCTTTTCCCGAATATCTGGCAGAGTAAACCCCGGGTTCTCCGTTTAGGGCATCAACTTCAAGCCCTGAATCATCTGCTAGAGTTAACTTGCCTGAATATAGAGCTAACTCACGCGCTTTTTTAAGAGCGTTATCTCTGAATGTAACTCCATCTTCAATAACTTCAGGTGGGGAATCTAATTCTTTTAAGGATATAACCTTTTCAAAGACACCCTCTAGTAGCTTGGAGAATTCTCTGACTTTTCCCTGATTTCCGGTTGCTAATACGACTTCTTTCATCATAGTTTATTTCGAGAGCGTTTCTTTTTGTTTTTTGATGAGTTGTTTAATGCCTTTTTCTGCAAGTTTAACCATTTCGGTAAGTTTGTTTTTGCTAAAGGGCTTTTCTTCTGCTGTTCCCTGGACTTCTACAAGCAATCCTGATCCTGTCATCGCAATGTTCATGTCGACTTCTGCCGCCGCGTCTAGTTCGTAGTCTAGATCAAGTACTAGTTTGTCGTTAACAATACCGACACTAACAGCTGCTATATAGTCAGTAAGTGGGTTTTCTTCAACAAGTCCTTGTTTTACAAGATAAGAACAAGCTTCAGATAAGGCTACAAATCCGCCTGTAATAGAAGCTGTTCTTGTTCCGCCGTCAGCTTGCATTACATCACAGTCTATTGTTATAGATCGCTCACCTAATTTTTCAAAGTCGATTACTGCTCTAAGAACTCGGCCAATAATTCTTTGTATCTCATGAGATCTGCCGCCGATTTTGCCTCTAACACTGTCTCTTCTGATACGCTCTTGAGTAGATCTTGGGAGCATTGAGTACTCAGTAGTAACCCATCCTGTTCCGGTATCTCTTAAGAAAGGAGGTACGCTTTCCTCTACAGTTGCAGTACATATGACCTTTGTCTCACCCATTTCTATAAGTGCTGAGCCTTCGGCGTTCTTCATAAATCCGCGTGTGATTTTTACAGGTCTTAGTTGATCCCATTTCCTCTTTTTTGCCATGTATATACCTCTTCGTAATATTTAGTTGGAAAATCATACCATACATGGAAGAAATAGCTTAAAGTCATATTGTTTTTCATACTTCTGGGTTATAATGGGTAATCATATCGCATCTGTTGGAATGAAGGAGGGATAGAAATGTTATCAGCCGGGATGCAGCCAAACAAAACTGACCTTCATCCTTTAATGCCTCTTTATCTTGTTATATTAGTAGCATTTGCTGGCTATGGGCTCATGGTCTCCATTTTTATTCCCATGCTTATGCATGACACCGGGTTTTTTGATAAATCTGTGCCCACTTCAACAAGGGCTATATATGGAGGAATACTTTTGGCTTTATATCCTCTCGGGCAATTTATTGGAGCTCCTGTTATTGGCTCGCTAGCTGATAAATTTGGTAGAAAGAGAGTTCTAATGATTTCTCTTGTTTTTACTATTTTCTTCTATGTAATTATCGCGTATTCAATTGATATAAGATTTCTTTGGCTTTTAATGGGGACATGTTTTTTAGCGGGGCTTACAGAATCTAATGTTGCGATCTGTCAGAGTGCAATTGCTGATGTAAGTACTGAGGACGACAGAGGGCGACTATTTTCATACCTATATACTGCTATGAGTCTCGGATATTTTGTAGGTCCTCTAGCAGGTGGGCAGCTGGCTGTGCATTTTAAACTCTCTTCACCCTTTTGGATAACAGCTGTATTTTTAGTGTTTGTATACTTATGGGTATTGATCAGTTTTAAAGACTCTTATGTTCCTGATATAAATAAGAAGATAAGTTATTTTAAAACTTTTACGAATCTTTCCTCGGTATTTACGGATATTCCGATTAGAAGGGTCTATCTGATTAATTTTCTTATATATTTTGGAGTGTTTGGACTTGCAAGAGTAATACAGATTTATTTAGTTGATGAGTGGAATTTTAGTATAGACAAAGTAACTCTCTACATTGCGGCACTTTCGGGAATTTGTGCTATATCAAATTTGTTCTTTTTTGCTCCATTATCCAAACGCTTTAGTCTTAGGGCAATTACAATTTGGACATCAATTATAGGTGGGATAATGATATTGATTATTGTTATTCCTAAATCAGAATACTCCATTTGGTTTACATCTATACCTGCGTTCTTTATCTTGGTTTGGGCTATCTCCGCATGTGGCGCTTATATCTCTACTCTAGTAGATCAAGAACGCCAGGGAAGAGTTTTAGGTAATAATTTGGCATTACAAGTCGGTGCCGAATCTATAGGAGCCGCAATCGGTGGGTTCTTAGCAGCTATGTTCGTTCCTCTACCTATCCTCGTTTATGGTGTAGTCACAATATTGGGGGGTCTACTTCTTATAACGTACAAAAAGCATAAAGAACCTGAATCTATACCTGACGGAGACTAATTTATTGCTGACGGCTGGAACTACACCCAACAAAACTGATATACACCCCATACTTCCTCTTTATATGGTTATATCTACAGCATTTGCAGGATATGGGCTAATGGTTGCCCTATTCATTCCTATGCTCATACATGATACTGGGTTTTTCGATAGTTCTGTATCTAGTTCAACAAGAGCCATTTATGGCGGAATACTTCTTGCTCTTTATCCTCTAGGTCAATTCTTAGGTGCCCCGGTTATCGGTTCCTTGGCTGATAAATTTGGAAGGAAACGTGTACTCAATATATCGCTTGTCTTTACAGTATTTTTCTACATTGTGATTGCTTATGCTCTTGATATAAGGCTCCTATGGTTACTTATGGGAGCATGTTTTTTTGCTGGATTAACTGAATCAAATGTCGCAATTTGTCAGAGCTCAATTGCTGATATTAGCACTGAAGAAGATCGGGGTCGTTTATTTTCCTATCTATATTCTTTTATGAGCCTTGGTTATTTTATTGGGCCTTTGGCTGGTGGGCAGATCGCTGTGCATTATGGACTTTCAACTCCCTTTTGGATTGTCGTTGCCATGTTAGTACTTGTTTATATATGGGTATGGATTAGTTTTCACGATCCTTATGTTCCAAATAAAGATAAAGCAATAAGCTACTTTAAAACGTTTACTAACTTAGCAACAGTGTTTACAGATCTTCCTATTAGAAGGGTTTATCTGGTTAATTTCCTCATATATTTTGGATTATTTGGTATTGCAAGGACGATAACTATTTACGTTGTTGATGAATGGAACTTCAGTTTAGATAAAGTAACCCTTTATTATGCTATTGCATCTGCTGCTTGCGGCATATCGAATTTGTTCTTTTTTGCTCCCCTAGCTAAACGTTTTAGTCTAAGGTCAATTGCTATATGGTCCGGACTTGTAGGTGGGATTATGTTGATTATTGTGGTAATTCCTCAGGCTGAATACACAATATGGTTTACTTCCATACCTGCATTTTTTGTTCTGATGTGGGCTATCTCAGCATGTGGTGCGTATATTTCAACCTTAGTAAGCCCTGAGCGTCAGGGAAGAGTTTTAGGAAACAACTTGGCCCTTCAAGTAGGCGCCGAGTCCATCGGTGCAGCATTGGGCGGATTTCTAGCTGCTATTTTTGTGCCTTTATCTGTAGTTACTTACGGTATAGCAATAATATTAGGCTCGCTTATACTAATTACCTACAAACCTGATAAAGAATCTAAAGTGACTGGGTAACCACTAAATATAAGCATTTAATCCTTCGATAAAAACTCTTAATTGTTTATAATTGACATACGGAGGAATTCCTCAAATGAAAAAAAACTTATTCTTATTAATAATCTTAACTGCTCCTGCTTTTTTGCTCTCAAGCTGTTTTACTATTTCTGATCAACAAGGTGTCGATAACCTCTGGAGAGTAGATGCTAACGTAGAGGGAATAGAAGAAGGTAAGACGACACAAAACGACATAATACAGCTTTTCGGACCACCCTCTCAAATTATAGATATGGATAAGGGGGCCATTTTCTATTATTTATTACAGGATAAAAAAGGTAGCGGTGTTTTTCTTTTGCTTTTTAATTATAAAAAAGAAAGAGTTAGCTATGACAGGGCTATTTTTTTCTTTGATAACGAGGGAATACTAACAGACTATGGATTTAGCATCGAAAATGTGGAAAGGAAATAGATTATATCCAACTTTATTTCTGTTTATCTTGGTCTTTACTTCGTGCACTGTAATATCTAAAGATATAGATAGAAATGTAACAGTTAAAAACACAAGTTTTGAGCTTTCAAAAACCCATTTTAGTGAAGTAATAGAACAGGTTGGTCCGCCCTCTAAACTTAGTAAATATAATAATGGTTTAGTCTTTCTTTATGAGTCTATAAATATAAAAGAAAACCAGATTGGATTAAGCGCAGACTATAATATTTTGAAGTGGCTTAAGTTTTCGTATGCAAAAGGAGTTGCTGAAAGGCAAGTCCTACTTCTCATATTTGATAATAAAGGATTTTTAATAAGCCAGAATTATAAAGAATTTGAAGAGAACTTAGGCAGTGGTCAGGCCATAGATTATTTGTTCAGTATTGAAAGCCTAGTTGATGCTTCAAAACTAGAGGAAGATCCCAGTTCTCTTACATGGGGCTCAAGTTTACTAAAACCTCTGCCGGAAGCCTTGAACTCTCCACATAATTTAGGAACTGGTGAATCAGGAGTTGAACAGCTTGGTGCTCCAAATACTGTTGGTCAGCATTCTCTGGAATTAGAGCAATAATTTTTTGAATTCCGTCTCCATATTTAAATCGAAAATCTGTATCCTTTCATATTTATATCAGAATAGTTAAAAGCTGAAGCTTTAGCTATGCTATAGCATCTAATTCTATTATGTTATTGGTGAAGTTGGTGGAATCATAAATATGGATTCTAAAATAGTTCTTATTACAGGCGCATCTTCAGGTTTTGGTTTCGAAACCGCTAATTATCTTTCCGACCTGGGCTATAAAGTCTATGGCACTAGTAGAACCAAGCCTAAAAACTCTATTAGTTTCACCCACAAGACTCTTGATATTACTTCAGAACATTCAGTTGATACCTGTATAGAGAGTATTATTAGTAAAGAAGGCAAGATTGATGTTCTTATCAATAATGCCGGTTTTATATTGTCAGGGTCTGTTGAAGAGACTGAAATTGCTGAAGCGAAATCTGTTATGGAAACTAACTTCTTCGGAGCAGTCAGAATGGTTAATGCTGTTTTGCCAATTATGAGAGAGCAAAAAAGTGGCCGGATTATTAATATTAGTTCTTCTGCTGGAGTTTTAGCAATACCAAACCTAGGATTTTATTCTGCAAGCAAATTTGCACTTGAAGGTTATAGCGAAACTCTTAGATTAGAAGCATCTAGGTTTAATATTCAAGTTTCGCTTGTAGAGCCTGCTATCTTTAAGACTAACATTGGAAGATCAAAACTCATGGTAAAGAATAAAATAAAAGAATATGACTCTATGAGAAGATCTGTGAAAATGGCTTTGAAAAGAGGTTACGATAACGGTGGCGATCCTAAGAGAATAGCAAAACTCATGGCTAATATATTAAAAGAAAAACAACCCAAGCTTAGATATAGAATTGGTCCGAACTCTCTCTTGGTGAGCTTGTTAAAAAAATTCATGCCGGATGAAATTAATAGCTGGGCTATGAAGAAATATTTTAACTTTTAGTAATCCCAAACATATGGTCAATATTTGAAGATTTTCTTTAATTCCTTTTGAAAATACTCCAGACAGATTTTAATTTTTTCACTATGTGTGAGCTCTTGTTGAGTAATAAGCCAGATTGGGGAACTAAATTTAGGATTAGGTTCACTTAACTCAACCAAAGATTTGTCCATGGTTTTATAAACGCATGGAAGAAGACCAATTCCTAGTCCAGCCTTTACACTTGCATAGATTATTTCCATTGAATTAGCCTTTAGTGAGATATTTCCCTCTTCAACTTTAGTCATTAACCATTTTGTAGATTTAATGCTGGCTATTTTTTCACTTCCTACTATAAATAAATTGTCAGAAAAGAATTTAGGAGAGTTAATTCGAGGCCTCCCTTTTATGTACTCTTTGGATGAATATAATGCCCATGCCCCTTTGCCAACTTTTACTGCATGTTCATGAGGCTCAACTATATCTGTAGAACGTATAGCTAAATCAGCCTCTCTCTTATATATATCGAAGAATTCTTCTGCGACAGTTATTTCTAATTTTAATCTAGGATAAACTTTGCGAAAATTGCTTAGTAGAGGAGGCAAAACTACATTTGCTATTACATTTGTAGTTGTGATGTTTATGGTACCAAAAACATCAGACAGGTTTTCTTCAAGCAGCATATCAATCTTGTTGATCTCTTCATCAAGACCTTTGGAGTTTCCTGCAATAGCCTCTCCCCAAGGAGTTAGAATGTATCCTTGCCCTACTCTTTTTAACAGCTTCTTCCCGGTTTTTCTTTCCAGCCTTAGTATTCTTCTATGAACAGTCGTTTGGTCTAAATCAAGTTGTCTTGCTGCATAGGACAAATTCAACGTCTTGGAGACTTCTAAGAAAACTTTCAAATCATCCCAGTTATACATAATTCTTCTCCCTAAGTCGAAATTTTAGCTCTGCATATATGCAGAGATATGTCTGCAAACAAACTGGTTGACTGGCAATAATGCAGGGCATATTATACTACCTAAAATCTCTAAATAAAAGGTTGTTTCTGAATGAATGCTGAAACAACTGAACAAGGAGGAAAGATATGAAGACATTATTTAAGGTTAAGTCTTTATTGGTGATGTTTTTACTTGTATTACCATTAAGTAGTTTAAGGGCTGAGGATGATATTCTTCCAGCTCCTCAATTAGTAACTAACGCATGGATGTATATAGTTGGATATGAGGCTGATCCTGAAGTTCTTAAGGCGATGCTGCCAGAAGGATTGAAGCCCCACCCTAATAACAGAGTTGTTTTAAATATGTATACAGTCCCTGATGGAACAGAGACTTCAGGATTTGGAGCTTATACATTGACCTATGTAACAATTGAAGTTCAAGGTCATGATTCTTATACAAAAGATGCTCCTGCAGGCTTTCCTGGCCGATACTTTAAATATTATTTCAATAGCTCACCGGCAATGAGGAAATTTGCTAAAGCTGCTGGAATACCGGCTACAACTGGCTTTACAACGACTACAGTTAAAGACGGGAAACTTACTGCGACATTAGAAGTAGATGGAAAGCCGTTTATCGTTTCAACAGCGGATGTTGGTACTGAGTTTCAGGGAGTAGTGGGAGGTCATTTAAACTACTTTGGCTTGCTTGAAACAGGAGATGCTCAGAAAGTTGTTAAATACCCAATTCCTTGGATTGGCTATCCGGTCGTTACTGAAAACCCAACAGTCGCTTTTGAAATGCCAAAGGATAATCCTCTATACAAACTAAAACCTAAAAAAGTAGACTGGGCTGTTTGGATAAAAGGAAGTTTTGTTTATCCACAATATCAAGTAATCCACGAAACCAAAAAGACTGCAAAGAGATAAAACAAGCAGTAATGCTGGCTTCTAAATTCTAGGGGCCGGCATATATACATTTTTTTAGATCGGTGAGCATAATTCTACAAGAAAACCATTTAAATCTCTGATATATGCAACAGTTTGGCCCCACGGTTTTTCTTTGGGTTGATGTAACGCTATAGCCCCTGCCCTAACCGCTCGGTCAAAAGCCACTCTCACATCATCAGTTACAAGAGCTATCTCCATTGTAGATTTTTCTTTATTCTTGGATGATTTCGAAAAACCAACATCATTTGATTCTGCTAAAACATGAGATGCAAAAGCTAGCTTGGTATCACCTGTATCGAGTTCTCCATAATCACCACTTTCATGTAAGAAAAGCTCCTTAAATCCAAAAGCTTCTTCGTAAAATTTTAATGTTTCTTTTACATCCTCGACATAAAGTATTGTATAACCAAGTTTCATTAGTTACTCCTTAAGAATTAAACAGGTACCAGTGCCCAAAAATAGCTCTTCATTTTTATGATAAATTCCCCCTTCACAAGTCACGATATAACCTTTTAATTTTGCTTTAGGTATTACGTTTGTTGTTACCCATCTGATTTGTAATTCCATATTTGGTTTGATGGGAGCTTTGAATTGTCCTTGGATTTCCATCCCAAGTCCTATATATCCTGGAGCTAGATTCGTGGCAATTGTTCCCATAAAAAGAGCGCTGCTTTGTGGTCCGCTTGCAATTATCCCATTAAACCTACTGGATTTTGCAATTTTTTTATCGTGGTGAAGTGGGTTCATATCCCCAGAGAGTTTAGCAAAAGTGGAGATTTCTTCTTCATTTAGTCGGATAGTTTTCTCGAATGAAAAACCAACCTTAACAGGTGACTCAAAATCAACTTTATTGCTCATAATGTAAATATACTCAAATCTAAGTTTATAAAAAATGAGGTTATAGATTTAGAAGTTGTTCTAAGGGTCTTATTCTGTTCTGTTATCTATTCTGGGACCAAGGAGCATGGGGAGATAAACAACTGAGAATATAAGAAAGGATACAATCCACAGAAGCTGCGAAGCAGCAATCCAAAGCCAATAATTGCTAATATCTATTAGCGGAAAGAACACTCTTACAATAGCCCCAGCAAATAAAATACTAAATATCCAAAATAGTATCTTAGGCGGATCAAATACGTTTCTTCCGGTATGCCCCAGAACTACTCTAGACATAAAGCCTATTGTCATAATTCCTATTCCTCCGTAGGTAAAGCTGTGAAGCGATAGGAAATCTGAAATATTAAAGTACAGAGAGAAGAATTTGAGAGCGAACCCTATCACAATCCACGAATATCCGACGAAAAGGACCCAGAGAAGCGGTTTGCTCCATATCTTATTTGAATACCATCCGTATAGTCTGATCGAATAAA
Source organism: Thermodesulfobacteriota bacterium (assembly GCA_021604765.1). GTDB lineage: Bacteria > Desulfobacterota_D > UBA1144 > Nemesobacterales > UBA2774 > CR02bin9. The sequence goes on from BQJP01000009.1 coordinate 36,523, forward strand.
TTATGACGAGTATGCCTGAGATTAGGGATACGGCTTTAGGCTCCGTAAAGAATAGCTCCAATATGAAAAACGCTACAAAGAACACCATGCTCAGGATATCTATCACGCGCCAGTTCCTGGGATCAAATTTAAATCCTATCCCGTTTCTGATAAATATTGGAATCATTCTCCGCCCCATTAAAAGGATTATCGATATAATGAGGTACAGGGCCGAGTACACCCCTAGGTATTGTCCGTTTGATACGAGATCGAACAGGCCGAGATAAAAAACAATATTTGCTATCGCTATAATCGCTATGTGCGCGACCAGTCCTACCTTGTCCCATGCTTTGGCGTTTATTATTGGATACGCAACTCTTATGGTAAGAACGATCATAAATAAACAATCAAAGACCGCACTGATTTCATAAGGGATGTTAGTGATTAAGGTAAGAGATATTAATACTCTAGCAAGAACCCAGAGAATTGCCAATGAAACGAGTATTGATCTCTTGTCTATGTTCTTGCCTAACCAGTACTTCTCGACTGTTAGCAAAAAGCCTGCTATAACAGCTATCGTATAGCCGAATAACATCTCGTGGGCGTGCCACATTGTGAGAGACATGTTCTCGAAATTAAGTGGAAGCTGAAAGGTATAAAAAAGTGTCCAGATTGTCATATAAAACAGCGATGATATTGCAGCCAATATAAAAAAGGGTCTAAATGGTATTTCAAATACCGAGAATTGCTGGTCGCTGTTTTTATTGATACTTTCCATCGCTTGTTGATGTATGTAACTCAGTGGATGGATGCAATAATACTTGCGTATTTAATCTAGTAAAGTTTGAAGGTCCCCTAAGCTGATACTAAGGAATCTTCGGTGGTCATAAAACTTTATATAAAGTGATTTTGGTTATATGATATGAAAGGATGACTGGTGGAGGCGCCGGGAATCGAACCCGGGTCCGAGAAAGAGACTCACAAGGCCTCTACATGCTTAGTCTATTATTTAATCTCACAGCGAAGTTACCAATAGACAGGGTTTTCGCTGCCAGCCCAAAGTGAAGTCTCGTTATCGGGCGCTTTAGGCACCGCCTTCAAACCAGCCCGTATAGTTGTCGCCTCATTTAAACCCACGGGCGGGGTTTAAGGAGCCGTCGCTGCTCTATTTAGGCTGCGAGTGCATAGTCATTTTCGGCACTTGTGTGTGCTCCGCCAGTTTAACGAGTTAGCAGAAGCTCGGCATGCAGCACAAGCTATCCCATTCCCCGTCGAAGCCAGTACGCCCCCATGTCAAAGAACTGTAATCATAATAAATCAATTATGATCAAGAGTGAAAGGTTCACTCCAATATTAATAGTACACTACTAGTAACGCCTTTTCAGGGCTTTTTCCATTTCCCTGTCTGCTTCTCTCTTTTTAATATCATCTCGCTTATCTTGGAATTTCTTACCCTTAGCAAGAGCAATCTCAACTTTTGCCCTGCTGTTTTTAAAATACATCCTAGTAGGAACTAATGTAAAGCCTCTTATCTGCGTTTTCCCGATTAAGCGGCTAATTTCTCTTTTGTTTAGGAGAAGCTTTCTTTCTCTGCGAGGATCATGGTTAAAGTTGTTTGCAGCATCGTAAGGAGCTACATAACTGTTAACTAGAAAAACCTCTTCATCGCGAAGCATAGCAAAGCTTTCTTTAATGCTAGCCTGATTGGCGCGAAGGGATTTCACTTCAGATCCCTTAAGCACAATCCCAGCTTCGAATTTCTCTTCGATAACATAATCCCTTTTAGCCCTTGGATGGGTACAAATTACTTTCTCCATGCCGATAATATAATAATTCACTTCAGTAAATCAACTTGACTTATATTAAAAAAGAATGGAATTTGAATATAGTAATGAGAATATTCCTCTTCGTAATTCTTTTATTAATCTCTGTTAATACTTTTGCACAACCAGCCTCAACACCTATAAGGGCCGCTCAGGTTTTTTATTCAGATGCTAAAAACTATAAAGAATTTGAAAGAGAAGTAGTGAGAATGAAAAATCTTGGTGTAAACATTCTTATCTTTAGAGTGTTTGGTAACGAAGGAGACCGTATTTATAAATTTGCAAATGCTCAGTCTGAAGTGGGGGTTTATTTTAAAACCGCTCATTCTCCGGTGATCGATGATTTACTAGGAAATGTAACTAAAATTGCTCATAAGCACGGGATTAAAATATTTGCATGGATGACAACTAGGCATGCTACTTATGGAGTGGGGGAAGATACTTTAGATAGTTCCTACTCCCTATCAGATCAGGAATATAAAGCTCTGCCTAAGCTCGATCTCTTTGATGAGAAAGTCGTTTGGGAACTTCAACAACTCTATGTAGATCTAGCAGAATATCCGATTGACGGGATTCTTCTTCAGGATGATTTTGCGATGCGCCATATGGAGGCGTTTGGCACAGAAGCAAGGGTGAAATATTTAAGTGAATTTGATAAAGATCTGGAAGCAAAGAACATGTACACGGAGCTAGAGCTTAAAGACAATGGCAGAGTCAAGAGGATTGTATACTCTGAGGAGTTCTGGCGTTTCCAAAATTGGAAAAATAAGAGGTTAATTGTTGTGGCTGACGAATTAGTTAAGGTCGTTAAAAAAGTTAATCCACAACTTAAAGTTGCGTTGAATGTCGGATATGAATTGTTTAATAAGCCCAAGAACGCTCTTGCTTGGTATGCACACGATGATCGGTTAGTTAAAAAATTTGATTATGTTGCGGTGATGGCTTACCAAGATCAGATGATGAAAGAGTTAGATATCAGCTTAGACAAAGCAAGCACTCTTATAAAAAGTAATACTATTAATGCTGTTGGAGTTATGGGTAGTCCAGAGCGGGTAATTATAAAAATACAAACAAAAGAGTGGGATACAGGAAAGGATATTCCCTTGAAAGATATCAGATTTGTTTCTCAAAAGGTTAAAACTCCCTTCTCTGAGGTAGGGATTGCAGTTGTGCCGTGGGAAAATAGGAACTACAATTTTATAAGGAACTAAAACAACTTCTTGCTGTCTAACATTAAGGTTACAGGTCCCCAGTTGATTAAATGTACGTCCATCATAGCGCGAAATTTGCCAGTTTTAACAGGAACACCAAAATCTCTGATCCTTTCAATAAAATGATTGTATAAATTCTCGGCAATTTCTGGAGGAGCAGCTTTATCAAAAGACGGACGCCTCCCTTTTCTGCAGTCGCCGTATAATGTAAATTGAGATACCACGAGTAGTTCGCCGCCAATATCTGTGACTGATAGGTTCATCTTGCTAGCTTCGTCCTCAAATATTCTGAGCCCGAGAATCTTCTCAACAAGATATTCTACATCCTGCTCGCTATCTTCTGTCCCGGCCCCGAGAAGTACAAGCGCACCCTTCCCTATCTGACCTATAGCTTCTTCGTTTACTCTGACACTTGCTTCTTTTACACGTTGAAGGATTATTCTCATTTTGTTTATGAAGTTTTAAAAATTTTCTTATAAAAAAATAATTCGATAGGAAAAACAATTTATTGGCAGGAACTGGATATCAAATGAGGGAGCAGAAGTAATCTACTCCCTCATGTTTTTTTTCTATATTAATTACTACCCTTCTAAAATAAATGTAATTCTAAGGTGAGCCCTGTACTCTGCTACTTTACCGTCTTCACCAATTGAGGCGTTCATTTTTGTGACTTCTATTCCTGTAAGACCACGAAGGGTCTGATTTGCTCTGTCGAGGGCACTCTGCACTGCATCGTCCCAAGATTTTTCTGATGAACCGATAATCTCCGTTATTCTTGCTACAGCCATTTTATTGCCTCCTAGAATAGAATTTGTAGAAACGTTACAACTATAATAAAAACCTGACTCTAAATGTCAAGCTGAGAATGCATAAAAATATCTGAATTTATTACACAAAATCTATAATCATGATATAATCAATGTCCGAATAAAATAAATCCTAAAAAAGATGCAATATGAGTTGCTAGGAGGAACCCAATGCCAATAGATTTTGAACTAACAGATGAACAGCAGATGTTCAAAGATACCATAAGGGACTTCGGCGAAAATGAGATCACACCTCTTGTAGAAGATGCCGAAAATAACGAAAAGTTTCCTGTAGAAATTTTCCCCAAATTAGGTGAGATGGGCTTTTTAGGTATAGCTTTTCCAGAAGAATATGGTGGAGTTGATTTAGATAAAGTAACAGAATGTATATTCGCTGAAGAGATGGGACGCATTAATGCTGGTATTGCAATGTGTGTTAATGCTCATACAAGTCTTTCGATGGTTCCAATCTTAAAAAATGGAAACGATGCTCAAAAAGAAAAATACTTACTACCCGGAATTGAAGGCAAGCTAATAGGAGCCTTAGGCCTTACAGAGCCTGACGCTGGTTCAGATGCTAGAAGCATTAGAGCTACAGCAGTCAAAAAAGGTGATAAATATATTATTAATGGAACGAAGACATGGATCACAAACGGAACAATGTGTGATTATGTAATTGTTGCCGCATATACCGATAAATCAAAAAAAGGAACTGGTATTAGTCTGTTTATTATTGACGCTGATGCTCCAGGTTTTACTGAAAAGAATAAGATTCATAAACTAGGTCACCGTTCAGCAGATACTGCTGAATTAGTTTTTGAAAACTGTGAAGTTCCCGAAGAGAATTTGCTTGTTGGTGAAGGTGGCTTTATGGGAGCAATGAATACCCTTCTTGGAGCGCGTATAACTCACGCCGCAAAATCAGTTGGACTTGCACAGGCTGCGTTTGAGTTCTCTCTCCAGTATTCAAAAGAGCGTGAGGCATTTGGACGTACCATATCCAAGTTCCAGGCTATAAGCTTTAAACTTGCTCAGATGGCTACTAAGATCGAGACAGCAAGGCTCCTCGTCTACAAGGCAGCATGGCTATACAGTAACGATAAGAAAGCACTCAAAGAAGCCTCAATGGCTAAGTTGTACGCAGCCGAAGTTGTGCAGGATGTTTGCACAGAAGCTGTACAGGTACTTGGTGGTTATGGATACGGAGTTGAGTTCCCAGTAGAAAGATACTACCGAGATGCCAAGCTTGCTTCTATCACGGAAGGAACCTCAGAAATTCAGCATGTAGTTATATCTCGTGAACTAGGGATATAACTTTTACAAACTTCTTTACTTCAACCAAATGAATATAAAAAAACGGGGAAGCATCTTAGGATGCAACCCCGTATTTTTTTGTTTTCTTAAGTTTAAGTATCCAAATTTTGGATATTCTACTTATCTCTAATTATGTCCAAGGAGCTGTCATGTCAGTTGATTCAGGGTCTCTGTTTTTTAGCCACTTGGATGAATCATAATGAGCTGCTGAATAGCAAATAATAGCTGTAGTAGCTATTAGTTGTTCAGGTGTAGTTTTTGTTAAGTCAGCTCTCTTTTGGATAATAGCCAAAATTGGATCTGGAATGTTAACTGTTACTTCTGCCATTTTTAGAACCTCCTAATTTTAATGTTTAATCAGTGTCGCCAATACCTTTTTCTTTTCTATATTGGTCGAGAACTTCTCTCTTAACTGTTGGAACTAATTTGAAGTCGCCTTCTTGGGCGCCTGCAGCAGAAGCTGCAACTTCATCAGGTGATAACATGTCAGGTTTGGTATCGACAGCGTTAACAGGGTCGTTTAATAATGACGGACCTAGTTTCCAGTCAGTAAGAGCATCTTCACCAAGACCAAATCTTATTGTAAGTTTGTTGATCTCTTCAAGTCTTCCAGGTGTTGGTCCTGGCTCTTGAATCATTTTGAGTTCTTTTAGTAGCTCTACTGTAGCAGCGTCTCTTTCAAAAGGCTGTCCAACTTTACCTTTAAAGAACATGGTTTCAAAAGGAGGTCTTCCTCTTGTTCCACCGCCGTCAAGATTTTCTGAAGGATAACCAACTGTCATTAGCCAGCAGAAAACGTATGATGGTCCAAGATTAAATTTATCCTTAACATTTCTTCTAGCTCCACCGCTAGCTCCATTTAGGCAGCATCCTAGTCCTAATGATGTTGCGACAAGAATTGCGTTTTGAATAGCGTTACCTAAGTCTATGCATGCAAGTCTGTGAAGAATGAAATCAGGTAGGATTGCAGGTAGTGGGAAAAGTCTGTTTACACGCTCATATTCCCAACCGTGAGCTTTATCCAAAGCACCTGTTCTCATTAGATCGTGCAGCTGTTGTCCCTGCACGTCATATGCTGATAATTCATAGCACCAGAAAATAAGAATTGGAGCCATCTGTGTTGTAATCTGACTCCAGTCAGAAATAAACTCCCAAATCTCAGGGTCTTCATCTCTATAAACAACAATAGCTCTTTGCCCATTAAAGTTACCGGCTGAAGGTGCAACCCTTGCAGCTTCTAACATAGCCTGAACTTTCCATCTTTCTACGGGCTTATTTGGCTCATACCATCTTATTGATCTCCTCAAACCTATAGCGTCAAATGTATCAAGTACATTGACCTCGCTAGCCTGAGGAAGACCATCACTAATTAAGTCACTCATTTTGGCCTCCTAATTCAATGATTTTTTTTAACCAGACAGTCTAGGATGATATTATTTTCGAGCAAAAAAGTCAAGTAATTTGTGCAATTAGAGTGTTATTTTATGAAATTTTAATAGCCTATTTATTCTGCTAGGCCTGAACATGCAAATGGTTATTAAATATTTGTTCAAAAAATATCACAAAATAGACAACTTAAAATCGTCACAACAGTCTTAAATTATTTGATAATTTAGGTCTTGAAATCCTGCTATTAATCACTACTTTAAGTATATATAGCGTTACAGGAGGTATAAAACAATGAAATTTGACAAATTGACAATAAAAGCGCAAGAAGCAATAGCAGAGGCACAGTCTTTAGCACAAGAGAGCAACAATCAGGTAGTTGATATACCACATGTATTGATTGCCCTTTTGGCTGAGGATGGTATCCCAGGTCAGGTAATTGCAAAACTCGGAGCCAACTTAAATGCAGTTAGAGGACTGGCTCAAGATGAAGTAAATAAATTACCCAAAGTTAAGGGTGACTCAGATCAGGTCTATCTAAGCCGTGAGCTTAGCAAGGCATTTAAGACTGCAGAAAAAGAAGCTAAGTCGTTAGGCGACGAGTACTTAAGCACAGAGCATTTGTTGCTTGGTATTGTTCAGGATTCAACAGGAGAGCTGAAAAATGAACTCAAAAGACTTGGCATAACTCGGGATAGTATTTTAAATGTACTGAAGGATGTTCGAGGTAATCAGAATGTTACATCACAGTCTCCTGAAGATACAATGCAATCTCTTAAGCAGTTTGGAAAGGACTTCACTGAGCTTGCACGCCAGGGAAAGATTGATCCTGTAATCGGGCGTGATGATGAGATCAGGCGCGTGATACAGGTGCTATCCAGAAGGACCAAAAATAACCCTGTACTAATTGGAGAGCCTGGCGTTGGTAAAACGGCAATCGCAGAAGGACTTGCTCAGAGGATAGTAAATGGTGATGTTCCTGACGGACTCAAGAATAAGCAGCTTATTGCTCTTGATATTGGGGCATTGGTTGCCGGTGCAAAGTATAGAGGACAATTCGAAGAGCGCCTAAAGGCCGTTCTTAAAGAAGTCACCGATTCTGATGGTCAGATAATTCTCTTTATAGATGAGATTCATACTGTTGTCGGAGCAGGTGCTACTGAGGGCGCAATGGATGCGTCTAATATGTTAAAGCCTGCGTTAGCACGTGGCGAGCTTCACTGTATTGGTGCTACTACTCTTGATGAGTTTAGAAAATACATAGAAAAAGATGCTGCGCTTGAAAGGCGTTTCCAACAAGTGTTTGTGGACGAGCCTTCAGTTGAAGAGACGATTTCGATTCTACGCGGACTTAAAGAAAAGTATGAAGTCCATCATGGGGTCAAGATAAAAGACGAGGCTCTTATCGCGGCAGGTGTTTTATCTAACCGATACATTACAGGAAGGTTCTTGCCTGATAAAGCAGTCGATCTTATTGATGAAGCTGCTGCGAGGCTTAAAATGGAAATTGATTCCATGCCTACAGAAATAGATGAGATTGAAAGACGTATTATGCAGCTTGAGATTGAGCGTGAGGCCTTGAAAAAAGAGAAAGATGATGCCTCAAAAGAAAAATTAACAGGGATTGAGCAGAATATAGCCAATTTAAAAGAAGAGTCTGACACTTTAAAGACTCACTGGAAGCGTGAGAAGGAGCATATTACTGAAATACGGACCGCCAAGGAAGAGATTGATCAGCTCCGCTCCGATGCTGAGAAAGCTCAGCGTGAGGGGAACCTCTCAACAGCTTCTGAACTCTTATACGGAAGGCTTCCAGACCTTAATGACAAGGTTGAAGAATTAAGTAAAGAGTTGGCTGAAATTCAGAAAGAGAAGAAGATGCTAAAGGAAGAGGTCGATGCAGACGACATTGCCGCTATCGTAGCCAAGTGGACGGGGGTTCCAGTGTCAAGGCTTCTTGAAGGTGAGGTTGAGAAGCTGATTCATATGGAAGATAGGCTTCATGAGCGTGTAATCGGTCAGGATGATCCTATAACTTCAGTGTCCAATGCGCTCAGGCGTTCACGAGCAGGGCTGTCTGATCCTAACAGACCTATTGGTTCCTTCTTGTTCCTTGGACCAACAGGTGTTGGTAAGACAGAGCTTGCAAGAGCGTTGGCCGAATTTATGTTTGATGACGAGCACGCAATGGTTCGCATAGATATGAGTGAATACATGGAAAAGCATACAGTTTCACGTTTGGTTGGAGCACCTCCAGGATACATTGGTTATGAGGAAGGCGGTCAGCTATCAGAGGCTATAAGACGCCGGCCCTACTCTGTCATCCTTTTTGACGAGATAGAAAAAGCTCACACTGATGTGTTTAACGTGCTTCTTCAGATTTTAGATGATGGTCGTCTGACTGATGGTCAAGGGCGTACTGTTGATTTTAAGAACACTATCATCATTATGACTTCAAACCTTGGAAGCGAGTACATTCAGGAGTACGTAGACAGACCTGAGACTATGGCTGAGAGGGTTATGGAGGTTGTAAGGGGCTCATTTAGGCCTGAATTTTTAAACAGGATCGATGAAACGATCATATTTAAACCTCTAGGGCTCGATGAGATCAAGGAAATTGTTAATATTCAGATCGATCACCTTGCTCACAGGCTTGAAGAAAGGAAAATTACACTTGATTTAACTGATTCTGCCAAAGAGTTAATCGCAGAGAGCGGATATGATCCAGTTTATGGAGCTAGACCTCTTAAGAGGACGATTCAGAAGATGATACAAGATCCTCTTGCTACTGAGATCCTTAAAGGCGATTTCAAGGACGGCGATCATATAGTGGTTGATACAGATAAAGACAACAAATTGGTTTTAACAAAAGAAGTAAAAACAAAGAAGAAAAAAGCAGCAAACGAATAATCATCGAAAAAGGCGCTTGTTTAGAGATAAACGGCGCCTTTTTTCTTTTATAAATAAAATGTTACAATAATACTCTCACATAATGTCTTAACTTTAATTTCAAATTTTATCTAAATTCATAAAGTGAATGAGGTTAGCAAGTTAAACTCTTGTATTAATACTATATTTTGATATTGATAAAGGAGAATAATCGGTTTTTTGATTATGAAATAGATTTAACTATTTCGTCTACAACTTCTTCAGGATTGTCTGCTTCTGTGATAGCTCTACCGACTACAAGGTAGTCAGCTCCCTTGGAAACTGCTTCGGCTGGGGTAGTAACCATCTTTTGATCGTGATTTGTTGTTCTAGGGCGTATGCCAGGAACTACTAATGTGAATCTATCACCAAATTCCTTTCTTAAAGTTGCTACTTCAACTTCTGAATACAACAGTAAGTAGATATTCAATTATTCTATTGAAATAGAGATTCTTATCAATAGTTGCTAACACTTTTGTATTTCGAAACGTATTTAATTATAATACATTTCGGAAGATAATAATGAGTCAAAAGTTATCGTTAAAGTTTATAAGATATGCAAGTAATGCTCGAAAAAGCCTCTCTTATATAATAAGAAAGCCTGATTTGTCAGAAAATCGTTTTGTTATACTAGGTCGAGGAAGAACGGGTAGCACGGCACTGGTCAACCTGTTGAATAATGTAGATGGTGTTCAGTGCGATGATGAGATCCTTCGATATAAACTTCCTTTCCCCAAGCATCATATTCTTTCAAAATGTACAGAAAGTAGCGAAAAAACATATGGCTTCAAATTGATTACATATCAAATCCAGCAGGTTCAAAATATAAGGGATCATTTAAATTTTATTCAAGATCTCTATAATTCTGGATTTAAAGTTGTTTATACAAAAAGAGATAATATGTTAAAACAAATTATTTCACATATTAGAGCAAATATTGACGGCTATCATTACAAAAAAAATGAAAATTATAAAGCTAAAAAACTTCTTGTTAATCCAGAAAAAGTTGCTGAGCTTCTTGAGGGAAGCAATAAATTTGATAAATACGAGATGGAACTTTTGAGTGGACTGTCTTATTTGCCTTTAAGCTATGAGAACCATCTTGAAAATGAAGAGGTTCATCAATCAACTGTTGATTTGGTATGTAATTTTCTGGGGATTAAGTCTTCTCAAGTAATAACTGAATACAAAAAGATGTCTCCAAAGAGTCTTAGCGACTCAGTTGAAAATTATGCCGAATTACAAGATTTTTTTAGGAATACCAAATATTCGGAGTTTTTTGATTAAGAGATAGATAAAACTATTGAATCAACAACTTCTTCAGGATTGTCTGCTTCTGTGATAGCTCTACCGACTACAAGGTAGTCAGCTCCCTTGGAAACTGCTTCGGCTGGGGTGGTTACCCTCTTTTGATCATGATTTGTTGTTCCAGGACGTATGCCAGGAACTACTAATGTGAATCTATTGCCAAATTCTTTCCTTAAAGCTTCAACTTCAACTCCGGAACATACCAGCCCGTCAACACAAGCTTTTTCGGCTAATCCTGCTAGGTTTAATACTGTATCTTGGGTGGAAGTAGAGATACCTATTTGCTCTAGGCTCTTTTTGTCATGGCTGGTTAAAACTGTTACTCCTAAAACTAAAGGTTTAGGATAAGAAAGCTTCTCTGCTTCCTCTTTTACGACGTCAGAAACTGCTTTCATCATCTCAAAACCGCCCAAAGTGTGAATTGTGAACATATTTGCCCCAAAACGAACACTCTGACGGGCTGTTTTTTCGACAGTTGAAGGAATATCATGAAATTTGAGGTCTAAAAATACATTTACGCCTAAGTTCGAGAATTCTTTAAGGCCTTCAGAGCCTGAATTTAAGAAAAGTATCGGGCCAACCTTAAAAGTTCTAATTTTATTCTTTAATGTTTCAACCCAATTTAGAGCAATTTCGTGCTCGGGAAAGTCTAGGGCAAGAATAATTCTTTCTTCAGGTTTTAGGTCTGGTCTTTTCATAACTTAATGTTCAACTTTAAGTCATTATTTTGTTTAGTATCAATTGATTAACATTAATAGTTCTTGTATTTTGTTAACTACTACTTTAAGTTTTATATTGCGTGAATCACCTGTTTTTCTGACTTTAATTTCGGCCTCCCCTTCCTTAATCGTTCTAGGTCCAACTGCTACGATGATAGGAATTCCGATTAGCTCTGCATCTTTGAATTTGAACCCGGGCCCTACATCTCGGTCATCAATGATCGCCTCGTAGCCGGCTTCTATGAGCTCCGAATAAATTCGTTCAGATTCAGCCATTATCTGCTCATCTTTAATTTTAAGGGGAAGTACTGTGACCTGGAAAGGCGCAAGTGATTTTGGGAAGATCATCCCGCTTTCATCATGATTCTGCTCAATTGCAGCGGCAACAGTTCGCCCTATTCCAATTCCATAGCAACCCATAATAAATGGCTTTTCTTTTCCGTCAGAATCTACAAATTTAGCATTCATTGCTTCGCTGTATTTAGTCCCAAGCATAAATACGTGTCCAACTTCAATGCCTCTAGTAGAGCTAAGGGTGCCGTCGTCACATTTAGGACATTTATCACCATCTAAAGCAACTTTTATATCAAAAAACTCCTTTATTTCATAATCTTTTCCTATGTTTACATTAACAACATGATAATCTGCTTTATTAGCACCTGTTACGGAAGTTCCCATGTTCTGTACAGATATATCGGCAACTTTTCTGATATTTAACCCAACCGGACCGCTAAAACCCATCGGTCCGCCAGTAGCTTCTGCAATTTGCTCGGGTGTAGCAAGCTCTACAATCTCAGCACCGAGTGATTTTCTCAGTTTTGTAAGACTGAGCTCATGATCACCTCTAACAAGAGCGGCTATTAAGTTTCCGTCTACATCAACTATCATAGTTTTTATTAAATTAGAAGGTGTTACACTGAGAAACTGAGCCACTTCCTCAACTGTCTTCAAGTTAGGTGTATGAACCTCTTTTATATCATCAGAGGACTCATTTGGTATATTTTCTATATTTTCCTGTCCACCTATCTCGGCAAGCTCCAAATTTGCTGCATAGTCACATTTATCGCAGCTCATTATTATATCTTCTCCTGTTGGTGCTAAAACCATGAATTCATGTGAAAAATTACCGCCTATATTACCTGTATCAGCTAATACAGCTCTAAATTCAAGCCCACAGCGTTCAAATATGCGAGTATATGCTTCGTACATAGCCCAGTAGGACTTCTCGGCTCCTTCTACTGTCGCATCGAAGCTATAAGCGTCTTTCATAATGAACTCTCGAGCTCGCATTACACCAAATCTAGGGCGAATTTCGTCCCTAAACTTAGTCTGGATCTGATAAAGATTCACAGGAAGCTGCTTATATGAGCTTATATCACGTCTTACTATGTCTGTTATTATCTCTTCGTGTGTAGGGCCAATGCAGAATTCTCTATCTGCACGGTCTTTAAAGCGAAGGAGCTCTTTGCCGTAATAGTTCCATCTACCGCTTTCTTCCCATAATTCAGCCGGCAAAACTGCGGGCATCATTAGCTCAATTGCCCCCGCCTTATTCATTTCTTCGCGAACAATTGCTTCAACTTTGCCAATTGACCGCAATCCTAGGGGTAGATAGTTGTATATTCCCGCAGCAAGCTTTCTTATCATGCCGCCACGGATCATCAGCTTGTGGCTAACTACTTCGGCATCAGCTGGGTCTTCTTTTAAAGTGGGTATAAAGTAATTTGAATATCTCATTTATCTGTCCTAAGGCGTATAAATTACCGAGTCCTGATGTAAAAGCAATAATATCCAGATTAAGCGAAACTGTAAATTATTTTAGTCACAATAATTTGTTGACCTGACAGAGCGTCTAGTTATTCTATTGAACTAAACTAACTACTGAATCATACTGTACAATATCTCATCTAATAAATAATTCGATTCTAATTCGGAGGGATAAATGGATTTTGGAACAGGCGTTTTCGAACTAATACAAAAAGGCGGATTTTTTGTCTACCCCATCATTCTTTGTTCTATTGTGGGATTGGCAATTTTTTTGCAGAAGATGTGGATCTTACGCTCAAAAAATGTAATACCTGAGCCTTTCTTAGAACAGATATACCGCTTTTTATCTCAAGGCAAATTAGCAGAGGCTGAGGTATATGCTCGCGCCAATAATTCCTCAATTGCGCGTATTGCACTGACAGCTTTGGAGAATTCAGATAAGCCTAAGGAAGAGCTTAGTGAGGAGATAGAAGAAGCAGGACGAAAAGAAAGTCTTGAATTATTAAGATATGTTGAGGGTTTGGGAACGATTAGTAACGTTTCAACATTGCTCGGACTCTTAGGAACCATATCCGGTATGATCAAGATATTTAAAGTTATTGCTGATAAGCCTATTGTTAATCCTCCCGAGCTTGCAGGGGGAATTTCAGAAGCCCTTTACACAACCGCTTTTGGACTCCTTGTAGCAATACCTGCATTCATAGCTTACAAGTACCTAATGGGAAGAGCCGATGAACTTATATCCCTGATGGAAGAAGAAGCAAGGAAAATTATGGAATATGTAATTCTCGGCAAAGATAACGAAATCACAAACCCGACAGATTCAAGAGACATTTTAGGATGAAGTTTAGAAAACAAAAAAATGGAAAATCAGGTGCAGGTGCAACACTCGATCTGACACCAATTGTGGATGTCGTTTTTAATCTACTCATATTCTTTGCGCTATCTTTAAACTTTGCTGCAACCTCAGGAGGGATAAATGTAAAGCTCCCCTCTGCTAGCTCTGCTGAGCCTGTTAAAACAGAACAGCTCACGGTTAATCTCACACAAGCCGGTCAAGTGTATTACAATGACAAAGAAATAGAGATGGATGAGCTCGCTCCAAAATTGCAGGAAATAGAAGATAAGGACTCACTTGTTATAATCAGAGCAGACAATACTGTTCCGCATGGAAAGGTCGTTGAGGTTATGGATATAGTAAAATCTGAAGGGTTTTCCAAACTAGCTATTGCCGTAGATCAGGCGGCAGGATCTCTGCCAGGAGATGGGAAAGAGCAGTAGGGATAGCTCTGTCTGCATTGACTTAGAAGACGTTCTTGTGTAGCTTTCGCTTCAATTAAATCTTATCATCTAAAAGAAATCCCCTTGAAATACTTATCAATATTAAATTCTATTGTAACAAACTATTTCACATTCTGGATAATAATTTTTTCTGCTCTTGCATATTATTATCCAAGTTACTTTGCTGATCTAAGAACATTAATAGTTCCTACGCTTGGAATAATAATGTTTGGTATGGGTGTCACATTAACCACTGATGATTTCAAAAGGGTTTTTCTGAGACCAAAAGATATAGGTGTAGGAGTCATAACTCAATATACGGCAATGCCTTTCTTGGGTTTTGTGCTGGCTAAAATATTTGGGCTTGATCCTCTGCTTGCAGCCGGAGTTGTTTTATTAGGATCATGTCCGGGGGGAACTTCATCAAATGTCATGACTTATCTTGCAAAAGGAGATGTTGCATTTTCAGTCACCATGACTTCTGTTTCAACAATTCTATCCCCTGTGTTGCTCCCTTTACTTATGTATATATATGCCGGCCAGTGGATCAACGTGCCGGTTCTGAAACTATTTATTTCTACTGTACAAATTATTTTGCTTCCCGTTGGTTTAGGTTTGCTCCTAAGAATTTTAATTAGAGACAAGATAAAATATGTTCTCCCTATACTGCCTTCTGTTTCGGCAGCGGCGATAATTTTTATTGTAGCGGTTATAGTAGCTGCCAATTCTACATCTATTGCCACAGTCGGATTATTAGTGGCTGTGATTGCGATTATTCATAATTTTTTAGGGTTTTCTATTGGTTACTGGGTAGCGAGATTTTTTGGAATGAATGTTACTAGAGCAAGAGCTGTATCGATTGAAATAGGTATGCAAAATTCAGGTCTCGCTGTAGCACTTGCCAATACTTACTTTGGGGTACTTGCTGCCCTACCCGGTGCAATATTTAGCGTATGGATGAATATCTCAGGTTCTGCATTAGCTTGGTGGTGGAGAAGGAATACAAAATAGTCATGAGTGAATCAGAAATAAAAAAAACTGATAAACATAGATTCCCTTTAGCTGGATATCTCTTTTTAGTAGGAACTGCATTCTTTACTGCTCTTTCTTATGCCTTTGGTAGAGCGGTGGACAGGGATTTTGATCTTGAAACCGCGGTTTTCTTCTGGTTCTTCGGTGCATTTGTTTGCTCGATATTTGTTGTGATGGCAGTTCCTTCACAACGTGCAGAAGTCAAGAAATTCAGAAATTACTTGAAGATTTTCATCTACACATCTGTTCTTACCTCAATAGGCGCTGCGCTGTGGATAATGTCAATTAGGACAATTGGCATACCTCTTACTTCTTTCCTCATGAAAGCACAGACACTTTTTTCACTTTTTTTGGGAATGATTTTTCTTGGTGAAAGGCTCAACAAGGGAGAAAGTGTTGGAATTGCAATCACAATAATTGGAGGAGTTATCGTCGCTTATCAGAGCGACTTAGGACTATTGATAGGTACGTTTACAGCTGTAGGAGCAGCGTTTCTATATTCTTGCATTGCATTTGTCGTAAAGAAAATAGGACAGGATTTAAATATGCTAACAGTGGCAAACCTAAGAGCGCTTGGTGTGTCGATAGTTGTCATTATTTATCTAATTGTTACTGGTACATTTGAGATGCCGACTAGAATAATAGATATTGTGTTTATGGCTTTGGGTGGTATTACCGGAGCCTATATTGCAAAAGCGAGTCAGTTCCAGGCAATAAAACTTATTGATGTGTCCCGTACAACGGCTGTAATGCCGATGGAATCACTATTTGTTGTATTGCTTTCTTATTTTATTTTCCAAGAAATACCTTCTGCAATAAAGCTCCTAGGAGGAGCTTTGATTATTACTGGAGTTATTTTTCTGGTTATCTTCAGGGGACAAAAACCTGAAGTGATGGATAAGTAAAGGTTATATTGTGAGTAAACTCAAAAATGCATATCCACTGCAGGCGACTATAAAAAGCCCGGTAATTTTATTAACCATCATAACCCCTCTCTGCCCCATTCTCGATCTATAGTTAGACAAGATATGACATGTAATAATCCAAAGAGAAATTGCTCCTGAAAATACGCCCAGGATTAGTAAAGCTGTGGATGGATAACTGACCGTCGGGTTAACAATTCCCAGTACAGCGAATATGGCAATCATGGATAAAATAACAAGTGGGTTTGAGATTGTAAGTAAAAATGCAGACCCAAATGTACCAAAATGATTTATTTCATTTTCCTGATCTGAACAATCTACAACTTTTGAAAGATACACTCTCAGACCAAAGTATAGTAAGATGATCCCACCTACTATTCTAAACCATGCTTCCTTTTCATCTAAAAAACCTGATATAAAGGTAAGCCCGAAAACTGCAATTACGGCGAATACTGAATCTCCTGTTGCAGCACCAAATCCAGATAAGATCCCCGAGAGCCTTCCTTTGGTCATTGTCCGCTGGATACAAAGAGCCCCTACTGGTCCTATCGGAGCCGATATAATTAAGCCTACTAAAAATCCTTTAAAGAAAAATGAGATATCCATAATAAGAAACCTGCTAAACAATTATACTGACATTATTGAAATCGAAATACGGTTGAATAGTCAAGAACTATATAAACAGACAGTAAGGATTAGCGGATATGTGGATTAGTAGATCATACTTAATCATTATTCTTCAATCCCCTCTCCAAAACCGCTTTCTACTAGCTCTTGAATACCCTTAAGCGCTGTCTCCGCATCACTCCCGCTAGTTACTACCTGAAGCTCACTGCCTTTAATTGCAGCCAATGAAAGCACGCCAAGTATGCTCTTGCCGTTTACTTCGTAACCATCTTTTATAAGCTTAACTTCGCTTGTAAACTTTGAAGAAGTTCTAACAAATACTGCCGCAGCTCTGGCATGTAGGCCAAGCTTATTTTTTACTTTTAAAACTTTGCTATGTTCTTTATCTGTCACTTATTTCTATTCCTTTATCTGAACTTGTCCCCATTTTATTTCGCATAGCTGGGAATTAACAAATACAATTTAAGATTGTTATTATAAGTTTGTAGTTATTAATTTTCAAATTTTGCAGTCTAAGAAGCTGGTCTGTAGAGAGATTTGTTTACCTTTTGGTTTAACTCTACATCTGGGTCATAAATAATAGATATGGATAGCCCTTCTGAGGCAAGATCAATTGTTTTAGGAAAGTAAAAGCCGTCTATTAAACTATCAAAATATTCATAAGTAATAACTGCTCTAGTTCCTTGATCTAGACTAAAGTCAGCTTTTTCTACCCTGTAGTTTGCGCTATTTACCCACAGAGAATTTGGTTCTGATGAATTATTGGAATTGAAGTTTAATTTTATCAGCCCATCGTCTGCGCTCATCTCAGGATTGGAATCCAAGTCATATACACTCTCAGGCAAACGTCCTAGGATAAGATTGACCAAATTGTTAGCCGTAATTTTTAAGTTTAGCCCCGGATAAACATAGGCAAGGTCAAATTTAGTGCTGGAATCATATACACCTTTTTCAGATGGAGAAATTATATATATATTCATGCCATCGGAAGAAATGAATCCAACGGTTTTCCCAAATGGGTTTAATGCTTCTAATCTCAGCAGATCAGGTCTTTCTGCTATTGTAACCTGTGTATAAGAAATTTTATTGTCAGGAGTTTTTATCTTTACTTTTGCTAAACCTTTAAGAGTTCTGATTGCGCCTTCATAGAGTTCTATCTTTTCTAAAATGGCACTTGTACTTTTGTCTTCAATACTAATTCCGTCTTTTTTTGCGGCACAAGAAGTCAAAATCAATATAGAAAATAAAAAGAGTATTATTAAAAGGTTGGTATTTTTCACTTTTAGCTTTGAACACTAACTTTAGTTTTTAGATCGCTCGTCTTTTTATAAAGCCTTTCTTTAAGTTTTGGGTCGTTATTTTCTGTGTCCTGGTCTACTAAATATACACCTCTCTGATAGTATTCAAGGGCTTTAGAAAGCTCCCCTTTATCAAAGTATACATCGCCCAGATGTTCCATTATAGCGGCGTCTTCGGGTTGTAATTCAGCGGCTCTATTAAGTAGCTCTATGGCTTCATCGTATCTTCCTTTTTTATAATAAACCCACCCTAGGCTATCCAGGATATATCCTTTGTTTGGAGAAAGCTCGAGCGCTCTTTTTATAAGAGCCTCGGCTTCATCTAAATTCTCTCCTCTTTCAGCATAGGTATATCCCACAAAGTTAAGAGCGTCTGCATTATTAGGATCAACTTCAATAAGCCTTCTCATAGTTGCTATGGATTCATCAATTTGATCATTTAGGTAGTAAATTACTCCTAATGAATAAAGGATTACCTTGCTATTAGGATTAGATTGTAAAAAAGTGTTATATAAATTGATGGTATCCTGATCTCTGTTTAACTTCTTATAAACACTTCCCAGATAGTTTACAACTACCTCATTGTTCGGGTTGCTATTATATACCCGTTCCATCATTTTTAGTGACTTGTTTATATCACCTTGTTTCTCATATATAAAAGCTTTTTGGACACGACTTTCGCTGTAAAATTCTTCTTCACTACTTATAGAATCCAGAAGATTCAAGGCTTCTGAGTAGTTGCCAATCTCAATATAAGATAGTGCTAAATAATATTTAGCTTTCTGATTGTTTGGATTGCCGAGAAGAATTAACTGGAATTCTTCGATTGCTTTTTCAAAGTCTCTATCTTCAATATACAAAAGGCCCAATCTAAGTTTTAAATCAGGATTCTGAAAATCTAAATTCTCAGCTTTTTCATACTGGGCTCTGGCGTCTTCTTTTCGATTTAATCTAAATAGGAAATTCCCATATCTTACATAAGTGTCTAATGTCCCAGGATATAGTGTGATGATTGATTTGTATATGTTTTCAGATTCCTCATACCTGCCCTGTCTTTCATATACCAGAGCAAGCTCTATAAGAGCAGAGACAAAACTCGGATTTAACTTAAGAGATTCATTATATAGCTTTTCGGCTTCAGCATAATCTCCTTTTTCATAATAGAGCCTCGCTAAGAAGAAAAATCCTCTTTCATTATCAGGGTATAGCTCAGTTATTTTTTTAAAGTTTTTCTCGGCTGCTGTATAATTCCCTGCTTCTGTTTCTATAATTCCTAAGAATAGTAGGGACTCCGCATCGTCAGGATTCAATTCTATTGCTCGTCTAAGTATTTCTACCGACTTATCTTTATGTTCTTGGTCATTTGAAGATGCGTATACTTTGCCTAATAAAGTAAAAGAAGGAGCGAAATTAGGGTCTAATTCAATCGACTTTTCAAGTTTATCTAAGGCCTGGGTTAACTTGCCTGCTGAAATGTACAAGAGAGCAAGGTTATATTTTATGTATGCAGAATTAGGGTCGTAGGATTCAGTAATTTCTAATTCAGTTAGTGAATCTGCAAACCTCTGGTTGAGCAAATGATATCTTGAAAGCGTGAAATGATAATAGGCTCTATCCTTAGGTTCCAGACCATTCTCTGAAAACGTATTTGCCTCAATTTCAGTAGATGGGTTCTTGTGCCCGCATGAAAATAGAGCAATTATGATAATGCCAAAGATGGCAAATAGAACATAGCTAGTTTTTTTAGTACGCCTAGTTTTGTGATGCATCAATTATCTCTATGTTTAGTTTACCTACTACTTTCAATATCTCTCCACTTTTTGCAAGATTCCCTTCAATTAATTTTATGTGAGTTGCATCAGCCGGGAATTGTCCATAAGTTGAATCAATAGCTACCCATTGTCCTATATAGACTTCATTCCAAGCATGATAATAAAAACTGCCATCATAATACATAGTACCCAACACTGTTTTGGTTGGTATTCCTGCTGCACGAGCCATAGCAGAATACAAAGCTGCATGCTCATTGCAATCACCTACCTTTGTTTTTAGAACATCCTTTGCGTTAGGAAGACTTACTGTAGCGGATTTTTTCAGATTTTTATATATCCAGGTATTAATTTTATCGGCGGCCTTAGTAGGATCGGTTTCACCGTCAATTACTTTTTGAGTTATTGCAACTATATCTTTGTCATCGCTCTGGATCAGAAAATCTGCTTGAGTTAGTTCATAGTAGTCGGGGAAATTATATGGGAGATTGTATGAACTTTTATAAGAGTCGATATCTTGTGGTTTAATTTCAACAAATTGTCCATCTAAAGTCTGTCTGTAACCATCTTCTATGTCGAACCCATCAGTCGGGTCAATTCCTTCTAATTTTATTTTAAGGTACTTTACGTTGCCAGGGTCTTTAATTTTAATATTTGCCGGTATAGAGGTTTTATTTGTTATATCAAAACTTGAGTTCTTTTTACTTAATATATTTTTTTTGGACTCCCTTATGGCCACAAGATCCGGAGGGAACTCTTGCTTAATAACCTCGCCATTATTCTTGATCCACGAGGTTGTCAAAGACCCCATGAAATTTGATTCAACCTTATAAGTACTGAATTTTCCAAAAGGTATATCCACTTCCTCTCTCTCACCTATTATATGTGTAGAAAGTGGTTCATTCATCCCCATAAGTATAGATAAAGGCTCAAAAAGTAAAATATCAAATTTATCTCCAGTATTTAGTTTGTTTTCTACTAGCAATTTTGAAATGAGTGATGGCAGGATTAGTTCTTGCTCTAGGGATAGAGTGCGTTCCGTCTTGCCGGAAACTGTTTCCATAGTTATCTTCAAATTGTTCTCTTCTCTTTTTCCCCAAGCTTTCAAGTTAATAGTATCAGATTTCATTTCATATTCGAATGAAAGAATTTTATAGCCCTCTAGTTCATAAGTTCCTTCAGTATAAACATCATTATCTTTACCAAGAAGATTGATTTTTAAGTTAGTAAGCTCTTTAACGTATGTATAGTTGTTTTTTTTGCTTACAGAGTTAAATGAATAACCGACCCTTTTATCCCCAGAATAAATTCCCATCCAATATTCTTCTTTAATCTGTTCTTGGCTTAGTGAATAAGAGGTGTCTATGGACTGAATTACTATTAAGAACAAACACAAACATATTAAGGTGTTTAATAATCGCATGTGTAAATAATCTACATCTGTTTCATATCACCCTCAAGTTAAATTTATTTGAACCACTTATTAGTATCATATAACACAGTATTGATAAATAATATGAAATTTTGATTGAGTAAAAGTAATTTTTATAGAGATTTTTGATTGACACATTTAGTCCTGTAGGGTTCAATTAAAGGCAATGAAAGTCGAAGAAATATACAGCAAGGTCCTTGGGTCTGAAAGAATAACATCAGAAGACGCTCTTACCCTTCTAAAAGAAGCAGATACTATTAAGATGGGTTCATTGGCAGATTCTATAAGAAGAAAATTTCATCCTGACGGCACAGTTACTTTTGTTGCCGACACTAACCCTAACTATACAAATGTATGTGATACAGAATGCTTGTTCTGCGCCTTCTGGAGACCTCCTAACGCGTCAGACGCTTATACCTTAAGCCTTGATAAGGTAATTGATATTATGCGGACGTCTTATCACAACGGAGCTACAACTGTCTTGTTACAAGGTGGCCACAATCCTGAGATAGGGCTTGATTACTACCTAGAACTAGTCAGAAGAACAAAAGAAGAGATCCCTGAGCTTCATTTGCATGCATTTTCTGCTCCTGAAATTAGCGCTATCGCAAAATACACCGAAATTACCACCCAAGAAGTGCTGGAGCAGTTATGGGAAACTGGATTGAGAACCATTCCCGGTGGTGGAGCAGAAGTTTTATCAAACCGAGTCAGAAAAAAAATTAGCCCTCTTAAAATCAATGCTGATGAGTGGATGAAGGTCACAAGGGAAGCTCATTTAGTTGGTTTTAAAACCACTGCAACTATGATGTTCGGACATTTTGAAGAGGATGAGGATATAGTTGAGCACTTAGAAAGGATTCGAGCTTTACAAGATGAGACCGGTAACTTCTTGGCGTTTATACCCTGGACATTTAAACCTAAGAATACTTTTCTAGAGCGGAAACTTTCGACAGAGGTTGGAGGGGACAGGTACTTACGAGTACTTGCGTTATCAAGAATTTATCTCGATAACTTTAAACACATTCAGGGATCTTGGTTTACTCAGGGAAACAAAGTCGGGACTATCTCAATGTACTACGGAGCAAGCGATCTTGGTGGGACACTGTTTGACGAGAACGTTTTGACTTGTGCTGAAAACAAATACAAATCAAGCCTTGAGGAACTGGTACACATGATTAAGTCAGCAGGGTTTAAGCCTGCCCAACGTAACACCTATTATGAAGTGCTTAATCGTTTTTAGAATTTGATTTTATAACACTATTTAACTTCTTTAAAACCAAGAATCTTTACTCTCCAAGAGCTGCCAGTGAAATCAACGAGATATTCTAGATAGTAAAAATACATCAACATGAAGTCAAAAAACTCATAAGCAGAACTTGTATAGATTGTTTGATTTGTGAAATCTAATATGTTGATTGAATTAAGCGACTGATATTCTGAAGGAGACAGTTCAAAGTCAATCCCGCGTTCTTCTATTTCTTGTTCATTCTTTTCTTGCTTAATAGTTACGTAGCCCTGCAAGTCATTTCTAGACATTGTAAATCTTAATGCAGATTGTTTATCTAAGAATCTTGATGCTAGATATTCATCTAATTCAGATAAATGTATTCTTTTCTGCTCATAAATAATGTTATTCATTAGGAACATATGATATCCGAACCTTTAACTAATTAAAGGCTCGGATATCTAGGATATAAGTGTCTATCGTTTGGTGAGTGTGGGCTTTCTTGATGATGGCATAGTTCTATTTTTTGACTTATAAGAACTTCTTTGTGATACATTGCTTTTATTTCTAGAAACTTTTTTGTGTTTGTTTGAATAGTTTTTGTTACCGGATTTCTTTAAGCTTTTCTTATTAGGTTGATTATAGGCTCTACTATTTCGTTCATACTGTGAATTGCTATTTGTATTCGATCTCACAGTATTCTTATAGCTGGGGGTTTTCTTCTTATTAAAATTTCGCTTATTAATAGAAGCCTTATTCCCTTTATAAGTTTTTGTTCTTACTGCTGGTTCTACTCGTCCGGAATTTCTTTGCTGCTGTTTTTTATAACTATATTTGTTATACCTATCGGGAGTTTTGTGATAATTCTTTTTATTGATTTTTGATTTTTGGTTTTGTTTACTGACCTTCTTATTCTTTATTCCAGAATTACCCTTATTATTTTTACCCGGCGAAAAATCGGATTTTTTCTGAGGCTCAACAATTCTAGTATGGTTGGTGTGATTTGAATTAAAGTTTCTATTCTTTGGTGGTTTGTTAAACTTGATTCGTTTTTGGGGCAGTGAGTTTCCGCTGTTATTTTTCACACGGTTTTTATTGATTTGATTCCTATTCGTAATATATGGATTTTTATTACCCCTCTCTATTTTTGGTCTATAAACATTGTATGAATTGTCTTTGATAATATTCACATTTTTTTTACTTCTTAAATTGACCTTGTTTCTGTCAACTATGTTGTGGCGCACTAACTTTTTATTGGAGCGTTTCTCTATAAGGTGTTTGTCAGGACCATAGTTGATAATCTTATTATTTACATGCCTTATCTTTGTTACGTTTTTGCTGTTCCTTAGGACTATATCGTAATGTGGTGGAGGAACTGCAGCTTTTCCCGCGTGTTTGTGATGACCAAAATTGTTATAAGGTAAAAATACACAGTGTCTGGCAGGAGGGCGATAATTGTGAGGGTTATGATAGTACTCATGATAATAGCGGTGTTTCTTGTGGCGGTGCTTCTTTTTGTGGTGGTGATGATGCTTAGAATGATAAGGTTTGTAATAATTAGTTTTAAATGAATTGAAGACAAATCCTATCTCAATAAAAAAGCCTCTATCAGGTGGTAGTGGCGACCAGCCTATATACTCAGGGCTTTGATGCCAACTAACCCAAGCGGGAGCCCATGTGGTTCCCGGAATCCATATCCAGCCTTGGTAATCATCAAAAATCCATCTTCCATAATGGTATGTTGCCCATCCCCAGGGTTCATAAGATATCCATATCCACCCTTGGTCTGACCATGCCCACCTTCCATCTGTATAGGGTTTCCATTCTGGTCCCACTTCATATGGCTGCCAAATGTACCCAAACTCTACATGTGGAGACCACTCACCGTATGGTGAGAGTTCCTCATAAAACAGACCTATGTTTACAGTGCCTTGTGCCTGGGATCGATCAACTAAAGAAATACCTGATAAAACTGTAAAAATTATTCCTAATGTAATTGTTTTCCATCTCATTGCTTCTCTCCTTTTGCTTTCGTTAAGTCATAAGCGAAGAAATGTTTCGCCTATGTCAAATAACCTTTGCTACAGTATTAAACTTGTTAGAGAGCAATATGGTTTCATTCTTTATTAAACTATAAAAACGGTTTAGAAGATTAAAGGAAATTGATCTCTCAAATAAATAAACTATTGAGATTAATTATGTGGTTTGAAAAGATTTGCAGATTTTATTTAAGTTAATAACTTTTGGTAAATTTCTTTGTATTCTGTCCCTGACTTTTTCCAGGAGAAATCTTCTTTCATAGCTTTTGTTATTAACTTGCTCCAGGCTTTTTTATCTTCATATACAGAGATGGCTCTTATAAGAGCGTCAAGTAGGCTAACCTTTGAGAATTCATGAAATATGAACCCATTCCCATTTTTCTTGTCCTGATTATAGTCGACTACAGTGTCTAACAAACCGCCTGTCCCTCTTACTACAGGTATAGTGCCGTATCTAAGAGCTATCATCTGACTCAGTCCGCATGGTTCGAATCTAGAAGGCATAAGAAGCATATCAGAGCCAGCATAAACTTTTCTTTCAAGATCCTCACTAGGTTTAATTGCTATGGAGAGGTTTTTTCTGAACTTTCTGTTAACTCTTCGTAATATTTGTTCAAAATGCCCTTCACCAGATCCTAATATTACAACCTGATAACCCAGATCAAAAATTTGAGGAAGGGAGTTTAATAGAAGGTCAAGACCTTTTTGCTCAGTAAGTTTTGATACAAAGCATAAGAGTGGAAATTCTTCACTTTCATTTAAACCGAGCTCTTTCTTTAATTTGAGTGTGTTTGTAGATTTAGATGCAATTTCTTTTGAGTTGAATTTTGAGTAAATAGATTTGTCAGTCTCAGGATTCCACAAATCATAATCAATTCCGTCTAAAATTCCCTGCAAATTATTTGATTTTCTCGAAACCCATTTAAGAACTGCATCAAGGCCATGACCATATTCACGTTTCTTAATCTCTTCAGCAAAAGTGGGACTAACAGTAGTTACAAGGTTTGAATAAAGTATTGCGCCTTTAAGCAGATTTGCTTTACCGTAAAGCTCCAGCCCCTGTGAGGTGAATAAAAACCCGGGTATGCCAAATTTATCCATAATCACTTTGTCAAATTGGCCTTGGTATGAAATATTGTGGATAGTAAAAACTATTTTTGAATTACTAAAAAAATCATCATCTTTAAGATGCTTTCTCCATTTTAGACAAATAGGTATAAATGCAGTTTGCCAGTCATGGCAATGAATTATATCGGGTTTAAAATTAACAACTTTTGCAGTTTCGAGCGCGCCTAAAGATAAAAAACCAAACCTCAGATCGTTATCTTCAAATTCACCTTTTGGTGTAGCGTATATCTGATCTCTCCCAAAGTATTTATCGTTTTCAATAAAATAGACTCTTACACCTTTATATTTTAGTTCATACAATTCACCCTCTTCGACGAGCCAGTCTATTGAAGTAGAGATTCTTTTTTCTAATTTTTTAACTCTAAGTTTAAGATTTCTGAGGTTTTTCTTAACTTCTTTATAGTAAGGTAAAACAACCCGAACATCACAGTCCAATCCAGCAAGCCTTCTGGATAGGGTTCCTATTACATTAGCAAGACCGCCTACCTTGGCAAATGGCTCCATCTCAGATACGACAAAGAGGACCTTTAATTTAGTCTTGTTAGCATTTGATGTTGCCACTAATTATTTACTCCTAATTTATCGTTGATAGTCTCTCAACAATTCTTTTTGTATTTTCGATAACCGTATCTAATTTAATCTTCTTATCTTTTGTCAAAAAGGCGCTTGATAGTCCAACGGCTGAAGCTCCTGCTTCTATATAATCCAGAAAGTTATCGTAATTCACCCCGCCAGTGGTCATAATCTCAGTGAATGGCAGAGGGTCTTTAATAGCTTTAATGTATGAGGGGCCCCCTACTGCGCTTACAGGGAATATTTTCACCATGTCGACACCTAATTTCCGTGCATTAACAATCTCAGATGAAGTTAGAGCTCCCTGTATTGTGAGTATGCCGTTAGATTTTGCAAGATCTACAATATCCTCATCTGTATGTGGAGAGACTAGGAATTTTGCTCCCGAATATAATGCCTTCTCAGCCATATTGGCATCCAGTAAAGTTCCAGCCCCGATTAGAATTCCCTCTATTTTGCTAAGTTCAGCTATTACTCTCTCAACCCTTGGGAAGGAAAATGTTACTTCAATTACTTTTAATCCTCCTTCGATACAGCCTTTTGCGAATTCTAGAGCTTTATCCGGGGTGTCAGCCCTTATAACAGCGATTACTTTATTCTTTTTTATTTCTTCTAATGTACCCACTATGATAAGTTAACAGACATAAGCTTGTGGTTTCAAGTATCAATTCAGAATAAGCTCTAAAATATGAACTTTATAAGCTTTTTGTAGTATAAAAAGTAATAATTAAGTCTATGTTAAGCAATTTGGTATGAATTGCTGGAAGTTTTAGTGTTTTTCGTATAAAATAATACAAGAGGTTTATATATGAACAATGAAATGATACAGGAACGGGTTAGCGAGTTTATTGAACGCAGCAAAGATCTGGGTATAAAAGTTACTCCTCAGAGGATTGCTATTTACAGAGAACTTGCAAGTACTGATCAGCACCCTAGTACTGAAACTATTTATAAGAAGATAAAAGATTATTATCCCAATATCTCTCTGACAACTGTTTACAGGACTCTTGAGACTTTTGAAAAATTGGGCCTAATCTCTGTTGTTAATGTTCTATATAATGCCGCTAGGTATGACGCTAACTTAACTCCTCATCACCATATCGTGTGCACAGAGTGTAAGAAGGTAGAAGACGTATACGATGAATCTCTAAACAATTTAGACATTTCCAACAAAACCCTTGGAGACTATAAAGTTGAGGGCTATTCCCTACTGCTAAGTGGTACATGTACCAGCTGTAGAAGTAATTAAACAAATTTTCCCATAGTATTAATCTTATACTATTAACCATTTCCAAAAATCCCATTATTGTGTAATTCTATATCTATTCCATGTTGTAGATTAAAGGAGAATTCTATGGTTATCCCTAAAGGACTTGATGTCGCTCTCAATTTCGGATTTATGGACTCTATCTTTACGCGTCGTTCCAGACGGTTTGGTCTTGGGATGGAAATTAAAGAAGGGACTTTAAAGCATAAGTCCGAGCATAAGCCTGTTCCTCTTACAGAGCTTGAAGAAGCGTTTTTAATTTGGTCAGGAACTGGTATGACAGGGCTTTCATTAGGTGATCTTCCAAGAACCGGTATATCATGGCTTTTCCAATGGACAGGCAGAAGCTGGCCCTGTTCTTGTAATTCTCACTCCACAGAACTTTTTTATACAAATGATGACGGTGTTTATATGGTCAAACTTCACGATGCTATGCCGGAGCCTGGTGAGACTTCTATCTTTCATGGAATATCGGAAGAAGAGAAACTTGAAAAAGTACTTAAGTTGTTTAGGAATAGTCTAGTCAAACTTGAGGATGGACGGGCTGATCTTCCAAAAGGAGAACCGGGTCTATTTGATTTTAATGCCTGGAATTGTAATCAACCAGGGACCACATTTTTTGTTCCCGTCACAAATACGACAGTTGAGTACATGGTTCTTCTCTTTATATATTTCGGAGCTAAATACGCTTTTAATATTGTTGACGAACTCAACGGGGGCAGATCGTGCGGCTTAGATAAGTGGATAGATAAGGGATACATCAGAAAAGACGTAGAGCTTTCTCTATTTGATTTAGAACTTAGGGTGCTTACCACATTAAATGTAGAACAAGCATTTATATGCCAGAATATGAATCTTGCGCTTCAGACATTAGGTCTTGGTGGTTGGGCATTTACGGGGTTACTCCCCCACTATGCCCTTGGAGTAAATCCTGATTATAGAGGGCTTGGCTTTAGATTCACCCATCCTGAGAAAACCCTTAGAAGCTCTAAACCGGCAGTGCCTGTGGGACGGGATGGAGTTTTTGAAGCATTATGCCCTCCGTACGTAGATAATATGCAAGATGCAGTGGACAAGTTTTTAGAGCAAAGAGGTCACTTCTGGGAAGAGGACAACCCCTACCCTTATCAAAACCCTGAAGGCGTGCTTGCCGATGAATACCATCCAAGTGAAGTGCGGATAGAGATTGTTAAGGATTTCTGCACTTATGTTTATGAAAACTACGGACGCTTCCCAGCATTTTTAGACCCTATGTTTGCAAGGCTAGTCTTTCAAGCTCATCATTTGGACTTGGACTTTTATGACAAATATTACAACGAAGGGGCATATACTGAGGTTCACAAGAGTCACTTTAAGCTCTGGCACCCAGAAATGGATGATCCTTTTGATAAATGATGGCTTCACGCCTCAACACTATCTTCCTAATAACATTGTATTAATTGCTAAAATCGTTTAGTCTTATGGATAGATTAAGTTTGAAAAATTACATGGTATGGAATAGGTAACAAAATAAAGACATTCTATGGAGTCATAGATTTAAAGAAAGTCTTCTCATTAAATTCTCCTTTATGCCCTCTTAATCCTTCAACACTTTTGATCGATTCTGATGTGAAATGGAGAAGTTTTATATTAAATAGTTAATTTGTCTTAAAATCTACTCACGGAGCAGCACACTCACGAGACTTGTGAAATTACATTTCAATATCAGATTCATACCCAAGGGGAATATATGCGAAAACTTCGAGTCGGAATAATAGATTTTATTACAAAATCGCCAAACAAATCAATCTGGGCGCGTATGATGCATGCAAACCTTGCAGGTCTTATGCCTCAGGTTATTGCTGTTTGGTGCGAAGAGATGGGGCACGATGTCGAATTATTCTCTTTCACCGGCTGCGAGGAATTAAAAAATGATACCCCCAAAGATATTGATATAGTTTTCATTAGTGCTTTTACTCAGTCTGCAATACAAGCTTATGCATTAAGCAATTTATACCGCTCAAAAGGAATAATAACAGTTCTTGGTGGTCCACACGCACGTTGCTATCCAGAAGATGCACAAAAATATTTTGACTATATTCTTGGACTTACTGACAAAGAGATTTGCAGAGAGGTATTGGAAGAGTGTAAACCTCACCTTGAATTAGGGAGATGCTTATCTGCTGCACAGCAACCCTCATATCTGCCTGGAATACGCGAGCGTTGGAAATACATTGAGCTTGCTCTAAGAAAAGCTCCATGGGTAAAAATGGTTCCGATGATTGGCAGTTTAGGTTGTCCTTATACTTGCAGCTTCTGCATTGATGCTGAAGTGGCCTATCAACCACTAGAGTTTGAAGCTATGAAAGAAGATTTAAGATTTGTCAGAACTAAATACAAACGCCCGGTTGTTAGCTGGTATGATCCAAACTTTGGCGTTAGATTCGATGATTATATGAAGGTCATTGAAGATGCTGTTCCTATTAACAGCATAGACTTTATAGCTGAAAGCAGTTTATCGCTTTTATCAGAACCGCATTTAAAACGCCTCCAGGCCAATGGCTTTAAAGCTATTCTTCCCGGAATTGAGTCTTGGTTTGATATGGCGGCTAAGTCCAAGACGGGAAAGAAACAAGGTATGGAAAAGGTCAAGATTGTTTCAGAACATGTAAATATGATTCTCAGATACCTGCCTTATATTCAAACAAACTTTGTCTTGGGGCTTGATTGTGATGATGGACCTGAGTCTTTTGAACTTACTAAGAAGTTTGTAGACTTATCACCAGCAGCATTTCCAGCCTTCCCTCTTTTAACTTCATTTGGAGAAGCTGCGCCGTTAAATCTTGAATACCAAGGTGCGGGCAGAGTGTTGCCCTTCCCGTTTCATTTCTTAAATAACAACCATGCTATGAATGTTAGGCCTGTACACAGTAGCTGGCCAGAGATGTATGATCGCATAATTAGCCTTGTAGAGCATTCCTTCTCATGGACTGCAATTTGGAACCGTTTTATTGAAACCAAAACTACTTTTCCAAAAGCCCTAAATTTTGTTCGAGCTGTATCAACTGAAGGTTTTGGAAGAATGAAGTTTTACAGAGAAATCAGAAGGCGTTTGGATGAAGACAGGCAATTTAGAGATTTCTTTGAAGGTGAGACAACAGTAATTCCTGAGTTTTATATTGATATGATGAAAAAGGACTTAGGACCTTTATGGGAATGGTTGCCAGAAGGTGCTATATACCACGACCAGAACGCTTACTATAAGAAAGATCAGGAAAGGAAAAGACTAAGAGCGAAAGAAAAACAGAAGCAAGAAATTCCAATTGACAAGAAAGTCGCTCAAGTTGGACAAAGAGCTACTGCTTAATTTTTAGTTAAGGTCATTCATTTATAACTAAAACTTTAGCGCCTCTAATCTTACCTTCTTTTAGTGCAGTCAAAGCCTTATTTGCATCTTCAAGTTTATATTCTTCTATCTCAGGTTTTATTGGTATTTGAGAAGCTAATTCCAGAAATTCCATCACATCCCTTCTACTTACATTCGCTACACTTTTTATTTCTTTCTCCATCCACAAATCACGAGAGTAGTTCAGATTTAATAAATAATCTTTATCTACCGGCTCCTTACGAATTGCGTTGATTACCAATCTCCCCTCAGTGTTAAGATTTTTAAGTGCTTCAACCACTGGTTTCCATACAGGAGTAGTATCTATTATTGCGTCTAGTTTTTGCGGAGCTTCATCTTCGGTATGGCCCGCCCAAATGGCTCCTAGTTCTTTAGAAAACTCTCTTTCTTTCTCGCTTCTAGCAAATACATAAATATTTGAAGTAGGAAACATATGCTTTGCCATTTTGATTACCAAATGACCCGATGCCCCGAAGCCTGTGAGGCCTAAATTTTGTCCGTCTTTTAGCCCTGTAAGTTTGAGAGATCTGTAGCCAATAGCACCTGCACACAGTAAAGGCGCAGCTTCTGAATCTGAAAACACTTCAGGGATTAAATAAGCGTAGTTCTCAGATACAGTCATATATTCTGCATAACCGCCGTTAAAGTCTCTCCCAGTAGCCTTAAACTCTTCACAAAGGTTGTCATTGCCTTCTCTACAGAAATGGCATTCTCCACATGAAGAGAATATCCACGCTACCCCCACTCTATCTCTCTGTTTAAATCTATTAGCACTCTCACCCAGCTCTTCTACGACACCAACAACCTGATGGCCTAGTACTCTAGGGAAGCTAGGCGGCGGAGTTCTTCCTTCTATTTCATCCAGTTCAGTATGACAGACGCCGCAGGCAGATATACTAATCAATATCTCTTCTTCCTTTGGTTCAGGCTTGTTCATATTAACCATTTCCAAAGGGTGTTTATTTGAACTAAGGTCAGTGGGTTCTTTTAGGATCATTGCTTTCATGATTTTATCGATTTAATAAACACTAACTGATTGATTCAATTATACCGTCATTCATCTTTATTATTCTATTAGTTTCTTTTGCCAGATCATTTTCATGAGTAATCATCAATATTGCTTTTCCCTGGAGATTTAACTCAATAAATATATCCATTACTATTCTTGTATTCTTAGAGTCAAGATTACCTGTTGGTTCATCTGCCATTATAATTTCCGGATCATTTGCCAATGCTCTGGCTATGGCTACTCTTTGTTGTTCGCCTCCAGATAGTTCATAAGGTTTTCTCTTCTCTTTTCCTTTTAGGCCTAAACTATCTAAAAGAGAAGCACATTTTTCTTCAGATTCTTTTTTGTTGTTGTTAATATTTTTCAGTGTCGGGATTAAAACGTTTTCTAGTGCTGTTAATTCAGATATCAGATAATGGAATTGAAAAACGAATCCTACTTTCTTATTTCTTATATAGGAAAGATATTTTTTGTCTTTAAAATTAATAGGATTATCATTTACCAAGATTTCTCCTGTTGTAGGCTCATCTAATAATCCCAAAATATACATTAATGTGCTTTTCCCTGATCCTGAAACTCCAATAATGCTTAAAAGATCCCCCTGCTTAATCTGAAGAGAGACCCCTTTTAATATTTTGTTTAATCCCACAGTCTTTGTAATATCCTTAGCTTCTATTATTGTATTCATCCACCGCTTCTAAATATATCGACCGGAAAAAGGCTCGATGCCCTCCAGGAAGGATAAAAGGATGCAAAAAAAGAAAAAATTACAGCGAATAAAAACCCGTATACGTAATAAATCGGGTCACGATCTAACACAAAACCCTTTGTGCGTATCATTCCCTCTAAGTTAAAATCTAGAGATGAAAGCCATACTTGTATTAAGTATCCCAGAGCACAGCCAACCAGCGCTCCTATCAGACCAACAAGTAGTCCTTGAAAAACGAAAATTTTTGTAACATCAGTATCCTCATATCCAATTGCTTTTAGGATGGCTATGTCTTTTTTCTTTTCAAGCACTGTCATCATCATAATGTTAAATATGCCAAAAGCCGAAACGATCAGTATTGCAAACACAATCATATAAGTAATCCAGTCCTGTAGCTTAAATATATCAAGAATATTACTGTAAGCTTTTTGCCAGCTCTCCGCAAAGTAACCAGTATCTTTTGATATATCAGCTGCTATTTTATCGGCTTCATCCACATTCTTTACTTTAAATATTAGCTCATTAACCTGATTTGGCTTATCTAGTATTGCCTGGAGTGTTCTTAAGTTTAAATAGACCCTAACCTGATCAATAGTCGTTATGCCGGAATTAAAGAAATCTGACACCTTTAATGTGTAGACTGCTCCGTTTGGCGCAACCAGAGTTACTTTCTTTCCTATTTCTCTGACTCCTAGATCTTTTGCTAGTACTTTTCCGATAATAATACTATTTCTATCAGTAGTAAGTTTCTCAATGTTGCCATGCTCTAGGTACTGATCCATGATTGAGGCTTTTTTTTCTAGAGTTTCATCTATTCCTATCATGCTAGCACTTTTTTCTTTAGTTCCGTAATTAATGATTGCTTGACCGGTTAAATGGGGCGCTACACCAATGATTCTATCGTCTTGTTGATATTTAGTTAGGAAATTCTTATATCCTGTGATCTTATCTTTTAATTCTTTAGGTTTGGACCCTAATACATCTGATAGGATATCAGACCCATAGGCAAGTCTTAATATCTTCTCGGGATCCTCTGTCTCTTCGACTTTTAAAGTGATATGGGCGTTTACATCAACCACCTGTTGAACAAAGTAGGACTGAAAGCCATTCATTACTGCACTCATTGCAATAAAAGCACCTACTCCTAATGCAACACCCAATATAGAGACTAGAGCTTGCCTTTTCCTTTCGGTAAGAAGCTTTAGACCTATAAAAATAAGAGGATTCAATGATTGAGCACCTTTTGGTTTTCAGTAGCTCCTTCTTTAACTTCAATTAACCCATCTTTCTTAATCCCAGTTTCAACCGGAACTTTAACATTTTCACCATCCTTAATTGTCTCAACATGTCCGTCTCTGTATGCTTCTTTTGAAATAAACAGACTCTCTCTATCTTCGATTACTATATTTGCTTCAACTGTAATGCCTACAGGCGTATTTTCTGGGTATTGTACATCGGCTTTTACAATTACAGTCCTTGTTGTTCTATCGGCTTCTTTTTCTATGAGTATCACATTTCCTTCAAAAGCTTCTCCCGGGAAGGCATCTGTTGTGATATGTACTAATTGCCCAATTTTTATTAATGGTATGTATTCTTCATCTACTAATAATACTGTTTCCAATTTTTTAGTGTCACCTACAGAAAACAATTCGTTATCTTTCACCAGACTGTTTACATAATCCCCTTGCTCAACCATCTTTCTGAGAACTTCCCCATTAACAGGAGATTTGATGTAATGCTTATTTATTTCTTCTTTTATACTTTGTTCTCGAGCAGCAAGTGAATCTAAATCGGAATTGAGTTCGGACATCTTATCATTAAGAGTTTCAATCGATTTCTTATAGTTTTTCTCAGCAACTTCAAAACTTATTTCCGATCGATCATAGGACTCTTTAGATATAATTCCTTT
Organism: Thermodesulfobacteriota bacterium; assembly: GCA_021604765.1. GTDB lineage: Bacteria > Desulfobacterota_D > UBA1144 > Nemesobacterales > UBA2774 > CR02bin9. The sequence goes on from BQJP01000009.1 coordinate 71,373, forward strand.
TTCAAGCAAAGACTTTCTTCTGTCATAATTTTTTTTCTCGATATCTAAATTTAATCGCTGAATTTCAACCTCATCTTTTAGCATTTTGAGGTAGTCTGAATCTTTTTTCAATCTAGATATAATTAATGATTTTAATGCTTCTATCTCTTTAAGTTCTTCGCGTAGTTTCTTGTTTGAAATTAATGCAAGGGGTTGTCCTTTGGTAACTAACTCCCCATCTGTAACATAAATACTCTCTATATAACCTGAAACTTCTGGTTTTATAACAACTTTATTTGAGGAATCAATATAACCTGAAGCGTATACAGATTTAATATATCTCTTTTTTTCAACCTCGGTAGTATTTTTATCCCTATCACTCTTACTATTTAAGAGAAAAATTGAACCCAATAAAACTATTAGAATTCCTATGATGACAAGAATCAAAAGTTTTTTATTCATTTTTCCTACCATTTTTTATTGTATATTTACTACTTTCTTCATTGCAATAAAAGTACCAAATCACTACATCCTTAATATAAAGCTCTAAACACCTTGATATATGTAACATTTTTTCTCCTAAATACTGAGATTTAATATTTAACATGTCCGATTATCTGACAACTGACATATGGGGAAGATGTAAAAATAATAAAAGACCTTGTAATCGTTAACTTATTATGAAAGAGTTATTGGCATAGGAATTGTATTATTAAGTATTAAGAAAGCATTTGGGAGCACATTTATGAATTATAGGAACTAACTAATGAAATTAAAAAAAATACTTTGGGCAACAGATGGATCAAAAGAATCTAACGGTGCACTGAGATATGCGGTGTTCTTTGCAGAGAAGTTCCAAGCCGAGATCCTGGCTGTGTACGTAAGTGAAATTCAATATCCTATTGCAGCACTTTATCCAATATCTGAAGAATATATTGTAAATATAGCGGAAATTAGCGAGAAGAAGTTTGAAACGAAGTTTAAAAGATTGTCAAAAAGCCTCTCAGAAAAGGGGATTTCTTTTACCTATAAAGTCATTCGTAGTAATGTGGATGAAGGAATTATTAAAACACTAAAAAATAGCAAATGTGATTTGATAGTGATGGGCAAGCATGGTCTGGGATTTTTTGAAAGATCAATATTGGGTAGCAATACGGCTAAAGTGCTAAGAAAGTCTCCAGTTCCGGTGCTTTCTATAAAAGGGAAAGGAAGAAAAAAAATTAGTCAGATATCCAATATATTAGTGCCTGTTGATGTCTCAAACACTACTGGTTCGGATATCATTTCATCTCTTGAATTTGCTAGCGCATTAGGTGCTTCGGTGACGCTCTTGTATGTATTTTGGTTAAATGAACAAGCCTATGATATTCCACCCAAACTTCTTAAGAATCTCATTAGAAAATCTAGACAGAAATTAGAAAGTATAGCTGTGTCAGGTAAAAAGAAGTTACTTAGACCAAAGAAAAATCCTGATATAAACATTAAGACTGAAGTCATCAATGCAACGAACCCGGGGCTTGCCATTTCTTGGTACGCAAAAAAGATGAAATTTGACATGACAATTATGAATACTCATGGTAGAACAGGTATAAAAAGACTTGTTTTAGGGAGTGAAGCTGAAAAAGTTATTCGTGAGTCTTCATGCCCTGTTTTAATTAAAAGAGTTTAGTTCAATAACAGCGATTGTCGGAAATAAATTATGATTAGAGCTATGATAGTAATTGTCTTCATATTATGTGTCTATAGTAATTTTTTGTATGCTATGGAAAAAAAATCTGAATACAAAGAAACTCAAGTAAAAAGAGGCGAGCAATTGGTAAACGAGGGAAGATGTAATGATTGCCATACGCCTGCTGTTCAAACTCCTGAGGGTTTACAACCAGACAGTAAAAGAAAGTTATCAGGGCATCCTTCTGATTCGAAAATACCAGAGGTTCCCAATGCAGATGTTGACTCACAAGAGTGGATGAACTTTGTCTCGTCACTTGATTCAACTATTTGGGCTGGAGAATGGGGTTTGAGTTTCTCCGCAAATTTGACTCCCGATCCTAAAACTGGAATTGGGAAATGGAATGAAGAAATATTTATTGAAATAATGAGAACAGGACGTCACATTGATCTTAATCGAGATATAAAGCCACCTATGCCGTGGCAAGATTATTCAAAGTTAAGCGATGAAGATTTAAATGCGATCTTTATATACCTGGCCACCCTTAAACCCATTAATAACGCTGTACCAAAACCTGTTCCCCTTTCAAAGAATTGAGAAAAATTCCCTTTTTATTATTTTTTGTTGACCGAGCATTATGTTTACTAGTAATTAGAATAGATTAAAATGATTACTGCTATGAATAATAAAGGAGGGTTCTCAGTTGATTAAAAAAATAGTTTGGGCTTCTGACGGTTCCGAAGATTCCTTAGACGCTCTGGCGTATGTGGAAGAAATAGCACAGAGATGCAAATCCGAAATTATAGGCTTATACGTAATCCCTGATTATTTTGAAGTTGATACTAAAGATCAATTCCCGGAGCAGGAATATGATCTAATTGCAAAGTGGATTAGAGAGACTGAGTATAAGGAAAGCGATCGTTTGAATGATATTGCAAAAAGGTTTGACTCTAAAGGGCTTAGTTTTAAAACACAGATTGTTCAAGGCGTTCCCCATTTACAAATTATCAAAGTGGCTGAAGAAGCTAATTCAGATTTAATAGTTTTAGGTAAAGGACGTGCAAAAGAAAAAGTCTTACTAGGAGCAACCGCACTTAAAGTAATAAGACGCTCTCCTATACCAGTTATGATAGCTAGAAAAAAAGATGGTTCAATCAAAATCGAAAACATACTAGTCCCTACTGATCTCTTTAATATTGCTTCAAGAGATCTATTGTTTACAGCAGGGCTTGCAGAGTATCTTGATCTTAATATAACGAGCCTAAACATTGTCGAGATTGGCAACAAAAAATATCCGCCTGAAGTAGTAGAGCGTCTGCGCGGAAATTCTTATAACAATCTTATAAAAAAAGTTAATCAAGCTGATCTTGGAATAAAAGTTAACCCAGTAGTAAAAACAGCGAAGAACGCGTGCAAAGGAATAATTAAGTACGCTTCAGAAAATGATGTTGATATTATTTTTATGAATACATACGGCGGAGGGGAATACAGGAGAGAAGAATTTATTGGCAGTGTTGCTGAAAGAGTTATTCAGGAAGCGCCCTGCCCTATAATTACCGTTAAGCCTGAAGAATAAGTTGTCTGTGAATCAGATATGAAAAGTGTTAGAAAAAAACTTATTTTATCTATAGCTTTACTTGTTTTTATAAATGCTTTCGGAGTCGTTGGTTACATGATAATTGAGGGATGGAACTTCATGGATTCCCTCTTTATGACTGTAATAACCATAACCACCGTTGGGTATCGAGAAGTCCATGACCTTACAGTTGCTGGAGAAATATTTACTATTGTTCTTCTTGTATTGGGTGTAGGTATAATTCTTTATCTGCTTGGTAGCGAAGCGAAGCTTCTTTTAGAGGGTCAGCTCGAGGACATAATAGGGAGAAAAAGATTGGAGAAAAAAATCAGAGATTTAAAAGACCATTATATAATATGTGGGTTTGGAAGGATGGGTAAAACCGTTGCTAAAGAGTTATCATCAAGGGATGTTGATATTTTAATAATTGAAAAAGAGGTAGTGCCGGATATTCAAAAAGGAGAATTTTTGATAATTGAGGGTGATGCAAATAATGAAGATGTGTTAATGAGTGCTGGTATAGAGAATGCAAAGGGCATAATATCTGTATTGCCTACTGATGCAGAAAATTTATTTTTAGTCTTGAGCGCTCGTGACTTAAATCCTGATTTGTTTATAGTGACTAGAGCAAATGAGGAGAGTTCTGAGAGAAAGATTCTAAATGCGGGGGCCGATAGAGTAGTTTCCCCTTATATCACTGGGGGAATCAGGATGGCTAACAGCGTTTTAAAACCAGCAGTTGTAGACTTTATAGAATATGCGACTAACTCTGGAAACCTTGAGATTGAGTTAGAGGAAATTTCCTTAGCTAATGGCAGCAAGGTTAATAATATGACTCTTCAAAGCGCTGGAATAGAGAGAGATCTGGGAGTTATTATCGTTGCTATAAAGAGAAAGAACGGTACTATGGAATTCAATCCTAATTTTGAGAGCATCATAAATTCAGGAGATACTCTTGTCGCGCTTGGAGAATCACCCAATTTGAAAGAATTGGGAAAATTGGTAGGAGTATCATAAAGCAAAAAAGTTTTAACTCTTATCAAATTCTGCTTTTGATGCTGATACTAATAATTTTCTAGCTTTTTCTAACCCCCTTTCGATAGCCTCAGCTTCATTTTCCCTACATCCCGGTATGTTCACAATTACCCTTACGCTTGATATTCTACCCAGAATTATTTCGTCTTGCTCAAGATAACCAAATATCACCTCTATAGCGTCTCTTTCGGAATTATAATTAGTTTCAATTAGATAAAGTGATCCATAATCTGACATCTTATCCTCCATAATAGAAGTCTATTAGCAATATAGGCAATTAATATGCCAATCATTAAATTATTGTATTCAAACAACTTATACTCGTATCTATTTTAATTAACTGTCAGGTATTCTGACACACTACAATTAATAAGTTTTTTTATTGTTTTAAAACTCTGGATTTAATAGTAATTTGTACAATCAAAGTGGCATTAATGTTGCACTATCTACTAATTGATACAAATTCATGACCAAGGGGGAAACATGAATAAAAATCTAATTAGATACTCTAAACCACTGAAAGATATGTTAAATAGGGATGTAATAACAATAGTCCCTACGGCCGCAATATCAGAGGCTGCATATCTTATGATGAGAGAAGATATTGGTTCCTTAATTGTAGTTGATGATCAAATGTTTCCGATTGGAATTGTTACAGATAGAGATCTCGTTGTTTCTGCTATTGCAGAAGGAAAAGATCCTGAAGAGGCAATAGTTGAAGAAGTGATGACAAAAGATGTTGTGTACGTTGAAGAGGATACAAATATACTGGATATTTTAAGTACCATGTCTGAGTATTCTATAAGAAGGATGCCGGTAACTAAAGATGGAAGACTGACGGGTATTGTATCTGTCGATGATTTGATTGTTGTAATTGCCACTGAACTGATAGATTTGGCTATGGCAGTTAGCAGTAAATCTAAAGTTCTATAGGATAAATGAAAGTAGCTTCTAGTTATCTGTCATGCTTTAGTTTAGAATTATATTACCTAGAATTATAATCATCTATTTGAAGGAGAATCTATTAAATGAAAAAGATTGTTTGGGCAACCGATGGATCAGAAGAAGCCGAGAGAGCTTTAGAATATGCAAAGTATTTAGCTCTAAAATCGGATAGTGAAATTATCGGAGTTCATGTTGTTCCATTAGCAGTCCAATTACTTTATGAAAATCTAAGTGAATCCAAAAAAGATGTAAAAGATTGGAGGTTGCAGATAGAAAAAAATGCGGCTATTCAGTTTGAAGAGATTTCCACCGGACTTAAGAAAGCCGGTATTAAATTCGACGGTGTTATTCTAAAAGGTAAACCAAGTGATAAAATAAGAGAGATAGCAAAGAGAAGAAAAGCAGATTTAATAGTATTGGGTAAACACGGACATGGCTTCTTTGAAAGCATGCTCGTTGGAAGTGAAACAATTAAAGTTCTAAAAGGCTCTCACATACCAGTATTAGCAGTTAAGGATAATAAAAAAACCAAAGCACAATTTAAAAAAATACTTGTTCCGATTGATCTTACACACTGTAGTGACACGGCGGTATTTTATGCTCTCAATTTAGCTCAACTTACCGGAGCTGTAGTAAAAGTTGTCCATGTCTTAAGACTTGATATGTACGCTCAGGATTTGCCGGCAAGCGCACTTGAAATTGTTATAGAGCAAACTGAAAAAGCTCTCAAGAAGAGAGTCTTAAAAATAAAAAAAGACTTTGAAAACAAGAACCGTTCATCTGATAATGTGAAAATAACTAACGAAGTGATTCATGGTATGAGTGAAGCCGTCACAATATCAAATTATTCAGAAAAAAACAATATCGATCTTCTTGTTATACATACTCATGGTAGGACAGGGATAACTCGATTTCTACTTGGAAGCGTAACAGAGAGAGTCATTTCAAGATCTAAATGCTCAGTTTTAGCAATCAGACCTGAATAATAAACAAGAAAATTTCTCTATGAAAATCCAAAGCGGAATTGAAAGATCCGAGGTTGAAAGATTAAGGCTAATAGACTTTCTCTCCCTGCCCTCTTCTTATCCGCATCTACCTTCTCGGATTGAGCATATTCAGACCCACGCCTCAGATGTATTCATGGCGGCTCCTTTTGTATATAAAATAAAAAAACCCATTGATTTGGGCTTTCTCGATTTCTCTACACTAGAAAAAAGGAAATATTACTGTGAGAAGGAAGTAGAGCTTAATAAGAGGCTTTGCAGTAGCGCTTATTTGGGGGTTGAGGAAATATCACTAACAAAGGGTTTGTTTAGTATTGGTAAAGGAGATCAAACGGTCGAGTATGCCTTGAAGATGAATATGCTTCCCGAAAAATACTTTTTACAGAATCTTCTTAGCACAAATAAAGCAAAAGAATCTGATTTTATAAGACTTTCAAATAAACTCGCTGATTTTTATAAAGATCAAACTTATTGTCAAGAAATTAACGAACAGGGACACCCTGATAAAATAAAAGTAAGTATTGATGAGAATCTCGCACTCTCAAAAGATTTTATTGAAGACACTATTTCTCAAGCTGCATATAGTACAATTGAACTTTATAATGATTACTTTTTAAAAAATAAATCTGATTTGCTCATGAAAAGAATGGATCGGGATTTGATAAAAGACTGCCACGGGGACCTTAGACTTGAACATATCAACTTTGGATCAGAAGAAATATGTATTTTTGACTGCATAGAATTTAATAACAGGTTCAGATATATAGATATAGCTTCTGATATCGCTTTTCTGGTTATGGATTTGGATTTTAATGGGTATTATGGATTCTCTAAATTTTTCGTCTCAGAAATCTCCAAAACCATTAATGACGTTTCTCTTTATGAAGTGCTCGATTTTTATAAATGTTACAGGGCGTATGTTCGAGGAAAAGTTGAGAGCATTAAAGCTCTGGAGTCAGAGGTGCCTTATATGGAAAGAGAAATTGCCCATAAACAAGCGGTATCGTACTATAAACAGGCTTTAAAATACTCGCTTTTTGGCTCAAACCCTGTGATTATTGTTACTTTTGGTATTATAGGTTCAGGGAAATCCACTATTGCGGAATTGCTGTCTGAAGAGCTATCGTGTGAGGTTATTTCCTCGGACATGGTAAGAAAAGATATCTCAGGAATTCCCAGCACTGAAAGAAAATATGAAGAGTATGATAGTGGAATTTACTCAAGCGATATTACAGAGCAAATGTATAATGAACTGTTTGATAGAGCTGAAGCAATAACTAAAGACGGAAATACCGTGATTCTAGATGCCAGCTTTTCAAAGAGACAATGGAGAGAGTCTGTTTTAGAGAAATCAAAACATTTAGATATACCTTTATACTTTTTACAAGCACTTGCTCCAAAAGATTTAATCGAGCAAAGACTTTTATACAGAGAGCGCCAAGAGACATCTGTTTCTGACGGTAGATTAGAGATATTGGATAGATTTATTGTCGAATTTGAAGATCCCGTTGAAATTAAAAAGAGAAACTTAATAAACGTAGATACCACAAAGCCTCTTTTGAATAATGTGAAATCTATTTTTAAAGATATAATACTTAGAAATCAAAATTGATAGGTTTATACAATATGGCGAATACTAAATCAGAAGTGACAATAAGCTCTTATTTATCAGATTTCGTATACGGCGGGATTGATGGTTCAGTTACAACTTTTGCCATTGTTGCGGGTGTAACAGGAGCGTCTTTATCTCCAACGATTGTTTTAATCCTGGGTTTTGCTAATCTATTCGCAGATGGTTTTTCAATGGCAGTGGGAAACTATCTCAGCACCAAGTCCAGGAAACAATATGCCGACAAAGTAAGAAAATCTGAAGAGCATTCAATCATAAATATTCCCGAAGAGGAAACACAGGAAATAAGAGACATATTCATGGAAAAGGGTTTTTCGGGCAACCGACTCGATGATGCAGTGGACATTATTACGAGCAATAAAAAGGTATGGGTAGATACTATGATGAAAGACGAGTTTGGTATTTTTGAAGATCATTCTTCACCGCTTAAAAGTGCTCTTGTGACTTTTGTTTCGTTCAATTTAATAGGATTTATTCCTCTTTTTGCATACGTTCTTTCTTATTTCTCTGAATTTTTTAGAACTAATACCTTTACTTTATCTGTAATCTTTACATCAATCGCATTTATAATCGTCGGTTCAGTAAAGGGGCGAATAGTTGGATCAAGGTGGTTCTTTTCAAGTTTTGAAACTCTTCTTATTGGTGGAGCTGCTGCTGTAATAGCTTATTATGTAGGTTATTTGCTTAGAGGATTAGCATAATTCCAATCTAAGTTTTTAATATGGATAAGTTTTAATTAGAATATAGAAAATGGGATATAAAGAATCTTCAGAAAGTAGGCTATATTTAGAGAAGCTAAAGAGATTGGGAAAAGATAATGGTCTGGTTCCCTATACTCATACCCCCCCCCTAGAGCGGATTATGGATATTTCTTCTATTGTCTTGATCATAGCGGCAATAGTTATAGGGATTTATTTTAAGAGTTGGGCTTACTTCTTTATATTAACCGCAATCGCGCTTCTTATTTTTTCAATTAGAGAGCTTTTTGTGCAGAACGACAGAACCCTGATTAGAATATATGGACCTCTGGGTAGAATCAGATATTTGTTCGAGGATACTTTTCGGGATAAATACCTTCAGTATTTTAATGAATCAAATACCAACGGAAGACCAATACCCAGGATAGTAAGGGATTACATATATCAAAAAGCAAAAGCAATTAAGCCTATTGCGAGCTTTGGTACTGAGCTTGATGATTTTGACTTTGAAAATACAGCACAGTCTCACATTCTCCACAGAAATTTCCCGGGGTCAGTTAAGAAGGCGAGTTACGAAGTTGTTATTGGAGAACAAAGAGAAGGGGTAAGGCCATTCACAGTAAAGAACTCTATAAACGTATCCGCTATGAGTTATGGCTCTATTAACTGGAAAGCGGCAGAATGTATAAGTATAGGGGCAAAGAATGTAGCGTACGTCAATACGGGAGAAGGAGGATACGGCCCTCACGGAGTTGCAGGAAATGATACGGTGTTTCAAATTGGTACAGGTAAGTTTGGCGTAGGAAAACAAGGAGTTTTAAATGATGGCACCCCTGCCCGCTTTTTAGATGAAGACCTCCTTGTGGATTTAGTTCGAAACAACGACAACATTAGAATGATTCAAGTTAAGATTTCACAGGGAGCCAAGCCCGGACTGGGAGGAGTACTTCCGGGAATAAAAGTCACCCCTGAGATTGCGGCAGTTAGAAAAGTGCCTATTGGGAAAACAATAATGAGTCCTCAGCAGCATGCTGAATTTATTGCTGCCACACCTGAAGAGTCTGTACTTAAAATGCTTGATTTCATAAAAGAAGTTAGAAACCTAACAGAGCTTCCTGTTGGAATAAAACTATGCGTGGGAAGACTTGATGAAATTGATTTATTAATAGAGGGGATTAAGGAAATTGGAGAAGGTCCTGATGCGATACAGGTTGACGGAGCAGATGGGGGTACAGGAGCGGGAGAAAATATTTTTATGAATTATGTTGGTTTTGGAAGTTCGTTTGAAACTATTTCTTATCTGGACAGAAAACTTAAAGAGGCTGGAATAAGAGATGATATAAAGATAAGCGGCTCGGGGAAACTTTTTACCCCTGCCCATGCGGCACTAGCCTTTGCAGTTGGATCAGACATTGTTGAGACTGCAAGGGGCGTAATGTTATCACTTGGTTGCATACAATCACTTCATTGCCATACCAATGAGTGCCCTACGGGTATTACTACTAATAGTAAATGGCGGATGCACGGTATTGATATCCCAGAGAAATCAACCAGAGTTCATCATTACCTTGAGGGATTTCATGATGACATGCTGCATCTGACTGAAATTCTGGGACATTCGGATCCTCGTGATATTACCACTCAAGATATAAGGATAATAAGCCATAAGAATAAATTTTTCAGATATTTTGATGAAGACCCATTTGGCTTATATATGCCAAATGCAAATGACTTTGAAGACTACATTCACGACTAGCTTAAACTATTTTTTATAATATTTGCTACATCCACTATATTAGGTGACGAGTTTCTTGTCTTCTGTATTTCCTTTTTGATAGGAGTTGAATTAGCTGGATCGGAATACTCTATTACCAGATTGGCAAAACTTTCAGCTTCATCAGCAATTGGAACATCCCCTTCGTTCCATATATATCCCCTTATCCCCATAGTTGTAGTTATAATCGGTATCTCCCAACCTACAGCCACTGCAAGCTTTGTACTACAGCCCATTGCATAACAAAAGACGGGGTTTATACATGTGCTCCAGGTAGAGGCGTCTTCTCTTAATTCTTCATCGCTGAGTTCGCCAAGATAATTAACAAATTCATAATCCTCAGATAATTGTTGGCCCTCTTCTGCAGGGGATCCCACGATTCTTAATTCTATTATGTTGCCCTTAATTTTTTTGAGCTCATTGAGCACGAGTAATAATCCCTCTTTATTGGGTGGATGATCCAATCTGCCAACATAGCCTACCCTTCCCTTTATAGGTTGCCAGTTTAAAGGGGGTTCGTTAATCGTTCTTGGTATATGTGTAGCTCTTTTAGCACCTAGCCATTTTTCAATTTCAACTTCAAATGGTGCAAGACAAAACACATGATCTATATAAGAAGAGTGAGATGTTTCTTCTAGAAGTTGGCGTCCTAGATAATTAGCTTCAGTATTGCTCACTTTGTTTTTTGATAAATAGCTCGTCGCTCTGATTTCGTGGAGATAGTCAACGCTGGCAAGCCCATGAGATAGAAGGACTGTTTTAATTCCATAACCTAAATTTTCTTTAATGGTTTTCGCTAAAGGTCGGAGTACGTATTGGTTTAAAAATATATATTTGACAGAGTCTGTAAGAGAGCTCTTAATGTCGGCTATTGCTTTCTCCTGGTTAAAATTGTAGTTGTAAGGTTCTGGTTTGATTTTTCTTTTGACTCTATTAGACATCCTTCTGTCATTTTCAACTTTGAGAAACTTTAAAGAAAATCCAGCTTCTCTCAGAGTTCGTAAATACTCTTTTGAACATAACTGAACCCCACCAGGCACATCATCAAGTGAGTTGTCATAGTGTATAAATAATGCTGGGGTTGAGCCCTCAGATTTTCTTGTTTTCTCTTGCATAGGATCTACTTAGAATAAGTATATTAAACTTTAAAGAGTTTTAATCTGCTTCGTGCCTTACAATTAAGACTGGACAAGGAGATGAAAACATTACTTTATGGCTAGTGGTACCTACAGAAAGCTCTCCTGATTCGCTTCTAACTCCGTGTGACCCCATAATAATTAAATCGATATCGTTCTCTTTAGCATAGTTGTTGATAACTTTCCAACGGGAACCAATGATAATCTCCGCTTGGGTTTTAAGACCGGCATCCTGGAGAATCTTTATTTCTGCTTCCATCTTTACTTCTAACTGATTCTCAAGGCCTTTATAAAAATCTATTATTTCCTCGTCCATTTCCTCATAATCAAGTGGCTCAATTGCATGTAGCAAATAGAGTGATGAATTTAGAGATTGCGCCATATAAATAGCATGTTCTCTCGCGTTCTCAGTTTTAGTGGAAAAGTCTGTAGGATATAAAATTCGCTCAATTTTCATTAGATTCTCCTTAAAACCATATTTAGAATAATTATGGGCATTCTTTAATTTAAAAGTATATACGTAGTAATATTTTAGGCTAGACCCGACTGTTGAATGTATTTAGAAAATGAGGAATTTAAAATATTCTTAAGGGAAGAATTTATCCGAACAACTTTTTCACTTTCTTAAGTGTTTCAATACAAAGATCAATCTCTTCTTTGGTATTATAGACATAAAAGCTGATTCTTGCTGTATAGTCCATAGAAAGATCATGCATTAGCGGCTGTGCGCAGTGATGACCTGAACGAACTGCAATACCTTGCTCATCTAACATACCTGCAACATCATGTGGGTGAACTCCATCTACGTTAAATGATATTACTCCGACACTTTCACTATCACTTTTATGTCCATAAATATTTATCCAATCAAACTCAGACATTTTCTCAAGAGCGTACCTCAGAAGTTCTTCTTCATGGTTATAAATATTTTGAAGACCGATATTTTCTAAGTAATCTACTGCAGCTCCTAGCCCTATTCCACCTGCTATATTAGGGGTGCCGGCTTCAAATTTCCAAGGTAGCTCATTCCAGGTTGATTCAGTCAGTGTAACTTTTTCAATCATATCCCCACCGTACATGAAGGGGTCCATATCTTCTAACAAGTTCTGGCGTCCGTATATAAATCCAATACCCGTAGGTCCCATCATCTTGTGTCCTGAGGCTACAAGAAAATCACAACCTATTTCGTTTACATCAATTGGTATGTGAGGAACTGATTGTGCTGCATCGATTAATACCAACGCACCAACTTTTTTAGCCTCTTGAGTGATTTGTTTAATAGGATTTACTGTGCCTAGAACATTGGATGCATGAATTATACTTACAAGCTTTGTCTTCTCTGATAATAGTCCTGGGAGTTCGTCTAATTTTAGATTACCCTTGTTGTCAACTCCAAGCACATTTATCTTTATACCCTTTAAGTCGCGAAGCATCTGCCAGGGGACTATATTGGAGTGATGCTCCATAATTGTTATTAATACCTCATCCCCTTCTTGTAATCTATGAAGTCCCCATCCATATGCAAGGAGATTGATAGACTCTGTAGCATTTCTCGTAAAAATAATCTCTTTCCAGTCTTTGGCTCCAATAAAGTCTGCAACTTTTTTATGAGCCTCCTCGTACATAACAGTGGATTCATAGCTAAGCGTATGAACACCTCTGTGAATATTCGAGTTATGTTTCCGATAATAATTATCAATGCAGTTTATGACACTTTCAGGTTTTTGAGTAGTGGCAGCATTGTCTAGGTAGATTAAAGACTTACCATTAACCTGACGTTTAAACACAGGGAAATCTTTTTTAATTAGTTGTGGATCGAAAACTGATTTTATTAGCTTTTCCATTATTAAGTAATTTAAAGATTAGTACAGAAATAACATTAAGAGTCGGACTTGATTCCTGCGAGTGCTTTCTTTAAGACAGTTAATCCCAATAGCGCACATTTGAATCTTATAGGAGAGACCTGGCCGCCAAGCGCTTCAAGCATATCATGATCAGTTAAAGATATAACATCACCTATTTCCTTGCCAGTTACGTTTTCTGTTAGTATTGAAACCGATGCTTGGCTAATTGCACATCCTGTACCGGAGAACTTAACATCATCAAGTTTGTTATCTCTAATTTTTAAATCAAGCCTTATTACATCACCACACGAAGGTATGCCTTCTTCATATGAAAAATCTGCATCCTCTATGGTTCCAAAGTTTCTTGGATTTTTATAGTGATCTAAAATATAGTCTAAACTTTCACTTTGCATTTCTTATCTTCTCGTCAGTTCAAAATTAATATTGGGGTTAGTATACCAGTTAATTTCAGTTCTTCACTTCTTTAATATAGGATGAAATTATAAGTATTCTCAGTTTTATTGTTCTGTATCCATAACGCTCATCGTGCAGTTATGTTCTCTTAAGACTTTATCTACTCTTCCTAGATCGCAGTCAACTACCCAGAAATGACTGAGCTGTCTATTAAGTGGTGCTGAGCTGAAAGAGATTACTTTCTCAGAATTATTTTGTATCAAGTGGAGTACATCAAATAGCCCAAGCTCATTAGACATATTTACCTCTAATTTAATTGGTTTATCATGGAAACTAAAGGTTGTCCTTAGCGCATCCAGAATATCCGTTATGGTAATAATCCCTAGCAGCTCATTTTTTTCTGATACTACAGGGAGAGAATTGAAATCTTTAACTCTAATTATGTCAGAAGCTATCTCGATGGGTGCATCTTCCATTATTGTAATAGGATCGGTGACCATAACATCTCCGACTTTTATATCCTCGTTATCCGAAAGAGCATTTGTTAAATCAGTTTGAGTTACTATCCCTACCAGCTTATCTCCTTGGACAACAGGGCATTGTCTGTAGTTTAGAGACTTCATCATATCCGAGACATCTAGTCCTTTGTCTTCAGATGTAACAGTTCTTGGGTTAAGTGTCATATGGTCTTTGACTAACATTTACTCTGACCCCCTGTCAATATTTGAGATACTTCAAGTCTGTTGTACAAAATATATTTAACTTCAACTATAATACCATGTATTCAAAAGTCTCCAATAATAACTGATATGCTTGACAATTATACCCAGCTTCGGTTTTCTTCTAATATAAATTATGAGTAAAAAAGGCGTTGTATACCTAATTGGGGCTGGACCTGGAGATAGAGGCTTAATCACTATCAAAGGGAAAGAACTTCTTCAAAAAGCTAACGTGATTGTTTTCGACTATCTTGTAAACACTGAGATTCTTGAATATGCCCAGGATAATGCTGAGATTCTGTATGTCGGCAAAAAAGCTGGACAAAAAGGAATGACTCAGAGAGGTATTAATGCCCTTCTCATCAGAAAAGCAAAGAAAGAGAATATTGTGGCAAGACTTAAGGGTGGTGATCCCTTTACATTTGGCAGGGGTGGAGAAGAGGCTGAAGCTCTTAAAGAAAAGAAAATTCCTTTTGAAATAGTCCCAGGGGTTAGTTCTGTCTCTGCTGTTCCTGCATATGGAGGCATATCCCTTACTCATAGAGATTTCACCTCATCCTTTGCGGTTGTTACCGGTCATGAGCATCCTTCAAAGGCGGAATCCACTATTCCCTGGGAAGCGCTTTCACAGATAGGTACAGTGGTTTTTCTTATGGGGGTTAAGAAGCTTAAACAAAATATGAGGGAGCTAATAAAAGCCGGAAAAAACCCTGAAACACCTGTTGCTGTAATAACCTGGGGTACTTACCCTAAACAGAGAACCTTAACAGGGACTATAGAGGATATTTCTGAGTTAGTTAGTAAAGATAAAGAAATAACCTCCCCTGGAATTGTTGTGGTTGGTGAAGTTGTTAGGTTGAGAAAAATAATCAATTGGTATGAATCTAAACCGCTTTTTGGTAAGACAATCATTGTAACAAGACCCAAGAGTCAGGCTACTGAATTTATAAAGCTCCTTGAAGAACAGGGGGCACAAGTAATATCCTTTCCTACTATTGAGATAAGAACACCTGATAGTTATAAGGCGCTAGATAAAGCAATAAATAATATAGAAAAGTATGATTGGATAATTTTTACAAGCGTAAATGGAGTTACTTCTTTCTTCAATAGATTAAGAGATATAGGTAAAGATATAAGAGAGCTCCATAGCGCAAAAATAGCCGCTATAGGTGAAGTGACCGCTCAAGAGATTGAGAATCTGGGCATGAAAGTAGATATTGTGCCCGATAATTATAAAGCTGAGGGCCTAATAAAACTATTTAAAAATAAGGATATCGAAGAATCAAAGATCCTTATACCAAGGGCAAAAGTTGCCCGAGATATTCTACCAGATAGTCTCGCAAAAATGGGAGCTAGTGTTGACGTAGTTGCAGCGTATATTACTAAACACCCCGGCAAAGCTATGACAAAAGAGATTGGCAAGCTTCTTAGTGAAGATAAGATTGACATGATAACTTTCACAAGTTCTTCCACTGCTCGAAACTTCTTTGAGTTGGTTCCGGGCTTTAAGCAAAGCAAGGGGCGTCCTGTAATTGCTAGTATTGGTCCTATTACTGCTAAAACGGTAAGAGATGCTGCTTACAAGTCTTCCATAATTCCTAAGCAGTATACCGTTGAATATCTTGCAAAAGAGATAGTAGACTATTTTAAGAAGAGAAAGTTAAAGTAGAAACCATTTACGAAGTAATTAGAAGTGATAGTGAATTATATCTAAGATAAGACTAGACCTATGCCAAGATTTCCAATTGCAGAAAATCGAGTGAACAATGATGAAGCCCTTATTTCGGGGACTGATTATAAACATATAGTTAAGGTTCTCAGGCTTAAGACAGGAGATGAAATTACTCTCTTTGATACTAATTCAACAGAATATTATGGGAAAATAAAAGAAATTGGTAAAAGAGATATTATTGTTGCAATAGAGCAATCAAGACAAGTAAAGACAGAGTCCCCAATTGAGATCACTCTGCTTCAAGGGCTCCCAAAGGGGGACAAAATGGACTACATAATCGAAAAAGCTACAGAACTAGGGGTTACTAGAGTTGTTCCTGTTATAACAGAAAGATCTCAAATAAGAGAAAGAGACCGTATGAAGAGGTGGGAGAGGATAGCTTTAGAAGCTTCAAAACAGTGCGGGAGAACAAAACCAACTGTAATAGAAAATACTTTAGACTTTGATGAAGCTGTAAAGTTGTACTCTAAGAATGAGTTATCAATAATACTTCATGTGGATTATGAGGTATCGACAAAAAGTTATATTAAAAACTCTTTACAAGCCCCTCAGAATATTGTATTATTTGTAGGTCCGGAAGGTGGGTTTACGGACAATGAAGTCCTCCTTGGTAACAAAATGGGTTTCATCTCTCTGGGTCTGGGTCCTAGAGTCTTGAGAACCGAGACAGCAAGTATTTCGGTTC
>BQJP01000010.1 GCA_021604765.1 Thermodesulfobacteriota bacterium
CGAACAGAATTTGCTTCTAAGAAAGAAATGCTTGAGAGTCTTCAGGAGAGCATTAAAGAAGCGACTGATGACGAAGATAAGCTCGATGCAATAAGAAAGTTCCGGCACGTTGAAACATTAAAGATATGCCTTAGAGACTTAAACAAAGAAGTTGATCCATTCTATGTGGGCAAGTATTTGTCGATGGTTGCTGAAGCTATTCTTGAAGTAGGTCTAGAGCTTGCTTATGAGCTGGTAAAACGAAATATAAAGCCTAAGAAAAAGACTATGCAAATGTCTATACTCGCTATGGGAAAATTAGGTGGCCAGGAGATGAGTTATAACTCCGATCTGGATGTGATCTTTATTTATGAAGGGAACGATCATGAATTCTATTCTAAACTCGGACAAAAGGTAATATCTGTTCTTTCGGTTCCTACGGGTGAAGGGTATGCCTACAAGATAGATTTAGATCTTAGACCCTCTGGGCGTTCAGGAGCATTGGTTACTTCTTTTGATTCGTTTAAAGAATACCACGAAAATAGCGCTCAAATTTGGGAGCGCCAGGCTTTAGTTAGAGCTAAACCTGCTGCTGGCAATAAACAACTTGGTAGTAAGATCATGAAAGCGGTAACACACTTTGTTTATGAAGAAATCTATCCCAAGGATTTTTATAAAGAGATCAATCGCCTGCGTTCAAGAATGGAAAAAGAACTTGCAAAAGAGACTGTTAGTAAAGTCAATATAAAAACAGGTAAGGGCGGAACTGTAGACATAGAGTTTCTTGTACAGATGCTTCAGTTAAAATATGGTGGAAAGTTTGAGGATCTTAGGGTTCAAAATACACTAAATGCACTTATTGCTCTAAATTCAGATAGCCTTATAAAAGATAAAGATTTCAAGATCTTAAAAGAGGGTTTGTCTTTTCTAAAAAAGATGGAAAATTTACTTCGGCTTCTTCATGACCGCTCAATAAATGAGCTTTATGAGAGTGATTTTGACAAATTAGCGTCTGATCTTAATAAAAATAATGACGGGAAAAAATTAAAAAAGGACTATATCTCTAAAACCGACGGGATTAGGAAAACATATGATAAATACTTCTTGTAAGTTCTTAAATTGTGCTTACAAGTTTTCCATGGGACTAAATAATGACAGAATTTAAAAGCTGCATATTTATTATGGCTGATGGAGCCAGAGCGGATGTGTTCTCCGATTTGCTCCAAAGGGGAGATCTTCCCAATATTTCAAAATATCTCGTTGAAAAGGGATCTTATAAAGAAGCAGTTACGGTTTTTCCTTCAACTACAGGGCCTGCATACACGCCCTATATCCTTGGGAAATATCCAGGCCGCTGTAATTTGCCGGGAATAAGATGGTTCGATAGAAATGTCTATGACAATAAAGTTTTCTCATTTAATCGTTTTAGAAGCTACATCGGGCTCGAAACGTATTTTATGAATAAAGATGTATCTAAGGATTTTAAGACAGTCTTTGAAATATTTCCGAGAAGCGTGAATATCTTCAACGAGTTATCTCGGGGTATAAATTTTAAAAATGACAAGACTCTTTTTTCTAAACTCTACTATAAAGTAAAGAGTCATTTTACCGATAAGACGGACGAAGTTGATTTGGTTGCAGAGCGCATTCTACTGCAATCATTAAAAGATCTGCCTGAATTCATTTACGCAGTTTTTTTGGGAATAGATACGTATTCTCATATAAATCATCCATTTCACAAAAAAGTGTTGGATTCCTATAGAAGAATTGATAACACAGTGGGGCTGCTAGCAAAAAGTTTAGAGGCTTTAGGAAGGCTTGAAGAAACTTTAATTGTCATTTCGAGTGATCATGGTCTTACTCAAACACACTCTCATTTTGATTCATTAGAATTTTTGAACAACCAGGGCTATAAAACTTTTTACTATCCAAATGTATTTAAACATTTTACTGATGCTGACGCGGCAAGTTTAATTTCTGGTAATGCAATGGCAAACATTTATTTGAAAAGTAGGGATGGTTGGGGCAGAAAGTCAACGTATGATGAACTCCAAGGACTAGTTGATAAGTTTGTTGAGAGACCGGAAGTTGATATTGTAGCAGGTCTTGATGACAAAGGTCGCGCTAGAGTAAAGAGCATAAACGGAGAGGCTGCAACTTGGCTTGATACTGAAGGGAATGTGAATTATGAAAAGATTAAGGGCGACCCTTTTAATTACAATGGAATGCCAAAGAAAATGAGCTCTGAAGAGGCGCTGGCGCATAGCTTCAATACTGAATATCCTGATGCCTTACTTCAAATTATACAATTACTTGAAAGCCCTCGTACAGGAGACCTGGTTTTGAGTGCCAGTCCTGGATACGATCTAAGGGCTAAACATGAGAACCCTGAGCACCGCTCTTCGCACGGTGCATTGTTTAGGGATCATATGATTGTTCCATTTGCCATTAATACAAAGGTCAATAAAGAATGTATAAGAACTGTTGATATTTTTGCCACTATGCTAAATGCTCTAGGCGAGCCTGTGCCGGATAATATAGATGGTGTGAGTTTGGTAGATTAATTGTTCCTAATACTTGGAAAAAATTCCTCTACAAACTGCTTCTGAAACAAATAGGGCAAGGACACCCCAGACAAAATAGCGCCATAGTTCTTTAAATACTTTGACTAGTTTGCCTTTTACCTCTAATTCTTTTTCTATTGAAGGAATAGATATTTTTTCTAGATTTGATTCTTTCGGATTAATGTTAACAGCGAACTTGTAGGCAATTTCTCCATCTGTTTCTACTGTGTAAATTCCGGGGAGCCACGTATTTTGAAACTCGTTGGATTCTATATTCAATACATATTCTTTTCCGGTGGGTCCTATTACTGCAGTACTGTCTTTATCTTTGACTATTTCAATCTTTACAGGCTCACCAACAAAATGATGTCTATTTTTGTTGCCTTCAATATTTGGTAGATCGTTAATCATCTTAATCACTGGAAGAAATACAGGTGTGATCGAAAAGTTGCTCCATGCACTGTCAGCACTAGAAGAAAACGTAAAAACATTACCTTTGCCTAGCTCTTTGTTAATTAAGAAGGGAGTCTCATCTGTGGCTTTAATCAATACTCTCGATTCGGGATGAATTGAGATCTGAAAGAGCTTGTCGACACTAATTTGATCGGTTCTATTTATTATGTCCTTAGAGAACATCAAGGAATTACTTGGTATAAGAGATAAATCGCCCTCTATTATAGATAGAAGTTCTCCCGGTAGGATATTTTCAAATAATGTATTGTAGTATCCGATTCTTACTCTGTTTCCCAAAAATATTACTGCTGTGCCACCATCGATTATGAATTGCTCAAGCTGATTTGCAAAACTTGGAGTAATATCGCCTATATTCGCAAGATATATTAAATCATATTGAGATAAATCTTCATTTAAAACCGTATCGTTATCAGTAATATTTATAGTCGTTGCAGAGTTCTCTGATATTGTTTCAAGGGCTCGGGCCAGATAGTAAGTCTCGCTAAGTCGTGAGTCTTCCCTTGGGTCCCCATCTACAATCAATATATTGGATTCTTCTTTATAATTTGAAATAAAGTGTCTAATGTCATCTATTTTCAGATTATCATGTGTAGTTTCTACATAACCTGTACCTGAGATTAATTTGTTCTCATTTGTGAAACTTGCTTCCATGACACTCGATTCTTGTGGCTCAATATCAACAAACTCACTTACCTCTTCCCCATCTAATTGGGTGATTGCTAATAGCTCTTTAACTGAATCGTCTGAGAAATTGGATATTCTAGATTGAATTCTTGTCAAGTCGTTGGTGTAATTAAGTGCTATGTCTGATACTGCATGGTTAGATATGTTCGAAGCCTTGGAAACGTTGACAAGTTCAAGCCAGGGGGTGCTGATAACCTCATCCTTCCAGCCATTTTTTTGAAAATCGGTAATTAAAATTACTTTTTTTTTCTCGTTAGGAGATTTTTGTATCCTAGAGTAAATGTCTTCTAGTCTTTTTTGGTTGTCTGTAAATGTAGAAGACAACTCTATTTCGTTTATAGATTTTCTTAAGAGGTTTTTGTCTTCTGAGAGATAATGTTCTTTATCGTTATTAGGTATTAGTGCTGTTATCAAGGCAAAACTTCCATCGGGAAGGGAGTCTACTATATCTTGGGCTTTATTCTGAGCAAGCTTAAAGTTGTTTTCGTAGCCCATACTGAAAGAGTTGTCGATAACAATTGCGACGGACAAAGGAGAGTTGTCTATCTTCTGGGAGAATGAAAACACGGCAGGTTTGGCAAATAAGAGTACAATCAATACTAGTATAAGAGCTCTTAGTATTAATAGCATGAAATCTTTTAATCTGGATCTGGCTGCAAGTTCTCCTTGGGATGAGATTAGAAATCTGACTGCTGGAAAACTTTTGGTTACACCACTTTTACGTGTTATAAGATGAGCAATGATAGGGAGCGCTATTGCTGCAATTCCTATAAGGAATAAAGGGCTTAGGAAGGATAAATTCAATATGTTTCCCTCTATTTATCCGCAATTTGAATAAGGGATTTTTCTATTGTTTGGTTCGTCGGCGATAGAACGTACCTTGTTTCATTCTCATGGCATATTTGCTTTAGCTTTTCAATAAATTCCATAACTCTTTCTCTATAAGTATGTCTTACGGAGCCTGTATCCACAATTACTTTCTCAGTAGTTTCTAAATCCTCAAATTCGATTGATCCACTGAAGTTAAATTCAGTCTCATCAGGGTGTAGTACGTGAAATAGTGAAACCTCTTTCCTTGAATTTCTAATCAATTTAATGGCTTGTTCTACAGTGTCAGTCTCGAGTAGCAAGTCTGAAACTATAACAAACGTGGCATCTGAGCGATATGTTTCTAGGGCTTTTAATACAGGATCTTTCAGGCTGGTTGAACCTGAGGGGTTGAGTGTCTCAAGCTTATCCAATATTGGAGTGATGAAATAACTTCCAGCTTTAGGTGGGATTAGTTCTATGTTATTTTCAGAAAAAGCTGCCAACCCTACTGAATCACCTTGTTTTAGTAGTAAATACGCCAGAGTTGCGCTAAGTTTTTTGCTGTATTCTAGCTTGTTGTATTCTTTGTCACCATAACCCATTGAGGCACTTGTATCTATTAGTATGCACCAGCGCATATTAACTTCATCTTCAAATTTCTTAACATAAAGACGGTCATGCCTTCCGTATAAGCGCCAGTCTATCTGTTTTAGCTCATCACCTCTATTATATTCTTTATGTTCTAAGAAGTCCGGGCTAATTCCAGTGTAATTACTTTTATGAATGCCTGATTTGTACCCACTAACCTTAGATGAGGTACGGAAGTTAAAACCTTTGAGCCTAAGGGCTGTTTCTATGTCTAAAATCTCGTTTGACATATTTAAAGGTTAAAAAGGAGGAAAAGATTAATCACTTGTGGTTAAGATTTTGTCAATCTCTTTTGTTACTTTCTCTTCTTGTAAATTTTTTGCAATTGATATTTCTTTGACTAATAGTGAGAGTGCTGAATCCATTATCCGCTTCTCTCCAAATGATAGGTCTTTGTCGTTTTGAAGCATATTGATATCTTTGAGAACGCTTGCAACTTCAAATATATCACCACTCTTTAACTTGTCTGAATATTCGCGGTATCGTTTGTTCCAGCTCTGATGTCCGTTTAGCTGTTCATCATCTTTGCTCTTATTCTTAAGGATTTTATAGATTCTTGTAATCTGAGATTTTGAAATGACATCTCTTAACCCTACGGTATCTGCATTGTCAGTTGGAACCATCACTGTTACATCACTATCTATAACCTGAAGTATGTAATAGTCTTTTTTAGTACCGCAAATTTCTTTCGATTCGACTGCCTTGACTTGGACAACGCCATGGGCAGGATAAACTGCTTTAGTCCCTACTTTGAAAATGGTCATTTTGTTGTTTTCTCCCATCCCAACTTTTGAGCACCAGACCTGAACAAAGTATCATAAATATTGCCCAAAGTCAAATGAGATGCCTTGTCGACAAAGAGATAGAACAGCCTAGAATTATTACAAAATCAGCGTAATAATCATGCCAATTGTATATTTAATATATATTTACTTGCCGTAGAGATTTAGAGCGAAATTCTTTACTCTTGAGTATCATAGGCATAGATTTTGCTGTAGATTAATGACTCTTTATACCCCTCTTTTACTTTGGAAGCGTTTAACTTATCAACATTTACACGGAGATAGAACTTATAAGGAGCAAAATTCTTGCCAAAATGCTGATCCTTGTATACTATTTACACCTTTTCAAGACATATTTCTATAACTTGAGACTATAGGGATAATATAAAACGGAGGAACTCGGGAAGTGCAGAAATTAACAGAAAAAGATCTCGCAGAACAACATGGTATTAAGAACCCAAAAAATATTTACTATAATCTTCCAATTCCAACTTTGTATGAAGAAGTAATTAGAAGAGAAGAAGGTATTATAGGGCAAGAAGGTACATTAGTTGCCTATACTGGAACCCATACCGGGCGCTCTCCGGCAGATAGATTTATAGTAAAAGAACCCGGTACCGAGAACGATATTTTATGGGGACCTGTTAACAGGGGCATTTCACCCGAAAATTTTGATTCGTTACATAAGAAAATTCTTGAATATTATGAAGGTAAAGATCTTTTTGTCAGAGACTTGTATGTAGGAGCTCATCCGGATTACCGTAAAAATGTACGTATTGTTAACGAATATGCATGGCACAATGTGTTTGTAAACAATCTCTTCCTGAGACCTGCCCTCGAAGATCTGCCGCACAAGACTGTCGGGTTCACAGTACTATGTGCACCGGGAGTTAAAGCAGATCCGGAGACTGATGGAACCAGGTCAGAGACTTTCATTATACTAAATTTTGAGAAAAAT
Organism: Thermodesulfobacteriota bacterium; assembly: GCA_021604765.1. Classification (GTDB taxonomy): domain Bacteria; phylum Desulfobacterota_D; class UBA1144; order Nemesobacterales; family UBA2774; genus CR02bin9. Next base: position 6,900 of record BQJP01000010.1, read on the forward strand.
ATGGCTATAATCGGTGGCACTGAATACGCCGGAGAAATGAAAAAATCAGTATTCTCAGCATTAAATTTTCTCCTGCCAAGAAAAGGTGTGTTCCCTATGCATTGCTCTGCTAACGTTGGAGAAGAGGGTGATGTAGCATTATTCTTCGGTTTATCCGGTACAGGCAAAACAACCTTATCCGCAGATCCTCACCGTGCTTTGATTGGTGATGATGAACATGGTTGGTTTGATAACGGCGTCTTTAACTTTGAGGGTGGTTGTTATGCAAAAGCTATTAAGTTAAGTGCTAAAACAGAACCTGAAATTTATAATGCTTCACTCAGATTTGGATCTGTATTGGAAAACGTAACAATTGATAATGAAACAAAGAAAATAGATTTTGATAGTACCGAACATACAGAAAACACGAGGGTTGCATATCAGATTGATTCTCTAAGCAATATTGTTCCTGAAGGAGTTGGTGGTATACCGAAAACAATATTCATGCTTACATATGATGCTTTTGGGGTATTACCTCCAATATCTAAATTAACTCCTGAACAAGCAATGTTCTATTTCACTCTTGGATATACAGCGAAGGTTGCAGGAACTGAAAGAGGTGTTGACGAGCCTCAAGCTACATTTAGCTCGTGTTTCGGATCACCATTCTTACCAAGACCTCCATTATTTTACGCTGGAATGTTAAAAGACAAGCTCGAAGCAAGTGGGGCTACAGTATGGCTTCTAAACACAGGAATTACCGGTGGTCCTTACGGCGTAGGTGACAGAATGCCATTACCACAGACTAGAGCACTAGTTAAAGCTGCAGTTGATGGAACTCTAGACAAAGGTTCTTTCAATGAAGTTGAGATATTTGGCTTGCAGGTTCCTACATCATGTCCTGGTGTGGACGACAAGCTTCTTGAGCCTAAAAAGAGCTGGGACGACCCATCAGAATATGATACTAAAGCTCAGGAATTAGCTTCAAGATTTGAAGAAGAGTTTGCAAAGCATAAAGCATAAACACTAAAATCTATGGGCAGTCCCTAGGGCTGCCCATACTCATATACAAATTACTAAAGTAGTCCTATCTCACTAAACTAAACTTAAAATCTCTAACTGAGTTTTCAATTATTAAATTTTGAAACTGGAATTTAATACCAAGATGTGCTAAAAAATTGGTATTAATTCTGCATAGGAGATTAATCATGGACTTTATCAATAGAGAGAATACTTCATTTGTTGTAGTTGATGTTCAGGAGCGTTTAATGGGCGCTATGCCTGAAGACATTACTGAAACAAATTTGAAGAACATGAAAATATTACTTGAGGCTGCCAAAATATTGGGAATACCTGTAACAGTAACAGAACAGTATCCTAAAGGTCTTGGCCCTACGATAGGAGAGATACAGGAATCTGTAGGCGAAGGATTCTCACCAGTTGAGAAAGTTGTCTTCAGTTGCGCCAGATCTCCAGAATTTCAATCAGAAATTAAAAAAATAGATAGAGGCTCTGTTCTATTATGCGGAGTTGAAACCCACGTCTGTGTACTTCAAACGGCTATAGACATGGTTAATAAAGGCTACACAGTGTATGTGCCTGCAGATGCCGTAATTTCAAGAAGAGAGCTTGATTGGGAAAAAGGGATCAATATGATAGAAAAATCTGGCGCGGTGGTTGGGACAACTGAAGCCTTTTTGTTTCAGCTGCTTGAAACAGCAGGAACAGATGAGTTTAAACAAATATCAAAGCTTGTAAGGTAAGAGATGGGGTCTTTAATGAAACTCCAATAAAGTTCTATGTAATCCGCGATACAATTCGATAGTTTTTTGTGTGTGGTTTATAGATGCGTCCCCAAGGGGATTTGAACCCCTGTTTTCGGCGTGAAAGGCCGATGTCCTGGGCCAGGCTAGACGATGGGGACTGATAAAGAATGAGCCGTGCAGGATTCGAACCTGCGGCCCACTGCTTAAAAGGCAGTTGCTCTACCTACTGAGCTAACGGCTCATTAATAAGGCCAAGAATATATCATGTGATTATGCATTGTCAAAGAATCTAGTTATTATTCCCTAATCTCTAGTTTAACATCAAATCTTGCACTATTTAGCAGGCTCTACTAAAAAATATGGTATCACGTTTCTCGTCCCCACAATTCAAAAACTTTACCCTAGCTACAGCAGCTAACTTCTTTTTTTTCTGTAATTTCTCCTCATTCTTTCTGCTGCCTTTGTATATAAAAGATTTAGGCGGTAATGAAGCTAATATTGGTTTTATAATGGGATCGTTTGGTATTACTTCTCTAGGAGCAATCCCATTTGTTGCATATTTAGTTGATAAATACGGGAGAAGGAGGTTTATGCTTTTAGGTTATGGAATTATGGTTGTGGCTAGTCTGGGTTACTTATTTATCTCTCACCTGTCTCCTGTTTTCTACTTGCTGCGTTTTATTCAGGGAATCTCGTTTGCTTTTGCTTTTACTTCAGCGGGCACATTTGTGACAGACTATATACCTCCTGAAAGAAGAGCTGAGGGTCTTGGAATCTTTAGCGCATTTACAATTGCTTCTTATGCGATTGGTCCCTCATTAGGAGAACTAGTAATTGAGCTTTTTGATTTTTATTACTTCTTTATTTATGCCTCATTATTTAGTCTTATCGCATTTGTTCTAACTATATTTACAAGAGATGGTGACTTCAAACCTTCTACTGACCGATATGGGATGGGCTTCTTCCGTCTGATTGCATCTAGGAGATATGTGATCATCTTAGTCTCAAATTTAATACTCGCTGGAGGACTGGGCGCAATATTAAATTTTATTGCCACATTCCTAAGATCCAAAGGCCTAGCAGCATTTTATTTCTTTCTCACCTACACAATTGTTGTTACCGCTGTGAGGATATTTGGCGGGCGTATTTCTGATAGTTTTGGAAGAAAGGTAATTGCCTCTCCATGTCTTCTTATTGTCTCTGTCTCGCTCGCTGCTATGTATTTTGTTGATAATGCATTAAGCGCAATCTTGATCTCACTTCTATTCAGTATAGGATATGGCTTCTTGTACCCTACACTTAGCGCCCTGGTAATTGACAACGCAAAGTCTGATGAAAGGGGAAAAGCAATGGGAGCGTTTAATGCTTCCTACAGCATGGGAATTAATTTCCTGGCATTCCCACTTGGTCTGATAGCTAGGGATTTTGGATATGAAGCTATGTATATTGTAACAGGGTGCATGGTCTTTCTAGGCTTCCTGCTGTTTACTTTTTTTGAGCGAAGTAGTGAATCTTGATAATCGATATTTTATGAATTACTCTTGCGGACAATGAAAATAGAAACAGGCGATCAAGTATTAATAATTTCACCCGATGAAAAAACCTTTCTCGTAAAAGTTTCCGAAGATAAAAATATGGGAACACACAAAGGGGAGCTCAAACTCGGTGATTGTATCGGGAAGTCTTTTGGCGAAAAGATATATTCAAATTTAGAACATCCATTCTTGTTACTCGAGCCCACGCTTGAAGACAAAATGATGAAGGTTAAGAGGCATACCCAGATTATCTACCCTAAAGATGCTGCTTATATGATATTAAAGACTGGTATTCAATCAGGGATGAGAGTAATTGAGTGTGGAGCAGGATCTGGTTCGCTTACTATGGCGCTAGCAAACGCTGTAGCTCCTAATGGCATGGTTTATACGTATGATGTTAGAGAAAAGCATCTTGAGAATGCAAAGATGAACATAGAAAACGCAGGATACTCAGAATATGTAGAATTCAAACTCGGACAGGCTCAAGAGGGGTTTGATCAAAAAGATGTAGACGTTGTGATCTTGGATTTACCATCTCCGTGGGATGGTATAGCCTCGGCTGCAGACGCCCTTAGAGGCGGCGGTAGAATTGCAAGCTTATCACCTACATATAATCAGGTTGAAAAATGTGTTGAGAATTTAGAGAAGAACGGTTTCGTATATATAGAAACACTTGAGCTATTACTCAGGTATATGCAAGTGAGCTCAGGTAAGACTAGGCCCGTTGACCGAATGGTGAGCCACACAGGGTTTCTTACTTTTGGTAGAAAAATTATTGTTGAAGACTTCGCAGATGAACAATTCCGTCAATTCAAAGCACCCATTGATATTTAGTAAATACATATTAAAGGCATTATAAAATGAATCCCAATAGAAAAAAGATTTTATATCTGCTCTTTCTTCTTATTGTATTTGGAGCTTATTACTTTTTTGAGAAAACACAGGAGGCTTCAGATTCTGCAGAATTCACTGTGGTAGAAGTTATAGATGGAGATACTGTGATTATAGATGATATGAAAAATTCTCGTGTTAGATACTTAGGTATTGATACACCTGAGATTGCTTTGCAGGATAGCCCGGGAGATCCGATGTCAAAAGAGGCTTTAGAATTTAATGCAGATCTTGTTCAGGGCAAAAAAGTAAAACTTGAGTTTGATGAGCAAAAATATGATGTTTACGGAAGGATTCTTGCATATGTATATGTGGATGACCTTCTTATTAATGAAAAGATTCTAAGAGAGGGTTTAGCTACCGTTTTGATAATTGAACCAAATGATAAGTATTCTGAAATCATGCAGGATTCGGTAGATGAGGCCAGAAAAGAGAAAAGAGGTATTTGGGGAGAATTGAGATACCTCTTTCCACCCAAAGGGAATCGTCAGTTTGAAATTGATTTAGACAAAGCAAGTCGATATGAAGGAAAGAGGGTGGTTGTTAGAGGTAGGGTTATAAATACCCGTAAATCTGACAAAGTGCTTGTTTTAAAACTGGAAGACAAAGTCGATTTAGTTCTCTTTCCAAATAATTGGGAGAACTTTGAGCATTTTAAAATAGATCCAGAGAATTTTTATAAAGATAAAACCGTAGAAGTTACAGGAAGGGTTAAGATGCACAAAGGCAAGCCCAGCATAGTTGTAGATCATCCTATGCTTATAAGGAGTCTGAATTGAGCTTGCGTGATTTTTTGATAGATAGTTCACGAGAGTTCGGAGTAGAAATTTCTGATGCTCAGTTAGACCTCTTCTTCTTATATCTCGAAAATCTAAAAAAATGGAATGATAGAATAAATCTTACTGCGATTAGAAATGATAGAGAAATAGTTCTAAATCACTTTGTCGATTCTATTTCAGTTACCCCTTTTATAGAGGATAGAAAGAAGCTTTTAGATATTGGCTCAGGTGGGGGATTTCCGGGAATACCTATCAAAATCATTCGCTCAGGGCTCAATGTAACTCTGCTCGATTCTGTAAATAAGAAAGTTTCATTTATGAATGACACGATCAGAAAACTTTCACTTCAAGATATTAATGCGGTTTGGGGTAGAGCAGAGGATCTAAGTAACCAAGTACACAGGGGAAGTTTTGATTATGTTGTTACAAGAGCTGTAGGCAGTGTTGTTGACACTATTACATTAAGCTCTCAATATGTCTCTGAAAATGGAGTTATCGTTCTAATGCGAGGCAAAAAGGGGATCCAAGAGTGGAATGAAGCGAAAGATAAGATCGGAGCTGGTTTCGAACTTCTAGACTTTAAAGAATTTGCACTTCCAGAAAGCGATTTAATTAGAACTATCTTTATTCTTAGACCAAAGCAATTATCTCAAGACCAAATTTCTTGACCGCAAATAGTTTGAATGTTAGTTTAAGTGCTCTTAAATTAAAGAGGTGATTATGAAAACTGTTGGTGTAGTTGGGGGAAGCGGGCTTTATGAAATCGAGGGGCTTGAAAACGTTGAGTCTGTCACTGTAGATACTCCATGGGGAAGCCCATCAGATGATCTAATTGTAGGAACCTTAGGCGATACAAAAATGGTTTTTCTTCCCAGGCACGGACGCGGTCATAAGCTCATGCCGTCTGAAATAAACTTCAGAGCGAATATTTATGCAATGAAGAAATTGGGTGTTGAATGGATAGTCTCGGTTAGCGCGGTTGGGAGCATGAAAGAGCATATTTCTCCGGGCCAAGTAGTTATACCCTCTCAGTTTTATGATCATACAAAGACAAGAGTCTCAACATTTTTCGGAGACGGTATAGTTGCCCACGTATCCATGGCTGATCCGGTTTGCCAGGTGCTCTCAGATGACCTCTACAATGCTTCGATAGGCTCTGGAGCAAATGTACATAAAGGCGGAACTTATCTTTGCATGGAAGGCCCCCAGTTTTCCTCTAGAGCAGAAAGTAATATTTATCGAAGCTGGGGAGTCGATGTAATAGGGATGACTAATGCGACTGAAGCTAAGTTAGCGCGTGAAGCGGAAATCTGTTATGCAAGCCTTTCACTGGCTACTGATTATGACTGCTGGCACGAACAGCATGATGACGTTACAGTCGAAGACTTGATAGAAACTTTAAATAGTAATGTTCAGATGGCAAGAGATATTATTAAAAAGGTTGTTCCAGTAATCAGTGAATCAAGGGCTTGCCCATGTTGTGATGCCCTTAAAAACGCTATAATCACTCCAAAAGAAGTTATTACTCAAGAGGCTAAAGACCGTCTCGAAATACTAATAAAGAGGTATATAAAATGAAATTACTAGTAGTTGGTTCTATGGCGCTTGATACAATTGAAACACCGTTTGGTAAAGAAGATAATATTTTAGGAGGCTCAGCCTCATACTTTTCCTTAGCCGCAAGCATGTTTGCGGAAGTTGGTATAGTGGCAGTTGTTGGAAAGGATTTCCCTGAAGGGCACCTGGATCTGTTTAGACAGAAGAACATAGATCTTCAGGGTGTAACCAGGGAAGAGGGTGAGACTTTTAAATGGGAAGGTAAATATGGGTACGATCTCGGAGATCCTGATACACTTGGCACCTATTTAAATGTATTTGAAAATTTTAATCCTGTGATACCAGAAAGCTATAGCAATGTAGATTATGTGTTCCTTGCAAATATCGACCCAGAGCTACAACTAAGTGTCTTAAATCAAGTCAAAGATCCAAAGCTTGTAGCTTGTGACACTATGAATTTCTGGATTGACAACAAAGTCGAAGAGCTTAAAAAGGTTCTAAAGCACGTAGACATACTGCTAATTAATGATTCTGAAACTAGGGCACTTGCAGGTGAGCCGAGAATAACAACTGCGGCAAGGGCAGTACTCGAGATGGGACCTAAAATTCTTATTGTTAAAAGAGGCGAATACGGGGCCCTTATGTTCTCTGGTGATGATATCTTCTGGGCACCAAGCTTTCCACTTGAAGAAGTAATTGACCCTACTGGAGCTGGAGATACATTTGCGGGAGGATTTATGGGTTATATCGCCGGGAATGATATAACGGACCCTGCAGGATTCAAGACGGCGGTTGTTAATGGTAGTGTTGTGGCTTCATTTACGGTAGAGAATTTCAGTGTCAGACGATTGTCGGGGCTTACTAAAGAAGAAATAGGTAAAAGGTTTGCCGAATTCTTAAAACTGTCAAAAGTTGATTAGGTCACAATCGCAAATACCGTTTTATTTAATCTTGGTTCACTCGGTTTTTGAATCAAGTCTAATTCTATTTATGAGAATTGAATTTCTCACTATATTAAACTCGTATATACTCTCTTCCTATGATTGATCTTCACTGTCATTTACTCCCCAATATTGATGACGGACCAAAAAGCTGGGAGGAGAGCCTAGAGATGGCCTCCATTGCAGTTCAAGACGGCATCAAAGGAGCTGTAACAACTCCGCACTGGATACAAGGCACTAACTGGGAGCCAGAAGTTTCGACTGTCAAAGAAAAGGTAAATGAATTTAACCTAAAATTAGTAAGTGCGGGAATAGATTTTAAAGTTTATCCTGGTATGGAGATAGGTATAACCACCAATTTGGTAGAATTTGTTAGCTCTGACCGCATATTAACCCTGGCGGAAGGTGAGTACTTATTATTGGAGATTCCTTTTTACTCACTTCCCTATGGATTAGAGGAAATAATAGATAGTTTACGTAAGATAGATAAAAAAGTTATTCTGGCTCATCCTGAAAGAGGTAAGGAGTTTCAGGAGAACCCCTCTAGGATTCTAGATTTTAAGGAACTTGGAGCATTGGTTCAGATAACAGCCGGAAGTCTTTGTGGAGATTTTGGAGATAAAGCCAAAAGATGCGCCTTGGACTTTGCTAAAAGTGGGTTTCTGGACATTGTGTCTAGTGATGCTCATTCCACTCGTAGAAGACGACCTGTTGTATCCACGGGTCTTCGAATTCTAGAAGATGAAATCGGATCAGATAAGGTGAATGAAATTATAAAGAATTCATACAACGTCTTAGGTCTTGCATCCTCTAGTTATAAATAAGAAAATACAATGAACTTAGTCCCCTTTAGAGTGCTGGATGAATTTTAATCTAAGGTTGTAGAGAATGTCACTTAGCAACTTGCTTTCGTTATCATCTAGATTACCTACGGTTTTCTCTTTTAATATTTCCAAAATCTCAATTGTATGTTTAGCTGCAGGAAGATTCACACTTATCTCCTTAAGCTGGGGATCATGGATTTCCCCCAAGTGAATTAATGACGATGCGTTTAATGATAATATGAATGTGGAAAAATCCATTGTTAATCCACCAGCATCTGGTGGTGATTGTTCGTTGCTCATTCTAATAGCCTCCCTAAGCTAGTTATTTCATATACTTGTTAAATTTTGTTCTCGGATCATATGGATTTGATTCAGCCAGTTCTTCAAAGATTTTTTTATCACTATCTTTTATATTATCAGGCATAACTACCTTAACCTCAACATACTGATCCCCTCTTTTCTTGGATTTGATATTGGGTGTTCCTTTTCCTTTAAGCCTAAGTCTTGCTCCACTCTGTACTCCAGATGGGATAGATAAACTAGCGGTTCCGTCTATTGTTGGGATATCTATCTGTTTGCCCAAAGCGGCTTCATAGAAAGTAATAGGCAGTTCAAGATGTATATCGTCCCCTATGCGCTTAAATATCGGATGCGGTTTGACTTTTATTCTTAGAAATAAATCTCCTTGATCTCCTCTTCCGCTTGACTCTCCCTTGCCTTGTACTCTAATTCTTGATCCAGTAGAAACTCCAGGAGGGATCTTAACGGATAGTTTTTCCGTACTTACATTGTTTAGTTTTTGACGGCTTATAGTTATATCTCTTACACCGCCTTTGATTGCCGTGTCGAAATCTATTTCGATCTGATATTCCAGATCTTTACCTTTTACAGGCTTTTCTCTTGTTGCTTGACTGAAAATATCTCTAAATCCACCACCACTCCTTCCATCTGTGCTTCTTCTTGCTCTAGGGTCTCCACCAAAACCGAATATGTCTTTGAAAATGTCTTCAAAACCAGGGAAATCTTGAGAGCTGTATGTATACTGGTAGTTCCTACCACCAGGGTCTCCGGCTTTTCTCCATGTAGTTTGACCCCCCGGTCTAAACTCGGCGCTTCCAAACATATCGTAGGTCTTTCTCTTTTCCTCATCTGAAAGAACCTCATGGGCTTCTTGTACCTCTTTGAACTTTTCTTCAGCGTCTTTGTTGTCAGGATTATGATCAGGGTGGTACTTTCTCGCAAGACTGCGATAAGCCTTTTTTATTTCATCCTTAGTAGCGTTTTTAGAAACGCCTAATATTTTATAATAATCTTTAACTGATGCCATTTATTTACTTCAAGGTTTCTGCTGCCCAGAAACAATAGTTTTGTAGATGACAGAATAGCTAGTCACTCAGCTTACGTCAATTCATTTGTACAGTGCTAAAACCCCAAAATTCTCCTATATTCATCATGTGATATGTATATATTAAAATAGTCATTTCTAATAACGGTTCAAGATAGAAGGGAAAGACATAAATATAAAATAGTTTATTCGAATTAGTTTTTTTCGATTGTATTTAGTATCGTTTCTGCAATTTGGTTAAATGCTTTTGCTGCTGTGCTTTCAGGGTGAGATTCAACTATAGGAACCCCGCCATCTCCGCCTTTTCTAATATCTGGATCAATAGGAATCTCTCCTAAAAAGGGCACTCCAAACTGCTCGGCCATTTTTTTGCCGCCACCTCTACCGAAAATATCTATAACTTCTCCGCTCCCCGATTGCTCAAGGTAGCTCATATTTTCAACTATACCGAGTATAGGAACGTTTAGTTTTCGAAACATTTGAACGCCACGCTTTACATCGATAAGCGCAACATCCTGAGGGGTTGTTACAATAAGGCCACCGCTTAGAGGCGCTGTTTGTACTAAAGAAAGCTGAGCGTCTCCTGTGCCAGGCGGAAGGTCAATTACCAAGTGATCAGTATCATCCCAAATTACATCTTCTATAAACTGCTTTATGGCTCCGTGTACCATCGGTCCCCGCCATATAACTGTCTCATCTTCGTTAACAAGAAAACCAATAGACATGAGCTTTAGGCCAAATTTGTTTAGAGGGACAATCTTGTTATCTTCAGTGGCTTTGGGCCTATCTTTTATGCCCAACATTGTTGGGATACTAGGTCCCCAGATGTCTGCATCCATGAGACCTACTTTGTCGCGCATTTTAGCCATTGCAACGGCCACATTAACTGCCACTGTTGACTTGCCAACGCCGCCTTTTCCACTAGCTACAGCTATGTAGTATTTGATATCTGGAAGCTTTGCAGATTTCTCTGCTTTTTGTGGTCCCTGTCCCGGGGGTGCAGCTTTGGGTTGGCGTGCTGAAATCTGTATATCAACGTCAGAGACTCCGGGAGTTTCTAATATTACTGTCCTGACAGATTCGCTAATTTTCGATGTAAGCTTTTCATCGGGTTTTGGAAGTACCAAAGAAACATTAACTTTAGCTCCGTCAATTTGTATGTCCTTAACAAGACCAAATGATACAATGTCTCTTGTAAAACCGGGGTATTTTACGTTTTGTAGTACTTTTTTAATATTATCAGGACTAAGTTCCATAATTTACTTTGTGCTCCTTATTAGATTCCGAGTTTCTCTTTAGCTTCGTCTGACATCATGTCAGGATTCCATGGTGGGTCCCAAACAATTTCAACCAAAACATTATTGGCGCCAGCGCCTTTTATAGCGTCTTCTGCTTGTCCCGCTATCATAGCCCCCATTCCGCAACCAGGTGTGGTTAGAGTCATTTTAAGGTTAACATTATTACCTGAGGAAATAGCAACGTCATAGATAAGTCCCAGGTCAACAATGCTAACGGGTATTTCCGGGTCATAAACATTTTTAAGAGCGCTGTATACAATATCTTCAGTTAATTCTACATTGCTCGCAGGCTTCTCAGACTTATCGAATTTCTTAAAGCTTACTCCTTTATCCGAGGATTGTGCAGGAGAGTCTGGTTGAATGCTTATTATTTTTTTCATTCCCATGCTGTAAACCTCCCAATTTTCTTGATTTTACTAAAAATAATTTTCGTTAAACAGTTTACCAGTATTTATGTAATGGTGTTAGTAAATGAGCGTTAATAATTCGGACCAGTATTATATCAGAGCAATATCCAATATCAAATAAGAATAGAAATTAGATGAGAATAGTTTGCATTTAGATGGAGTGTAGGGTTAAATATAATAAGAAATGACTGAAAATACACAAAGACTTCAGAAGCTAATTACTCTTTCAAAGGAAAGAGGTCTTAAGTTAACCCCTCAGAGAATGGTTATATTCACTATTCTATCCGAGGCTAATCAGCATATCACTGTTGACGAAGTATATCAGAGAGCAAAGCAAGAGTACCCAATGCTTTCCCTGGCAACTGTTTATCGCAATATGGAGCAGATGGTTGAATCAGATTTACTAAAGCATCTGGATTTAGGTGGCACTTCAATGAGATATGATACGAATTTAGGAAAGCATCATCACTTTGTCTGCACGAAATGTGGCAAAGTATCAGACGTCTATATTGATGATATTCAGTACAAAGTGGATACCAAACGCTCGCACCTAGACAAAGCCAAAATTAATTCCTTAGACCTACACCTGCAAGGAACGTGTAGCGACTGTTCATAAGAACCAGAATTTTGTAAAAGTTTGTATCTTGAAACATCCCTCTACTATAGTATATTTACAGCCCATAAATTCTAGCAGTTATTCACGATAAAAAAGGATAGTATCTAACGACATGGAATCGCTCTTCGGCGGCAATCTCTCACTAGTCATATTCTTCCCTCTTCTAGGGATTCCAATCATTCTTTTTCTCTCTTATTTATATGAGAATTCGGAGGAATCGCTCAAGATCGGAGCTTTAGTTGTAACTCTGATAGAATTTCTTATCTCTATCCCATTATTCACCAATTTTGAAACAGGCTCTGCAGCGATGCAGTTTGTACAAAAAGTCCCTTGGATTGAGAGTCTAGGAATAAGCTACCATGTCGGGCTTGACGGTATTAGTTTGTTTCTAGTACTTCTGACCACATTTATAATGCCGATTACGCTTCTCGGATCATGGCGGTCTATTCATAAAGGCATGCGCGAGTTCCTGATATTCATGCTTGTTCTCCAGACGGCGCTAATAGGCACCTTTGTTGCTCTGGACATGGTTCTCTTCTTCATTTTCTGGGAGGCTGTTCTTATCCCAATGTATTTCATCGTAGGTATTTGGGGTACAGAGAGAAGAATTTATGCTGCGATAAAATTCTTCATCTATACAGCATTTGGTAGCGCTCTCATGCTGATTGCAATACTGTTTCTTTTCTATTTACACATTGAGCAGTTTGGCATAGCGTCAATGGATGTGATGGATTTCTATAAGTTGAATATACCTTTTGAGGGCATATTGAGTCCTCAGGGATTAGCATTTTTGGCGTTCTTTCTGGCTTTCGCTATTAAAGTACCAATGTTTCCATTCCATACATGGCTGCCCGATGCACATGTTGAAGCTCCAACCGCAGGAAGTGTTATTCTAGCCGGAGTGCTGCTAAAAATGGGCACATACGGGTTTCTTAGATTTTTAATGCCATTCTTTCCAGATGCCTTCATGGCTTATTTACCAATACTTATAGCGCTTGCTATCATAGGAGTTATTTACGGCGCCATGGTGGCCTTTGCTCAGAAAGATCTAAAAAAACTTGTTGCTTACTCAAGCGTGAGCCACTTGGGATTGGTAATGCTTGGTATTTTCGTCTTAAACATTCAAGGTGTTCAAGGCGGAATTTATCAAATGATAAACCACGGAATTTCGACAGGCGCGCTCTTTATTCTAGTCGGTATGGTTTATGACAGACGCCATACTAAAAAGATTGCGGACTTTGGCGGAATAGCAAAAGTGATGCCTATCTTTGCTGCATTTTTTATGATTTCAACACTTGCATCTATCGGGCTTCCACTCTTAAACGGTTTTGTCGGCGAGTTCTTAATATTGTTAGGAGCTTTTGAGTTCAATTGGATATATGCAGTGCTTGGTGCTACCGGAATCATTCTTGGAGCTATTTATATGTTGTGGGCATACCAGAGGGTATTTTTAGGACCTCTAAATAACGCTGCTAACAAGGCGCTTAAGGATATAAACCTAAGAGAGATACTGGTGGTTCTTCCACTCGCTATAATGATGTTCTTTATGGGTATTTACCCTAAGCCGTTTCTAGAAAAGATTGAGCCTTCAGTAGAAGCTTTGCTTAAATCTAAATTTAGCGTTATGGCTCCAGCATCTAAGCCTGGAGACGATCAGAATCCTGATGATGGATTCCGTCTAGTATTTCCTGAATAATTTCCTCAGGCTTTACCCCTTCAGCTTCAGCTCTAAAGTTTAATACCACTCTATGTTTTAGCACCGCTGGCGCAATTGCTTTTACATCCTCTGTCGTAGGAGTGTACCTTCCATTTAATACCGCTCTAGCTTTGCTTCCGAATATTAAATATTGAGAAGCTCTAGGTCCAACTCCCCAAGCAAGGCCATTCTTCACAGATTCTGTTGTGCTGGGATCATCCGGTCTGGTTGCTCTTGCTACTTTTACCGCAAAAGAGGCGACATTGTCTGAAACAGGAACCCTATGAACAAGGTTTTGAAATTCCATAATCTTCTTAGAATCTAAAATCTTTCTCAGTTCAGGTTGATATGTTCCTGTGGTGGTTTTGACTATTTCAAGTTCTTCATCATAGGAAGGATAGGAGACGTCAATTTGAAACATAAACCTGTCAAGCTCAGCCTCGGGCAGCGGATATGTACCTTCTTGTTCAATAGGGTTTTGTGTAGCAAACACTAAAAATGGAGGAGCAATGAGATAAGTTTCTCCACCAACAGTTACCTTCTTTTCCTGCATTGCCTGAAGTAAAGCGGCTTGAGTTTTAGGAGAAGCTCTATTTATTTCATCAGCAAGTAAAATGTTGCAAAATATCGGCCCATGAATAAATCTAAAGTACCTCTTGTCAGATGTATTATCTTTTTCAAGGACTTCTGATCCGGTAATATCTGAGGGCATCAGGTCAGGTGTGAACTGTACTCGGTTGAACTTAAGGCTTAATACATCAGCAAGGGTGCTAACTAGAAGAGTCTTTGCCAGTCCAGGGACTCCGACAAAAAGAGAGTGTCCGGAGGACATTAGTGATATTAAGAGCAGCTCGATTACTTTTTCCTGACCTACAATTACCTTTCCTATTTCTGATATGATTTCATTCTTTATACGAAAGAGCTCTTCGACTTTCTGAATGTCTTCTCTATTGTTTTCCATTATCTGTTTCCTCATTGAGTAATAATTTTAGAAATTTTTCTTCTCTTTGTTTTAACTCAGTCTGTCCCTGTTTATCATACAAGACGATTAGCGAAGCATGAACCTCTGGGTCATAAGGGTTAATCGCTATTGCCGTTAAGTATGCTTCTTCGGCTTTGCTAAGATTGCCCTCATCTAAATAAATTCTTCCTAATATCATATGTATATCTATATGGCTTGGATAAAACTCAATTATGGGATATAAGACCTCTCTTGCTCTTTCTGACTCTCCTATTATGTTTAGTGCGTAGGCAAGTCTGCTCGATATTATGGGGGAGTACGGATCCAGCTCAAGGGCTTTTTCATACTCATAGCTTGCGGGGCTTAACCGTCCCCTTTGTTTTAGGAGGTCTCCTAATCTTGTGTAGTCTCTTGCCCTGTTGTTGTCTATATCAATCAAGTCCTCGCTGCCATCGATGGACTTCTTTTCGGTGTTTTTTATTCTAACACCCTTTACACTGACCCCAGGTATCCTTTCTTCAAGATTTTTGGACCTTAAGTCTTTCTCCCAAGATTCATAAAATAGAGGGAAATCTAGATTGGTGACAGATTTTATTGCGGTTTGATAATCATCAGTTTCTTTAATAGATGAGATGAGATCAATAAGCGCATTCTGTCCCCAGTTGTCTACTAGATGACTTATCATTGTGCCAGACTGTGCGAATGCTAGCTGAGCTTCCCGCGCGCTTTCGAGCATCGCTAGTGACGGGTGCATCTTTTCAATTGGCACAAGTTCATCTTTTTCAAGAGCCTCTGATAATATAGTTTCATAAAATGGACTAATAACATTAGTCTCTTTCTCTTTCCATCTCTTCTCCTGGTATTTCGCAATACCCTCATGGAGCCAAACGGGAACTTTATTGTCACTTTTTAGAAAAACTAGATAATGGACATATTCGTGCGCTAAAGTGTCAGCCCAAGTATATCCTTTAGGTAACAACCTAGGTGAAAGAATCATGATCCTATTAAATTTGCATATGCCAACAACCCCAGTCTTTTCTACATTTTCAGCGGGTAGGGTGGATGCCAATGTAAAGCTTTTCATGTCCGGGTAGATCTCAATGATTACAGGGTCTTTTGGATATTCTTCCAGATCGAGACCTATCTCAAAACGTGATTTTTCCAGAACATCTTTTGCATATTCAGCAAGTATGACGTCTTTTGGGTGAGCATAGCGAATTACGAAGTTCTCAGTTCTGATTTCTTTAAACTCAGGGGCCGAATCAGATGCTGTTACTATGAAATTTAGAAAACCAGCCTCATCTCCTAACTCTTTGCTTGAAAGGGCTTTTTCTGCGTATCCTTTTGCGTTTATGTAATTGCCTTTATAAAAGTCTACAAGAGATTTTAGATAGGAAGATCGAAAGTTGTCCTCGTCAGTATCAGCTTTTTCAAGAGCTTGATCAATAGATTCCGACGCATCTCTTATTTGCCATGTTTTGATCCCATTCTCAACATTATCTAATAACTCGTCAAGCTCAGATGAATAGGAACACCATGTGTAAGTAAATAGATAAAAGGCTATGGTTAAGAACAAATATCGAGTTGATTTCAATTTCATTTAATAATCCTGTCGTAATATTTTTTGTTTAACTCTATGTATCCCTCTGGAGATCCACCCTTCATCGCTTCTAAAATTCTTTGTTTATACTCTTTTCCAACCTGCGATTCATCGATCTGGGGAATCTCGACATATCGTTTATCAGTGCCTTGAGGGCTTTGTCCGGATTGTCTTTGACCCAACATCATTGGGGCGGAAGAACCATTGCCCTTAGCGCTCATTCTCATTTGTTGAAGCATGTCCTGAGCCTGCTGTTTTGCATCCCGTAGAGCTTTTAAGGCCTCCTCCTGATTAGATATAGCTTTCGAGATTTGCCTGCCACGGAGGTCCTGAGAGGCATTTCCCATAAAATTTTCTGCCTCTCCTAATTTCTCCCCCAGACCAGGGGCAACAAAGAAACCGCTTCCAAGTTCTGACAACTCTTCATTGAGATCGCCTGTTTGACCTTGTATCTCATCCTGTCTTTCAGCCATCTGGGCGAATTGTCCTTGATTGCCTTTTTGTGCTCCGAATCGTTCCAAGTCATTTCGTATCTCGTTGGCGAGTTTGCTAGCGCTGTCAATTTCCTCAGATGCTTTCCCTAAATTACCAAAATTTAGATTACTCATTTCACTAAGACCCTGAGTGCTTTCTTGAATACTCCTTGCATTTTTAACTGCCTCATTGAAATCCATAGCTTTTAACCAATTGCTTAGTTGCTGAGTTTTTTCTATCATCTTTTCAATTAGATAAGCCCCTTCAGAACTACTTTCAAGAGGTGACTTCTTTGATACCTTTGCCCTTGCTTTCTTGAGATTTTGAGTCAGCCTCTCAGCTTTTTTCATTTCCTTCTCTATAAATTCTCGGAGGTTCTCTCCCTGTAAGTTTGGATTTTCTAATAAAGATTTCTTTAGCTCATCTGTATTATCTTTGAGAGAAGATTCTTCCCTCTCAATGTTATCAAGACGAGACACCAGTTCATTTAATTTAGACATCTCTTGCGCCATCATAGAAGATCCAAAAGACTGCATTCCGTTTTCTAGAGATGCTATCATATTCTGAAGACTCTGAGACATGCTTGCCAACATATCAAGCGCTTGTTCTATCTTACCTTCTTGGGCGAGTTTGGAGATCTGATCCAACTGTTTTTGCATGTTCAGCGCTTCAAATGCATCCTGGTTTAAAAAGCCCTCTTGTATATCTCCGCTGAGTCCATCCATCTTCTTAGCTAGTTGTGATATGAGTTCCTTAATCTGGTTTAACTTTTCTTGAATCTGATTTTCAATCTCCGCATTGTCGCCATTTTGTAATTCATTTAAGAGTTCGGATAACTCTCTATACTGATTAAGCAAATCATTGCTTGAGCGCAGTGAGTCAATCAATTTGTCACCCTTGAGTATCGAATCTATCAGCAATATATCATCCTCAAACTCGGGGATTTCCCTCTTCATTAGCCTTTGTAATCTACCAAAGTCTATTTTTGTAAAAGACTCGATCAGATATTTCCTCTCATCTAAAAGAGATCTTAGTCTTATTCCCATATTAGTTAATCCAACAAAAAATGTGTAATCCGAATATTCATCTTCCGCCATACTCGATAAAGTAATATCCAAAGTACTAACTGCGTTTTCAATTTTTTGTGTCAGCTTTTTTTGTTTCTTTAGTATCTCGTCCGTATCTATAATTCGACTGCTAGATCCTGAGTTCTGAGTAGTCTCGTTATCATTTTTATAAACTAAATTAATTTCATCGCCAAGTATGTCTATGAGTTCTTCCATCAACTGCCCGGCGTAGTTAAGGGTTTCTTTATGTTTAGAGCGGGCGTCTTTTAGTTTTATGGTGATAGGATTGGAAACACCTACTTTTGGTCCTGAAATAGTGTCATTGTCGTATGCAAAAACTCTGAGCTTTATGGTATCGCCATCTTCAGGATTTATCCCACTTGGTCCCCATGTGAGCTTGCCTTTAATAACATTTGTTCCAGATTCTTTTATTGTTATAGGTAGTTCAGACTGTGTTTTTTGATTCTCCCAGGTGAGAGTTAATTTAGAAATATTAAAATCATCTTCTGCTTCATAGAAAATTTCTATATTTTCTTCTGAACCTAATTCCACTGTTTTGCCTGACGGACTGCTAATCTGGATTTCAGGCACCCTGTCTTCTTGGGCAACTATCATAAAAGATTCTGATGTTAGGCCTGTGGAATTTTCTGTGATTACATAACTGCCATCGTTAAGAATAGTAAAGCCGGATTTGATTCTTCCATCACTTGTAATTATAGGAACGGGAGCACTATTTTTAACAAATAATGAGCCTTCTTTAAATGTGCTTAGTGGTTTTGCTTCAAATTGAACCTCTGTGCCTTTGATGGCTTTCACATCGCCTGAGCCACCTTTAATTAATTCAGGCTCTCTTTTTGTATATTCCGGGTATTTAACTGTTATCTGGATATCAGCGAGTTTTAGATGTGGACCTGATGTTGAGGGGAATATATTGGAGCTAAAAAAGTAACTAGGAAAACTTCCCGGAATAAAAATTATGGCAAGCGCGGCGAATAGGATTCCACCTGCAAGCGGAACAAAATATTTTCTCAGATTGCTAATTGGGTATAGAGAAGAGAGGTTAAAAGATTCAAGTTTGTGTGTAGTTTTTGAAATATGTGCAAAAGCAAGATCTTTAGATGTGCCTAATGCTTTAGATTTTGTTAAAGTATCAGTTAATTCAATGGCATTTACAGTGTCTTCCCCTAGTCCGGGAGATAAGTTCTCAAGTTCTTCCAAGAGACTGTCTGTAATGGTTTTTCTGTATATAGGTGCAATAACCAATTTGAATACAGCAAAGACTAATAATAAGATGGTCAAAATCTTTAAAAAAGCGTAAAAATAAGGGTCAGAAGATATTAAGGAAATGATTGTAACTAAACCAATAGTTATAAAAAAGAATATAGCTATTACGGATGGGCCTTTTAAAAGAAGATACTTGTTCTTCTGATTCTTAAGACCCTTAATTATATTTGCCAGTCTGCTTGATGAGTCAAGGCTTTCCATTCATATAAAATATTACCTCACACACCTGTATATTGGAAGTTGTACAGTGTGCTAACTATGCTATCCTATTTGGCTTTAAAGGTGTTTTAAACTTATGGGATTTAAGAAACTATTAACAAAGAAGATGGAATTCTCAGCTTCACACCGCTATTGGAACAAGGGGTGGAGTGAAGAGAAAAATATTTCTGTTTTTGGCAAATCTGCGGGTCCTCATGGCCATGGTCATAACTATAACCTTGAGGTAACCGTCGAGGGAGAGGTTGATGCTGAAACAGGCATGATAATTAACCTTTATGAGCTGAAGTCAGTGATGTCAGAAGTGCTTTTAGACTTTGATCACAAACATTTAAATGAGGATAATCACCATTTTAAAGATATTGTTCCGACAACTGAAAACATAGCGCGGGTGCTTTGGGATTTGCTTGAGGAAAAACTTGCAGATAATCCAAAGTGCTCATTATATAGGGTAAGACTCTATGAAACACAGGATTTGTATGTTGATTACTGGAGAAAATAATAGTTAAAGAATATGTAAGCCTTACAAAAACTTATAGGTTCTCAGCGGGACACAGACTATTTATTAAGGCTTTGTCTGATGAAGAGAATTTTGAAATATTTGATACATGCTCAAATCCTAATGGTCATGGCCATGATTATGCTATACAAGTGAAGCTTAATGGTGAAATAGATCCAGAGTCGGGGATGATTTACAGTCTTCAGGACCTTGATGATATTATGAATCCTGTAATAGAGGAGCTTGATCATAAGAGGCTTGATATCGAAATCCCATATTTCGAGAATCAGCAACCAACAGGTGAAAATATCGCAAAATATATATGGAATAAGATTAAACCTAATCTCAATAATAAATTGATACACATAAAGCTAAGTGAGACTTCAAGAAGTTATTTTGAATACTATGAGGAGGATAACTACCCCTATGAGCGTTAAGAAAGCAATTAAAGAGATTTTGCTTGAGATAGGAGAAGATCCAAAGAGGGAAGGGCTTAGGGATACTCCTGATAGAATGGAGAAGATGTTTAAGGAAATAACTGCTGGATATCATATGGATCCAAAAGAAATAATAAATGAAGCGATTTTCCATATCAAGTACGATGAGATGGTTGTAGTAAAGGACATAGAATTCTATAGTCTTTGTGAACATCATATGCTTCCATTCTTTGGTAAGTGCAATATTGCGTATATACCCAATGGTAAAGTGGTTGGGCTTAGCAAAATACCTAGAATTGTTGAGGTGTTTTCTCGTAGGCTTCAAGTTCAGGAAAGAATGACAGTGCAAATAGCAGATTTTCTTAAGAAGGAACTCGATCCTTTAGGTGTTGCTGTAGTTGTAGAGGCTTATCATTTGTGCATGGCGATGAGAGGGATAAAGAAATCAGACGCTAATATGCTTACCAGTTCGATGCGCGGCGCATTCAAAAAAGATGAAAGGACCAGAGGTGAGTTCTTAAGCTTTATAGGTCGAGATTTGAAGTAAAACTGTTTTATATTAACTTTAGTTAAGAAGATGATTTTTTGTCTACTCAGGATATAATGTTTGCTACTAGGTTAAGGATAAAAAGTATAAATGCTTAGAACCGTAGTTTTAGGAATTAGCCATAAAACAGCGCCCATAGAAGTTAGAGAGCTATTCTCTTTCTCTAAGGAGAGCCTGGAGTTAGGTCTAAAGGAGCTTCAAAATAAAGATCATGTTGAAGAATGCGCAATTATTTCGACATGTAACCGAGTAGAAATATATGCTGTTTCTGAAAATATTGAATTATGCCTCGAAAATATAAAATCATTCCTATCTGAGTTTCATGATGTGCCCCGAGAAGATTTAGAGCCACATATTTATTATTCAATAGGCCATATGGCAGTCAGACACCTATTTAATGTAGCATCAAGTATTGATTCTATGGTCGTTGGTGAGCCACAGGTATTAGGTCAAGTAAAGGAATCTTATAAAATTGCCGCTACTCAAAAAACCGCAGGATTAATTCTGAATAGGCTTTTCCATACTTCATTTTTTGTGGCGAAAAAAATTAGGACTGAGACAGGTATAGGATCTCATGCTGTCTCGATCAGTTATGTTGCTGTTGAACTTGCCAAAAGAATATTTGACGATCTCTCTACGAGATCAGTAATGTTAATAGGGGCAGGCGATATGGCGGAGATTGCAGCGCAACACTTAATTAAGGCGGGAATAAGTGATTTATTTATAGCAAGTCGCAAATATGAGAATGCGGTTGAATTATCAAATAAATTAAATGGGCGATCTATAAGTTTTGATGAAGTTTTTTATCATTTAAAAGATGTCGATATTGTTATAGCCGCTACCGGTTCTCAAGACTTTATTGTGAAACCAAATCATGTTAAAGAAGCCCTTAAACTCAGAAATAATGATCCTATGTTTTTAATAGATATAGCGGTCCCAAGAGATATTGATCCGAGAATTGAAGATATCCCGGATGTTTATCTTTATGACATAGATGATTTGAAAAATGTTTCAGAAGAGAATATAAAAACCCGTAAGGAAAGCCTCCATAAAGCTGAAGAAATTGTACTTGATGTAGAAAAATCTTTTAATGTTTGGCTAACTGGTCTAAAAGCGGTACCAGCTATTATAGATCTTAAAAAAAGATTTGAAATAATAAAAGATATCGAACTTGAAAAAGCACTAGATAAGCTTGATGGTATCTCAGAAGAAGACAGGTACATAATTGAGCTTATGGCTTCCAGGATTATAGGCAAAATACTCCACAATCCGCTTACAAATCTAAAAAAGGAGTCTTCTACATCAATGGGTGCATTGTATGTGGATTCGATTAAAAGACTTTTTGAACTTGAAAAAGAACTCCTACTCCTAGAAGAAGAGGAAGATGAAGCATTCTTTCAGGATAGGAACTAGAGGCAGTAAGCTTGCACTCTGGCAAGCCAATCATGTTCGCAACCTCCTTTCAGCAAGTAATCCCGAATTAGAAATCGAAATACAAATAATCAAGACTACTGGTGATGCTATTCTGAACTCTCCTTTATCAGAAATAGGGGGGAAAGGCGTATTTGTTAAAGAAATAGAAGAGGCGCTACTATCCGAAAATGTAGACATTGCTGTCCATAGTATGAAGGATGTTCCTACCGTACTTCCCGCAGGACTGATTATAGGAGCCGTGGTGGAAAGACATGATCCAAGGGATGCCTTCATATCAAATACAGGTCAAACTTTAGCAAAACTATCAAAGGGAAGTAGAATTGGCACAGGGAGTTTAAGAAGGGCATCTCAGCTTCTTCATCATTACCCGAGCATTAAAATCGTTTCTATTAGAGGCAATGTTGATACTAGAATAAGAAAGTTGAAAGAAGATGGTGAATTTGATGCAATTGTATTGGCTGTAGCGGGTCTTGAAAGGATGGGGCTTGGAGAGGAAATAACAGAAATTATTTCTACGGATATCATGCTGCCGGCTCCTGGGCAAGGGATTGTTGCAATAGAGTGTAGAGAGGGCGATGAAGAAACTGCCAATATTCTTAGAGCAATTAACCACACTGAAACAGAAATAGCTGCAATATCTGAAAGAGCCTTTCTATACAGGCTAGGAGGAGATTGCAACGTGCCTGTAGGTTGCAATGCAATTCTAAGTGGCAATACAATAAATTTGAGTGGAATCATTTCTTCTCCAGAAGGTAAGTTGCTAATAAAAAAAGATGCAAGCGACTCAATTCAGCACGCCGGGCAGCTTGGGGAGCAACTTGCTGAAATGATTTTAGAAGCTGGAGGTAATGAAATTCTAGAGCAACTAACCTCTTCTTGAGTATTATCTTCCTAGTAATTTTGCAATAAGCCTTTATTTCATTAAACTTTGATAATAATATTTTAGTCTAAAAGGAGTGGGTCTTGTTACCACAAAATCCTTCCCAAACTTATTTTGCGTTCCTTGATGTTGAAACTACTGGTCTTGATGCGGTTTCTGGCGATAAAATCTGTGAAATTGCCGTTATTAAAACTGTTGGCGGCCAGATAGCAGATGAGTTCGTGACACTTATTAATCCTGGACGCAATATTCCTGAGCGAGCAGTCTCGATACACGGTATAACTCAAACTATGGTCACTCAGGCTCCATTATTTAGAGAAATAGCAAATGATCTCCTCGACTTTCTAAATGATACTGTAATTGTTGCTCATAACGCAAAGTTCGACCTTGGATTTCTGAGAATTGAACTCAACAATTTAAATTTATCTCTACCGGAAAATGAGGTAATAGATACACTTGGTATAGCCAGAAGATATTATGAGTTCCCAAGTAACAGCCTGGGGGACATTGCGCGATATATTGGACTTCCGATTGATGAACAGCACCGCGCTTTAGCAGACGTAACAACCACGAAAGATATATTTGAATTCTTCCTAAAGGATCTAGAGAGAAGGGGTATTAGATTAAAAAGACTAAAAGACATACTTAAACTTCAGGGGCAATCAGTTGAGCTAAAGACTTCAAATGAATTAGTATTGCCTACAGAGATTGAGCAGGCCCTGAGGGACAAGGGCAAGCTTGAGATTAAGTACCTGTCTGCATACAAAGAGGAAACATCTACGAGAGTAATCGAGCCTTTAGAAATAAGTTTTAGCAAAGCTAACACCTACATACACGCTTACTGCCATCTTAGGAAAGAAAGATGCACATTTAGATTGGATAGAATTCTTGGAATTAAGGCTTTAGCTTAAAGAAGTTTAATTTAAATTAAATTTCTTGCTCAGTATTGTCCGTGGTTTCAGTACCATTAGATTCCTCTGAACTAGTATCTTTTTCAGCGGGAGCAGCTTTGTCAGATGTGTCATCCGAAGAAAGATCTTTCCCAGCATCAGAATCCGGTATTTTCCCCATTTCTAGGTTTAGATCAATGATTTCTGCTTCTAGTCTCTTGGATTCGGCAATAAGTTTTTGGTTTTCAATTTTTAGATCGTTAATGTTAGCTTTAAGGTTTGCAATGTATTTGTCCAAAGCTTCACTATTTTGTTTGATCTTATCAAGCTCTTCTTGAGTTTGTTCAAGACTTGATTTTGTGGTTTCAAACTCATCATTTTTTGCCTTGTTTTCACATCCTGCCAGGAATGAAATTGACATCATTAATGTAACAACTAAGAATAATCCGCTTAACTTTTTCATGTTTATTGTACTCCTCCTAATCGATTCTCTTATTGCTAATTTAATCTATATTTATTGAGAGTACTTGTCAATAATATTTATTAAACTATTGCAACTTATATATATAACTTGACAGCTCTTTGATCTTGCCATACCATATAGCCCTTAATCTGACGCGGGGTGGAGCAGCTTGGTAGCTCGTCGGGCTCATAACCCGAAGGTCGCAGGTTCAAATCCTGCCCCCGCTACCAATGATTTCAACTGCTTATACCACTTCCTAATTTCCCTCATATTAAGATTTATTGGATTTATTAACCAGAAGTTTTTGAGAAATTTTATTTGAAATATGGTAAGAAGATTTTTTCATCACCATTTCTCAAATGAGTATAGAACCCATCCAACTGGTATTCTCCATCAAAGACTACTTCAACACTCTTAGCTCCAAAGAAGTGTAATTAAACCAGACGACTTATTCTTCGCCTGTTTGTATATTCTCTTTAACCTCTATGTTGCTATTACTGGTCACTTCCTTCCAATTTAAAGCTGCTGTGGTGCCCTGCCAGGCATAATCTATCGATTCACCCAGTATTCGGGCAGCCTCTTGAGGAGCGTGGAACCCCATGGAATTCTCAGCTGCGATGAAGTCAAGTCTCCATTGTGCTTTGCGTTGAAGATCAAGAGATTCTTTTAGGTCTTCGTCTGTTGCACCTTGTTCTCTAGCCAAATTGATTGCATCTAGTTGTTCCATGAGAGCAGCTCCGGCACGTTGTAGCAAATCGAAATTCCGTTGCTGGATTCCGTCCACACGCTGCTGGATCTCTTCTTCAGAGAATCTGTGACATGTTTGGCAAGCGCGGTTAATGTTGAGCAGTGGGCTTCTTACCCAATGATCCGAGACCTTGCTGGCACCATCACGCATATATGGCATGTGACAATCAGCGCATGCTACACCGCTTCGCGCGTGAATTCCCTGACTCCAAAGTTCAAACTCAGGATGCTGTGCTTTAAGTATCTTAGCTCCAGATTCTTTATGCTTATAGTCAAAAAATTGGTTCCCGTCAGGAAAAGTTGTTTCATCCCAGAACTCTTCAACTTCTTCAACTTTAAGACCTTTACCCCACGGAAAAGTTAATTCCATATTGCCGCCGCAATAATATTCCACATGACACTGTCCGCAGACATATGAGCGCATTTCAGAGCGGCTCGCGTCTTCGTTTGGATCGTAGGGCTTATCCCTGGACCCTTCTCTCCATATCTCAACTGAAGGTAAGTGTGGAGTCGGAGCATCTGATGCCGCTAGTGCCTGAATACCTTTTATAAAACCTGGTCTTGTAACCCTGAGCTCCATAGTTTCTGGTGAATGACAATCAACACAGGATACAGGGTGATCGTTGCCCGAATCCTTCAATTTTTGGTGAAGGTCTTGATATGAATACTTGTAGGATTCCTCAAACCCCTTAAATGCATCACCGTCTCCAAGTTGTTCATATAACGGCATGATAGAGGCATGACAATGCAAACACGAACCTGATTGTGGTTTTGTTTGCCGCTCTGTCTGTTCCTGATCCTCAAGCATATAAGCATGGCCGCGGCGGTCGCGGTAGTCGATAGAGAACGCATATCCTTTGAACATACGTTTCAACCATGGATCTCTTTCTATTTTCTGTTCGGGAAGCGCTTCACTGCCCCCATGTCCTCCGAAACGGGTACGTGTTGATATACTAGTCTTCTTATAGGAGTCATATTGTTTAGGCCAGTTAGCTTTCCATTTTTCAGGGTCGGTGTCCGTTTCCGTAACTTCAACAAGACGAATGTAAGGGTTTTTGGCTTCAACTTTTCTTTCAAATATATTAAGCATCAAAGCCGCGATTCCTGCACTTAACACAGCCACTATCAACACAATAACCGCTATACCAAGTTTAGATCCTAGTTTTGACGAAGCTCCACTCATTGCTCAATTCCTCCTTTTTCATCAGGCCGTAGCGGGCCTCCCAGGCCCATTGGTTCTCCATGTCCTACGCTTCGGTGACATTTGACACAGCTCGTAGCATTGGCGTCTGTTGTGCTCCCATGCGTAAGGTTTTCTATCATGCTATTATGACATTCAAGGCAGTTTTCCTGTAATATCCGGCTATTTTTTTCAGTGATTGCTATCGGTTCGTGGAAATTTTGTAGTGTAAACGCCTTGGAATGATTGTAGCCATTTTCAGCTTTAGAGATGTATTTATTAGGGAAATTATGAGGTAAATGACACTGAACACAAGTAGCTACAGTGTGGTGGCTTGCTTTCTGCCAAGAGTCATACTGGGGTTGCATAATGTGGCAGTTTACGCAAGCTTTGGGGTCTTTACTCATATAGGAAAGCCCCTCTCCATAATAGAAGGTGAAACTTCCAAGGCCAATCAAAATCCCTACCACGATGGATAGAATTACTGCCCTCTTCTTCATGATTAGTTTTGAATCCTAAAAGCTCAACCTCCGAATTAACTATGCTGTAAATTCATTTGTAAAACAAAACAGCACTATTTAATAATTCTAGAAGAGACTATATTTGAAAGAACTCGACTAGTCAAAATTGATCATTTATTAGAACATTGCAGGAAATCAATTTCTATTAACCATAACAATCTAAACTATATAATTATTACTATATATGTAAGAAAGATTATATTTCCGTTTTGTCAGATGTAATAAAATATTACAGCAAAATGTCTACCCTAGTTTTTGTAATCGCTATCTATTATTGAAATATTTTTTTGGCACCCACTTTGCACTTAATACTCTTATCAATTAAACAAGGAGGATAGTAGGATGTTAAGGAAAAATATCTTTGCGTATGCGTTGTTATTGTTTTTAGCTGTGACGCTGGGCTTCAAGTCTTATGATGCTCATGCCGCAAGCGATCAGCAAATACAGGAGCTCAAACAGATGATTGAGCAGAACCAGAGGGAGAACGAGCAGAACCGCAGGCAGAATGAATTGTTGAGTGAGAAGATAGAACAGCTGGAGGCCGAAAAAGCGGCTAATCAGGCCCAAATGCAGGAATCTGAAGCCCAAATGCAGCAGGTTGTCTCCAACCAGACGGATAAGCCTATAGGGGCTGAGTTCGCGCTTACTATTGGAGCTCAGAGTGGACCGTTTAAAACAGGTACAGGGTTTTACATGTCAGGTGAATTGGGTCTGCCGTTATATAAGAACCTGGGACCTGGAAAACTGATGGGGTTAATTAATATCGGGTGGGCTAAAACGGATGATGACCTTACGTTTGAGCCAACTATTAATGCAGTAGCTCCCGGTGCGCTTCCAACACAAACTAGCGTTACTTTAGATACTGTATCAATTTTGCTAGGATTAAAGTATAAAGTTGAGCAACACCACATTGTTCAACCTTATCTAGTTGCCGGACCGAGCTTTAACATATTTCTCAATAAGAGTGACCCGGGTAGCCAGGTTGGTGGTATTGCTCCACAACCAGATAAACTTCAAAAAAATGGTTTTCCATCTGGACAAGGAAGTGCCGAGTTAGGTCTTGCCGCTGGATTAGGAGTGGATTTCAATGTTACTAAAAAGATTTTCGTAGGTGCTGAAGGTCGTTACAACTATGTCGACAGGAGTAACGGCTCATTTGGTACTTATGGAGGAAGACTAGGATTTAGATTCTAATTTAATTTATTCATCTTGGCTCTTCGGAGCCTCACCCCCTATATCACAAAGAGGGTATTCACAATGGAATACCCTCTTTTTTTTTATGAAAACTTGACTGCAATTTCAAGAAACAGAAATATCCGGATTATTTGTCTTGTTTTCGGACACCTTACACCCCTCAAAGTTTTAATAACTAGTAATATCAACAGTTTTGTCTGGCACGGGCATTGCAATTATTAAGTATGTATATGATTTCTTGAAGGAGGATATGATATGAAGTCTTTTTTAGTTTTAATTCCTAGTAAATACGTTGCAATAGTTTTGATTCTCATCTTTTTAAGTTTTTCTCATTCAGTCTTTAGTAAGGAAAGTGCAGAAGCTGAAAAAGGGAAGGAGCTATTTCAGTCTAAGGGCTGTGTTGCCTGCCACACTATTGGAGGGGGCAAGCTCTCGGGTCCCGATCTTCAAGGTGTAACAGAGCGCAGAGAGGAAGAGTGGTTGAAAAAATGGATGAAATCTCCAGATACAATGGTCTTCACCGATCCAATAGCAAAAGAAATGCTTGCAGAATATATGGTTCCTATGCCGAATCAGGGCCTAACAGACCAAGAAGTAAGTGAAGTTTATTCATATTTAAAGTTTGAGGATTCGAAGAAAAAAGAGAAATAAAAGAGCAATTAAGAAAAAGGAGGTATGGATTTATGTTAACAAAAAAAGTATTGGGATTAAGTAGTGTGGTAATTTTATTGGTGGTGGGGATTTTTATTGCCTCATGCCAAAATACCGATTCCACAGGTGAAAACAAAGCTGAAACGAATTCTGAAGCTACTACAGCGAAACAGAATGGCAACTTATCTGCCAGCGCTGATCAGATAGCAGCAGAACGTAACCTTAGCCCAAAAGATGTGGAAGCGGCATTAAAAACATATATGCCTTCAGGGAAATACGATGATTATATAATGTTTTCCTCTGGAGGGCATTCAGGTCAGGTTTTTGTGATAGGGGTACCATCCATGCGTCTCCTTAAAGTCATTGCAGCTTTTACCCCTGAGCCGTGGCAGGGATTCGGATACGGATCGGAAGAATCCATGAAGCTTCTTGAAGACGGTAATATGGCAAGTGGTACGGAGCTCAGATGGGCAGATACACATCACCCTGCTTTGACGGAGACTGACGGTGAATATGACGGGCAGTTTTTATTCATAAACGATAAAGCCAATGCCAGGGTGGCAGTTATAGACCTTCGTGACTTTGAAACAAAGCAAATGATTAAGACTCCTAATATTATTTCAGATCACGGTTCTACTTTTGTGACTCCTAATAGTGAATATGTGATTCAGGCATCTCAATATGCAACGCCTCTTCCTTTTGAAGAATACGCTACTATGGATGAGTATCAGGAGAAATTCCGGGGTGTAATGGCCCTTCATAAGTTTGACCGAGAAAAGGGAAGGATTGTGGAGGAAGGCTCATTTCAGATAGAACTACCACCATATTGGCAGGATCTGTGTGATGCAGGTAAGAAAGTCAGCGATGGCTGGATTTTCTGTAATTCAATTAACACAGAACTCGCTACAGGCGGTATAGAACAGGGATTACCACCTTTTGAAGCCGGCGTGTCTCAAAGGGATATGGATTATATGCATGTCATCAACCTCAATAAAGCTGCTGAAGTTGCAAAGCAGCCCGGGAAAACCACGGAGATCAATGGTGTGAAGGTTATTTCTCTTGAAACAGCCATCTCAGAAGGTCTTCTTTACTTTATTCCAGAACCTAAGAGTCCGCATGGTGTAGATGTAGCTCCCGGTGGCGAATACTTAGTAGTTTCCGGAAAGCTAGATACACATGCTACGATTTACAGCTTTGAGAAAATACAAAAAGCAATAAAAGATGAAAATTTTGAAGGGAATGATGTTTATGGTGTGCCAATTCTCAACTATAACGATGTTGTTGCCGCGCAGTTGGAAATTGGTTTAGGTCCGCTTCATACTCAGTTTGATGGCGACGGAAATGCTTACACGAGTGTTTTCATTGAAAGTACACTCGCTAAGTGGAAGCTAGGACCTCCTTATAACACAGGAGATGAAGCCTGGACATTGACAGAGAAAGTTCCTGTTCAGTACAACATTGGACATACTGTATGTGCCGAAGGGGATACTGTTTCTCCTGATGGTAAATACTGTGTAGCGCTAAATAAGTGGTCTATTGATCGCTTTACTAATGTCGGTCCTCTGCTACCACAAAACTTTCAGCTTATTGATGTGTCAGGCGATAAAATGCAGGTTCTCTATGATATGCCAATTGGTATAGGAGAGCCTCATTATGTGCAGATGATTAAAGCTGACAAACTAAATCCGTTCTCTGTTTACCCGGAGGTTGGATATAACCCGGGGACAATGAGTGTAGATCCTAATGCCGCTAAAGCAGGCCAGGAAAAGATTGTTCGCTCAGACGGAAAGGTAGAGGTTTGGATGTCGGCTATAAGAAGTCACTTTAACCCTGAACATATTACTGTCAAAGAGGGGGATGAGGTAATTCTCCACATTACAAATGTAGAGCGGGCTAGAGATGCTACACACGGCTTTGCAATCGAGGGATATAACGTAAACCTCAGCCTTGAGCCAGGTGAGGCCAACACAGTCAAGTTCAAAGCGGATCAACCAGGAGTATTCCCTTTTTACTGCTCTGAGTTTTGTTCTGCTCTCCATCTTGAGATGATGGGATATTTGCTAGTAGAGCCCAAAAATAACTAAGGGATTCAAGTCAAACTCTCCTGTCCCTCTTAATAGATTTTTATAAAGGGGGATAGGATACAAAGTAAGAATCTAAGTGACGGAGGTAAAAAATGAGAATATTGAACACATTATTAATAACCCTATTAATTCTTGGTTTTACAAATATTGCATTTGCTGCTCAGAATGAGGAAACAGCTAAGTCATGGCAAGAACAGGCGACGAGTACCAGAGCGCAGGTTATGGCAGTATACGGAGAGCTTGAAAAAACAGGTGACAAGGGCAATCCTATGGCCAAAGAACTTATCACAGACGCTGTTGCTCAGCTTGGCGAAGGGGATAAGTTTCTTAAACAAGGTGATGAAGCTATGGCCGCACAGGAGTGGGAAAAAGCCAATTATGGTTACAACATGGCATGGCAGTACTATGTAAAAGCGGCAACTGCGGGCTTAAACGCCAAAAGTATTTTAGCCGGACAATAACAATGATCTTTAACAAAATTATAGGGGGAACCACTGACTGGATTTATGTCATTGAGCTCCCCCAAGTTGTAATCGCGAGAGTTTATTTTTCTAATTAATATTTAGTAATACGGAGGCTGTAAATGACTGAAAAACTAAAGGAAAATGAATTAATACTCGGGCCGCGCATCCCCCAAGAGCTTTGGGAAAAAGAAAAGAAGAGATTTCTCATTCCATCTATTATAATGATATTAGCAGCCTTTATACTATTTATTTCAATCTTCCTTCCTTATTGGAAATTAACTCTTTTTGCTCCTCAATATCCTGATGGTCTTGAAGCGACAATGTACGTAAACCGCTTATCCGGAGACATTCAAGAAATAGACGGGCTTAATCACTATATTGGTATGAAACCCATGGGCGAGGCTGCAGTTTTGGAGCGGACGCTAAGTATATTTATGATAGCGGGACTTATTTTGTTAATAGTTGGAACTCTCTTTGTACATAGTCCTTTTGCTCTATTTTTATGTATTCCAGCCATATTGTACCCGGCATTCTTTTTAGCGGATCTTTATTTTTGGATGCGGACCTTTGGAATGAATTTAGACAGTAATGCTCCACTTAGTAATGCCATAGAGCCTTTTGTTCCGCCTTTGTTTGGTGAGGGTAAGATTGCGCAGTTTCTGACAGTCGCAAGTTGGGAGATAGGTCTCTATATGTCTTTTGCGGCTTCCATACTAATTATTGTCGGACTATACTATCACCGTAAAGCATATAAGCCACTAATCGTGGGTTCCAACTCCAATTAGCCTCTCAATATTCTAAGGAGATTTATTATAAGACACATAATAGCTCTCTATATATTAGCGCTTATTTTCTTAACTACTATCCTGGCACTAAATGTTATGTCGGCAGAAATGGTTCACACCGTTTCTCCTGACGGGCCTTTTACTTCTATATCTTTAGCAATAGAGTCAGCAAAGAACGGAGACATCATTGAGGTAAATTCTGGCACTTATAATGAGCATGTAATTGTTGATAAGACTTTAAATCTAGTAGGTATCAATCAGCCTAAAATTGATGGGGGCGGGAAGGGAACTGTTGTTTTGATAAAAGCCCCGGATGTTACTTTTAAAGGGTTTCATGTAAGTGGAAGCGGCGAGAGCCTGAGTGTAGAAGACACAGGAATAGTCCTAGATTCGGCTCAAGGCTCAATTATTGAAGATAACAGTTTGGATGATGTGCTTTTCGGAATATATTTAAAAAAATCTTCGGGAACAATCATACGAAACAATAATATAGTAGGTAAGGATTTACCTATTGCTGTTAGAGGAGATGGTATTCGTCTCTGGTATAGCTCTGATACCAAAATACTTAATAACACTATTACCCGTGCCCGCGATCTGGTTATGTGGTGGTCGGGGGATACCTTGGTTAAGGGGAATAAAATAGAGAAGGGCAGATATGGACTCCATTATATGTACAGCAATAACAATGTTTTCGAGGACAATCTGTTTTCTGAGAATTATGTGGGTGGATTTCTTATGTATAGCAATAATATTAAATTCCAGAATAACATTTTCGCCCGCAATCAAGGGCCCGCAACAGGTTATGGAATTGGTTTTAAGGATCTTGATGACATTGTTGCCAAGGAGAACCTTTTTGTCGATAACCGAATAGGACTTTATATGGATAACTCCCCCCATTCAGTAGATTCCTGGAATACTTTGGAAGATAACGTGATAGCATTCAATGATATTGGGATATCTTTTATGCCTTCTATAGAAAGAAATATAATTGTTTCAAATAGTTTTGTTGATAATGCAGAACAAGTTGAGGTCAGGGGAGGGGGAACACTAGCTGGCAATAACTGGTTTACTAACGGCAGAGGGAACTATTGGAGTGATTACGTCGGATATGATGAAAATAATGATGGTATTGGGGAAATTCCCTATAAGTCTGAAAGTCTCTTTGAAAGCTTAATAGATTCATATCCTAATTTAAGGGTATTTGTATTTAGCCCGGTGGCTCAGGCAATTGAGCTTGCCTCAGATGCTTTCCCGGTAATAAAGCCAGAGCCCAAAGTTACTGATAATTACCCGCTTATGAATTATAAGATACCGCAGAGGTATGAAGCGGAAGAAAAGGGGTTCTCTTACAAGCTATTTGTTGTTTCATTGCTAATGGTCTTGATACCTTCTATATCATACGTATTCATCAAGAGGAAAATTTGATAGGGGTACTATTTGATAAAAGTTGCTGATGTGACCAAGAAGTTCGGGAAAGTTCTGGCAGTCGATTCTGTAACTCTAGATGTACAACAAGGAGAGTCTATAGCTTTACTTGGTGCAAATGGAGCTGGAAAAAGCACGCTTATCAAATGTATTCTGGGACTTCTTGATTATAGGGGGGAAATAGAGATTCAGGGCCACAACATTAAAGAAAATCCTAAGTTTTCAAAATCACTTATAGGATATGTACCGCAAGATCCACTTTTCTATGATATGAAAACGGTCAGCATTCTCGAGTTCTTTGGTTCTATCAGGGGAGTGGATGACAAGAGAATAAATAACCTGCTTAATTTAGTTGGCCTTGAAGATCACAAAAATAAGCTTTCCTCTGAGCTATCCGGGGGCATGAGGCAGCGTCTATCTTTTGCAATCGGGCTACTTTCAGATCCCCCTGTCTTAATACTTGATGAACCCACTTCAAATCTAGATGCCAATGCCAGAGGAGATTTTCTAAATCTAGTAAAGGAGCATAAGGATCAGGGGAAAACGGTTCTTTTTTCCTCCCATAGGCTCGATGAAGTTTATTTTATTGCTGACAGGGTGCTTTTTATGAAGTCCGGGAGAGTAATCTTAGATGAAAAACCCGAAAATCTAGCTAGTTCGCTAGGAATTAAAGTAAAGATAAATCTGAGAATACCTGAGTCTAGTATAGGTGATGCAATCTCTATATTAAATAAAGAGGGTTTTGTGAGTGTAGGCAGTAACGGATCTGGGCTTTATGTTGAAGTTGAAGAAGGCAATAGAGCTCTTCCTTTCGAAAAGCTTATTAAAAATAATATCCCGATTGAGGATTTCAGTCTTCAGGAATCTTCGATGGAAACTGTGATTAATCATATAGAGGCAAATGGATACTAAAAACATATTATTGATTATGAAAAAGGAAGCTGGGGAATCACTTAAAAACAGATGGTTTGTTCTGTACACAATCTGTTTCTCAGCTTTGGCCTTGCTCGTATTACTCTTTTCTACAATGGGAGGGGATATAGCAGGTTATTCAGGGTTTGGCAGAACGGCCGCAAGCCTTATTAATCTTGTCCTTCTATTTATTCCTTTGATAGCAATAATAACAGGCGGGGTTAGTATTTCTAATGAAAGAGAAAATGGTACGCTCCCATATCTACTCTCACATCCTATCAGCAAGAACGAAATATTCGTAGGGAAATTTCTAGGTTTACTCATAACAATATGGTTTTCAATACTTCTGGGTTTTGGTCTTGCAGGAGTAGGTGTAGCTATAATCGGTCAGCAAGGGGATATCTCAGGCTATCTTTTAACTGTTTTACTTTCAGCACTGCTTGCGGCCTGCTTTCTGAGCATTGGTTTTCTGGTTTCCGTATATTCCGGAAAGGCATCTAAAGCAATTGGAATCTCGGTTTTTCTCTGGCTTTTCTTTATCATTCTTGGAGATTTGGGAATTATGGGTACTACGGTTGCAATGGATTTGGGAATTAAACAGGTTTTTGCTCTTGCTTTATTAAACCCCACCGAAGTGTTTAAGGTAGCATCCGTGCTTGTGCTTAGCCCCAGGTTTGAAATTCTAGGTCCTGTTGGAGTTTATGCCATAAGGACATTCGGACAACAAGGAGTGTTCTATCTCTTGTTTAGTATTCTGATCTTTTGGACTCTAATTCCATTGGGATATGGTTATTTGGTCTTCACGCGTTTAAGGAGGGAGGAAAAATGAAAATGAAACTAGCTGTCTTAATTATCTTAGTATTAGCAATTTCATGTGGGGATAAACCTGAGAGCGGGCCTGTAAAAATTTATTACGGCGAAGATATATGTGAGAGATGTAAAATGATTATAAGTGAGAAAGATTTTGCCGCTCAGTATAAATTGTCAAACGGTGAAACAGTAAAATTTGATGATCTAGGTTGCATGATTCAATACACGCATGATACTGAAAAAACTCCTATCTCTGAAGTTTATGTCGTGGATTACAGTTCAGAGGATTGGATTGATGGCCGGAAAGCATATTATATTTGGACTCAAAATATAAATACACCAATGGGGTATGGTCTTTTAGCTTTTAAAGAAAGATTAAAAGCGGAGGATCATTCACATAAAGATAATAGTAGATATTTAGGTGGCCAGAAAGAGGCATATGATTGGTTTTTAAGTGGAAGTAAATAAAATTATATTTCCAATAGGTGCTTAAATATCTTAACCATAGCCTTGGTATCTAGCTCGCAGTATTTCAATAAAGATTCTTGAATTTTAGATCTTTCTGATTCCTCTAATTCCTTATCAAATATTATTCTATTCCAGTTCTCCATTGCTTCAGTTCCGTTTTGAATCTCCAGGTCTTTATATGAAAACTCGGGGCAGAGTACAGGCAGGACTTTTTTAATCGATGTTCTACCTTTAAATCCCGGATGTCTGTAGTCGTCTTTAAAAATTGTCTCCAAATCAAATGTTCTATCATTTAAGCCTAATAAAAATTCGCTAAATTGGGAGTAGATTTCAGCAATCTGCTTGTTTCTAGTATTTTCAAAAGAGGCATGCCATGAAATCAAATTTCCCTTATCTGGAATTGTTTCTTGCATGAATTCAATCATACCTACAGGAGCGTTTTCTATATTATCAGCCAGATATTCATGATGCGTAAGCTCAGTTCTTGAGTGTAGGATATGAATGGAAACCTGAAAAGGTATATGCTGATGCGGCGAAAATCCCTCAACTTTTGGTATGGCTGAAACGTATGTCTCGTAATCTAGAAAAATTAATGGGTATTCAAGCTCTTCCAATGTTTTATTTATACTTTTAGTGTTTATCTCAGGTACTTGAGACTTCTCAAGTTCAACCTGTTTTTGCTGGTTTGGTGATAACTTAAAATCTTCAGGGATGTCCCATATATTCATTATGAGGTCATCAATTAGTAGACGGAGATTTTTGGCACTTATTCTTGATATGTCGTGAATAGAATAATCGGGAACATTTTGATTTAGAACTTTGAATGAGGAGCAATGATTTCTTCTTGAAGAGTAGAGGCAGGAACAAGAATTTAAATCAACATCTTTATCCGTGAGAAATTCCATGGCTTTCTCGGCTTCGCTCTCAATGTTGTCATATTCTTCTTTTACTAAATCAGTAACATCAGTTATGGAAAATAACTCGAACAGATCTATATTGCCATTTTTCTTGTAATCTTTATTCAGATGAATGATATATGAATCCTCTACTGACACACCGACCTTATTCATTACAACTTGCTGAAATGTTATATCATATATGTGATTATCACTACCGTTTTTGTTTATGTTAGTGGACGATTTGATTTCATAAACATTCCAGGCGTCAGCAAATTCGTTGTAAATAAGCACATCGGTTTTAGCCAACAAGCCAGATTCTGTAATAAACGTTGCTTGGAAAAGAGGGGATGCTTTGGATTCCATTAACTTTTGAGTTTTTGTAGCAGCTTCTTCATTACTACCTTCAACAAGTATGCCTTTCTCAAACATTTCTCGTGCAGCAAGCTCAACTTCATACCCTTCGTTTATTAATTTCTGGTCAAATTCTGAGATTGCAGGACGGATATATAAATCTGGATTGTTTTTCTTAAGCCAAAGACATTTTGAGCATTGAACATATTCTCTAAAGTCGGTTTTGGATAAATACATAATTCAATTTTAGCATAGATGCTTATGAATTGAATATGTCGATTATTAAAAAGTAGACTCTGCGTGCTCTAGTTTTTGCTAATTTAACTTTAGCAAAGGGCTTTGTAGAAAGCGATATAAGAAAAAGTTAAGCACAGTAAAGAGTATGACCTCTTTACTGTGCGGTATTTGTAAGATTTTTTATAACCTGTTAGCGGGTTTTATTAGCTTGTTACCCTTTTTCTTCTCATATAAATATAGAAGAAAGCTATTAGTCCCAAAATTCCAGCCGTACCAATCAATCCCCACTCACTCATTGTAGGAATTGGACGTGCAAGGCACAGATTGTTGAACTCACTACAAGTTGTGCCGTCTCCCTGATATACACCGCCTTCATTTATACACTCGGCTTCGGTGAGAGTCTCACAAGCGTCAGTTGGTGGCTCACCTAGTCCTGTACAACAGCCTTCCGGTATTCCGATACACAATTGACCACATAGGTTCTCTGCTTCACCT
Organism: Thermodesulfobacteriota bacterium; assembly: GCA_021604765.1. Taxonomy (GTDB): domain Bacteria; phylum Desulfobacterota_D; class UBA1144; order Nemesobacterales; family UBA2774; genus CR02bin9. The sequence goes on from BQJP01000010.1 coordinate 44,509, forward strand.
GCACAGATGCCGTCCCATGTAACAGCACAACAGAAACCATCTACAGCGCATACAGCATCCTCACAAAACTGAGTGTCACAGCCTGGGCTTCCGTTTGAAAAACAACAGTCACTAAATCCGGGCGGCAGTGGTAGTATTCCCGCGCTAGATGTTTGAGGTCCGGACAAAAAGAAAAAGCCGGCGGCAAGAACAAAAACTGCAAATAATAAAATCTTTCTTCTAGTTAACATACTCAACCCTCCTTTAAGCAAATTGCTATAGGAAATAACCTGCTTTTTCCATTATATCAATTCTCAGGAAAATATGCAAAGAATGTGAAACATTATTTCTATTTCTGTGAATTTCTATAGTATTTATGGGGTTACACTGGTTTGGGTAATCTCGGTTTCTTCCATATCCAAAGGAGATATCCAGCCGCCGCCTAGAGCTTTGTAGAGTCGGACATAGGCGTTGTAGTATTCCTGGGTGGCTTGAGATAAGTCTAATTGAGCAGCAAATTGGGCACGCTCAGAGTCTAAAACTTCAAGATAACTGGAAAAACCTTGGTCATATCTCATCTTAGAAAGTCTATTAGCGTTTTCTGCTGCTTTAACCTGGCTCTTAAGAGCTGCAATTTGTTCACGATAAGTCTGAATGTCCACTAACGCATCTGAAACTTCCCTAAAAGCATTTAGCACAACATTTTGATAGTTGTATAGAGCTTGTTCTGTTCTGGTTTCTTCAATTTCAACTCGCGCTTTATCCTGACCAAAGTTGAAAATAGGACCTGCCAAACCAGCAGCTATATTCCAGGCAAAACCATCTATAGTCATCTGTGCCGCTTCATTTGTAGCAGCTCCTACCGCGCCTGAAATGCTTAGTGCTGGGAATCTTTCCGCTACAGCCACACCAATAAGCGCATTTTGAGCCTGTATTAAATATAAAGCCTCTAAAATGTCGGGTCTTCGTTCCAGCAATGATGATGGGAGTCCTGCAGGTACATTTGGAGGAATTGTTTGCGCATAAAGATCTAAGTCAGTTTTTATCTCTTGAGGGAATGTGCCAAGCAATATGCTGATTGCATTTTCTGTATTGGCGATCAGGCGTTTATTAACTGGCACAGCCGCTGCGGCTATTTCTCTTTGCACCTGAGCCTGATTGAGATCAATCTCTGGTATCACACCTTTGTCAAAACGTTTTTGTATGATTACCAGACTTTCATCTCGAGACTCAAGAGTTTGTTCAGATACCCTAAGCCTTTCTTTAAAGTCTAGAAGCATAAAATAAGCGCCTACAACTTCAGATATCAAGCTGATTTGAACTGTTGTCTTTGCATATTCTGTTGCTAGCAGCTGAGCTCTAGCAGATTCATTCGCTCTACGGAACTTGCCCCAGAAATCTATTTCCCAATTTACTACCGGTGATATAAAAGCGCTGTTGGTTGGCTCGTCAGGATCGCTTGATATTATTCCACCATTAAAGTTCCCTCTGTTCGCGCCACCTTGCAAATCAAATCTTGGATATAGATCAGCTTCGGTGAAAACTAAAAAAGAGCGGGCTTCCTCTATACGGCTTATTGCGATTAATAGATCTTTGTTCTGCTCTAGAGCTGTGTTAACTAATGAAACTAATACAGGGTCGTTAAAAAGTTCCCACCAAACAAGATTGACTTCTTGGCTGTCATATTCATTAGAAAATCTGAACTCTTCTGGAAGGTCATCAAACTGTGGCTCTTTAAAATTAGGCCCTACCATACAGCCCGAAAGTAAAGCAGATATTATGAGAACGATTGTGATTATATTATATGTTCTGCTCATAATTAATTTTGACTCTTTGCGAGATCTCTTTTTTCTTCGTATTTGCCAAGCTTTCCAACCATTACGAAAAACATCGGATAGAAAAACACTCCGAGTAATGTTGCTAAAGACATACCACCCAGAAGAGCCATACCCATAACTACCCTTGCTTCAGCCCCGGCACCACTAGCTATAACTAGAGGGAGCACGCCGAGTATAAACGAGAATGCAGTCATCAAAATTGGCCTGAAGCGAAGTTTAGCGGCGGAGATTGCTGAATCAAATAACGAGCTGCCTTTATCAAATTCGAGCTTAGCGAACTCTACAATAAGAATTGCATTCTTAGCTGCCATAGCTATCAACATTACAAGTGCAATCTGTGCAAATATATTTAACTCATAACTAGCACTAAACAGCCTAGCTACAAAAAGTGCGAAAAATGCCCCAAAAATCGCAAACGGTGTACCTAATAAAATACTCCAGGGTAATGACCAGCTCTCATACTGGGCTGATAAGATAAGAAAAACAAATACGAGCGCGAAAAGGAACACAACTCCTGCTGATCCTGATGCTTGTTTCTCCTGATAGGACATATTGCTCCATGCATATCCCATATCAGAAGGAAGGGTTGCATTTGCTACTTCCTCAAGAGTGCTCATAGCCTGAGTTGAAGTAAATCCTGGTGCAGGACCTCCGGTAAGCTCTACTGCCCGATAGAGATTAAACCGATTAGTGAAATCTGGACCCGTTATATCATTAATATTTACGAAGGCAGCAAGTGGAACACTTTCGCCATTTGAATTTTTAATATAAAAAAGATTAATTTGCTCTTCGCTTTGTCTATATTCCGGTTCCGCTTGAATATAGGCTCTATAGAGTCTGCCAAATTTAGTAAAATCGTTTATGTAAGTACCACCTAAAAACGCTCCCACTGTGCTATAAATATTATTTAATGGGATGCCTGCTTTAAGGGCTTTATCTGTATCAATATCCATGAAACGCTGAGGAACATTGGAGCGGAATGTAGTAAAAATCGATCCTATCTCTGGTCTTGCCATCGCAGCTTGTATAAACTGCGTAGACTGTTCCGCTAAATATTCAGGTGTGTTCCCCTCTCTATCCTGAAGCATAAATGTAAATCCTGAACCATTTCCAAGCCCTGGTATTGCAGGTGGGCCGAACGCAAATACTTGTGCCTCGTTAACATTCATAAAGAAAGCCTGATTCATCAATCCAACTATTTCGTTTGCTGTTTGATTTCGCTCTGACCAGTCCTTCAGAGATACAAATATAAAGGCAGAGTTTGAAGAAAAACTTCCAGATAAAAGGCTGAATCCTGTTGCTGAAGTTACATACTCAACCTGGTCAAATTGAGCTATTATATTCTCAACTTTCTTGGTTACAACATCAGCTCTTTGTAAAGATGCAGCGTCAGGAAGTTGGATGTTAACAAATAAATACCCCATGTCTTCCTCTGGCATAAATCCACCAGGAACCAATTTGCCTAGACCAACTAAACCAAATACTACTATTAAAAGAAAGATGACTCCTCTTTTGATGCTAGCAGTTGCTTTTGTTGTTAGACTGACATATTTGTCTGTCAGTTTATCAAAGCCGTTATTGAATTTATCAAAAAAGCGTCCGAGTATACCTTTTGATGGCTCCCGTTTTCTAAGAAGCATTGAACATAGTGCTGGGCTGAGAGTAAGAGCGTTAATTGAAGAAAATACGACGGAAACAGCAACAGTTATAGCAAACTGTTGATACAGGCTTCCCGTAATACCGCCCATGGCAGCTACTGGTATAAAAACCGCAACGAGCACAAGCGTGGTTGCAATAACAGGAGCTGTAACCTCACTCATTGCTTTTATTGTTGCTTCTTTAGGGGACATACCATTTTCGATATTTACCTGTACTGCTTCAACTACAACAATAGCGTCGTCTACTACAATGCCAATTGCCAATACTAGTCCTAATAGAGATAAAACGTTGATTGTAAATCCGATAATAGGAAAGATCATAAATGCAGCTACAAGAGAAACAGGTATTGCTATTGTTGGAATAAGTGCTGCTCTCCAGTCCTGTATGAATATAAATACTACTAATATTACTAGAGCCAGGGCTACAAAGAGTGTGATAATTATTTCTTTAATACCAGCAGTAATAGCTAGTGTTGTGTCTAGTGAGATGTCGTATTTAACACTTTCCGGGAATGATTTAGATAGATCAGCTACGGTAGTTTTCACTATACTTGCAAGCTCGGTAGCATTGGAGCCTGGGGCTTGATAGAGAGCAATTATCGCACATTCTTTTCCGTCTAACCTTGTAAAAGCATTATAAGTCTCAACACCCAATTCAACTCGTGCCACATCTTTAATTTTCACCTGAGATCCGGCCTCTGTTGTTCTTACTACAACTTCTCCAAATTCCTCAGGTGATTGCAGTCTCTCAGGCAGCCTTACTGTATAAGTAAATTCCGTTCCTGGTGGTGCGGGCTCAGCGCCAAACTTTCCGCCCGGTACAATAATGCTCTGTTGTTGAATTGCATCTACAATCTCAGGAATAGTAATGCCCAACTGTGCGAGCCTGTCGGGCTTGATCCATATTCTCATAGAATAGTCGCTCGCTCCCAATACTTGTACACGACCGATTCCTCTAATACGGGCTAGAAGATCTTGTATATTAATAATTGCATAGTTCCCAAGAAAATTCTGATCATATCTTCCATCTTCGGATGTTAATGTGATCAGCATCAGAATATTAGGTAGTGATTTCTCTGTAGTTACTCCAAGCCTCGTTACTTCTTCAGGGAGTTTTGCTGTAGCGGCAGCAACTCTGTTTTGAGTGAATACCGTGTTCATATCAGGATCCGTACCTACTTCAAAAGAGACCTGAATATTCATTGTCCCGTCGTTTGAGTTGGTAGATTTCATATATATCATGTTATCTACCCCGTTGATTTGTTGTTCTAAAGGGGTGGCTACAGATTCTTCAACGCTGACTGCGTTAGCGCCTGTGTACGTAGCTCTTACTTCGACTATAGGGGGAGTTATATTGGGATACTGCTCAACTGGCAAACCACCCATAAATATCACACCGATAATAACCATTACAATGGCTATTACCATAGCAACTATAGGTCTGTTAACAAAAAAATTGCCCATAAGACTTTATATACTCTTTAGATCGGGGATTTTGATTTCAACTTCTTCAGGATTAACAACCATCCCTTCTTTCACTTTTTGAAGACCTTCGTAAATAATTCTTTCATTAGTCTTGAGTCCTTCTGTAATAAGCCAGAATTCTTTTACCTTGGACCCAACTTTGACCTGTCTGCCTTGAACCTGGTTTTTTTCATCAATTACCATCACGCTGTATGTTCCCTGAAGCTCTACAACAGATCTTTGAGGTACAAGAATGCTGTCTTTTCTGAAGTCAACCTCAACTCTTACTTTGGCAAAGAGTCCTGGACGAAGAAGCTGATTGGGATTAGGGAAAGATGCCTGGATAAGAATTGATCCTGTTGTTGGGTCAACATTTCTATCTATAAAATCAAACTTTCCTTCGTAACCATAAACAGTACCGTCTGAAAGTATTAACTGGAGGTCATCAGGCTCGTCTGTTTTTTCTCCAACCTGATATTCTTCTGTTTCTTCAATTATTCTCTTTGCGGCTTGTAAATATTCATTTTCAGTAACAAAAAATTGAACTAACATGGTATCAACACTAGAAACTGTATTTAATATGACGGGATTGGGGCTTTGTCCGACGAAATCTCCTACTTTGGCTTGTGTGGCACCTATTATGCCATCTATTGGAGAAAGAACCTTTGTATAACTTAGCTGAATATTGGCTGCATTAAGATTAGCTTCTGCGGCTTTTACTGATTCTATAGATGCTTCGTATTTCGCCTGAGCTGCATCGAGGTCAATCTGGCTGATTGCATTTTCGGCCGCAAGAGGTTTAATTCTTCCCAAGTCACTCTCTGCATTAGCTAATTCTACTTTTGCAGCAGCTAGCATACTTTGCTTTTCTGCAACATTTTCTTCAAATGGTTGGCTCTCAATTGTGTAGAGAAGTTGGTCCTTCTTTACAATTGATCCTTCCTCAAAATTTATTCCTTCGAGATAACCTTCTACCCTGGCTCTAATATCAATATCTTTAAAGCCTTGAGTTTCTCCAATGAACTCTTTGAAAATAGGAACGTCAGTTGTTGTTGTTGTGTAAACCTGGACAACAGGTGGTGGTAACTGTACTGCTTCATCTCCTCCGCACGAGAATAAAAATACTGAAATAACAAAAATTGTACTTAGAAATTTATAGTGCATAGTTTCTTCTCTTTTTTATGAAGTTTTTGTTATCTTGATTTAAATCTAAGACCCACCCTCCGAAAATATGTATATATGTTTACACGTTTTAGAATAATTATACAATAAAGTAAGTAAAGCTTTTCTCTGGTAATAGATAAGAAGATATGAAATCATTTTCTTATTAGTAAGTTCTATAAACTTTGTTATTCTAGTTGCTAAGCGTAAGGGGGTTATATGCCGACTGATTTTTGGCCAGATCGAGTAAAGGTTTTAACAAAGAGACTTGGGATAGATTGTCCAATAATCCAGGCTCCAATGGCAGGTGGTCCAAGTACGCCAGAGCTGGTTGCGGCTGTATCCAATTCAGGGGCTCTGGGTTCACTCGGAGTTGGTTATCTCCCGCCAGAGCAGATAGAATCAGAAATTCATAAAGTAAAAGAACTTACAAATAAGCCCTTTAGTATCAACCTCTTTGTGCCGGATAGAGATGTAGCTTCGCAACCAAGCGATAAAGTGCTTAATCGTCTAAGAGAATTTTCAGAAGAACTAGGGATTGATGCTCCTCGGATACCTGGTCCATCAAAATACAATTTTGAAGACCAACTAGCTGTCATTCTTGAAAATAATGTTCCGATATTCAGTTTTACTTTCGGTATTCCGGATAAAGTATTAATAAAGGATCTGTTTGAACGAGGTGTATTGGTAATAGGTACTGCTACCTGTGTTGAAGAGGGCGTGTTGTTGGAGCAGGCAGGTTGTTCAGCAATAATTGCTCAGGGGAGCGAGGCTGGTGGACATAGGGGAACCTTCGGATCAACTGAAGGCACTCCAATGATAGGTGGGTTAGCTTTAGTTCCTCAACTAGCAGATAAAGTGAAAATTCCAGTAATTGCTTCTGGAGGAATTATGGATGGCCGTGGTATAGCAGCTTCTATAGCTTTGGGAGCATCTGCTGTGCAGATGGGAACAGCTTTTCTTAGCTGTGAAGAAGCTGGAGTTCCAAGGCCATGGTTGGATAGGTTGTTGAGCTCAAAAGATGTAAGCACTGTTTTAACCAAAGCATTTTCCGGTAAGTATGCGCGCGGAATAAAAAACCGCTTTATTGATGGAATGCTCTCTTTTGAAGAGGGGGTGGCAAGCTACCCTATACAAAACAGCCTTACAAGACTGATAAGAAATACAGCAAAAGAAAAAGAGAACTCAGATTTCATGTCTCTCTGGGCAGGGCAGGGATCCGCTATGTCCAGAAAATACAAAGCCCGGGAACTTATCAATTTGCTGGTTTCAGAAACCTATGATGTACTTAAAAGTATGACCTCAAACCTTTAATATTTTTCATTAATCTCTCCAAATTTAGTAACGAACATATGTTTTTTTGTGTAAAAACACACAATGTTTGCGCACAGTTACACATTTTTTACTATTCGATCAAAAAGTTCTTTGTTTCAACAATTTATGGGTTAATCTCATACGAATCATAGGAGGTATTACATGAGAACTTTAACAATAATTTCAGTCTTATTATATATTTTTTCTGTAAGTCCAATAGTTAAACAAGTATACGGCCATGGCTCGATGGAGACTCCATTAAGCAGAATTTATAACTGCTTTTTAGAAAATCCGGAGAATCCAAAATCAGATGCATGTAGAGCGGCAGTCCAGGTTGGTGGAACACAAGCTCTATATGATTGGAATGGAGTAAACCAAGCGAATGCCAATGATATGCATCGGGAGATTATTCCGGACGGACAACTCTGTGGTGGAGGTAAGGAACTTTTTAAGGGAATGGATCTAGCAAGGAGTGATTGGCCTTCAACCATGATTGCCCCGAACAGTAGAGGGAATTTTGAGTTTGTCTTTCTTGCAACTGCACCACATAGCACTGACTATTTCAGATTCTATGTGACTAAAGATGGTTACAATCCACTTCAACCTCTTAAGTGGTCTGATTTGGAAGACACTCCATTTTGTACTATCAATGATGTAGTTCTTGAAAACGGAAGATATAAAATGAACTGTCCTCTTCCTCAAGGGAAATCTGGAAAGCATGTCATATATAACATATGGCAAAGGGATGATAGTACGGAGGCTTTCTATACCTGTATTGACGTTGAGTTTTCTGGAGGCCAGCCGGTTGTTTGGAAATCTATAGGTCAGGTGAGAGCTCAAGAGGATCTTCTAGTTGGAGATAAAGTTACATTTAGATTATTTGATGCTCAGGGTGGTGATCTGGAAACAATTGTATTAGAGCTTCAGGACGGACAGACATTAGTAGATCAGTGGCCATTTTATTTAGCGGAGTTGGTCAATACAACTTCTTCAATTGTCAAAATTGGAGTACTAGATGCGGATGGAAATATTAACCCTATTTTCAGTTCCCAAGAAAACAATGTTTACATCTCTTCTGAAGAAGAATTTTCCTTCCAGATTGATATTGATATGGACAATAATCCGCCAGGAGATGGCCTCTCAACAGACTTATCTATAAATGAGGACTGGGGTGCGGGGTATTGTGCTGAGGTTACAGTTACTAACAATGCTCAAAGCGCCTCTGATTGGACGGTTACTTTTCCAATAGAGGGATCAATTAGGGAGATGTGGAATGCCACATATACACAAGATGGAAGTGAAATAACTGCACAAGGTGTATCCTGGAATAATATGGTAAATCCAGGGCAATCTGTAGAGTTTGGATTTTGCGCTGATAGAGGAGCTACTCCGACTCCACCGCCACCTACACCAGCTCCAACACCGACACCGACTGATCCACCTACATTCGCATGCTCTGATGGGATTGATAATGATGGTGATAATTTAATAGATTTTCCAAATGATCCAGGGTGTGATAACGCAAATGACAATAATGAGTTTAATGAGCCTTCAGGCGGAGATGTGAGTGCGGATGTAAATATCAATGACGATTGGGGTACAGGATACTGCGCAGTAGTAACTGTTTCGAATAACAGTTCTTCTGCCGAAGACTGGATAGTCTCATTTCCTATAGATGGGAATGTTAGAAATATGTGGAGTGCTACATATCAGCAAAATGGAGATACTGTCACTGCTGAAGGAGTTAACTGGAACAATATAATTCAGCCGGGATCTAATACTAGCTTTGGATTCTGTGCACTTAGATAAGCCAATTATCCTTAAAGAGAGGTGGATACCTACCGCCATCCAGTTTTTTATTCACCTCTCTTCTTTAAATGGAAGCTTTAAGTTCAGTTTGTTGTAGTTTGAATTCTATTAATCTAGTAGCGATTTAATTTGGCTTTTTATATTAAAGGAACCGTTTTCTTTTTGATTCCTAGTTTAGCCATCCTGGTGCGGAGGGTGCTTGGGTTCATGCCCAGTACTTTTGCGGCTCCACTCTCCCCATGAATCTGCCATGAAGTACTGTTTAAAATTTTAATAATGTGATCTTTCTCGATATCCTCTAATTTCGGGGATGTATTGTTATATATATCCACTTTTTTTGAGGAATCGTATAGATCTTCACTTATGTGAAGGACGTTGCCAGTTGATAAGATAGATGCCCTTTCAATAATATTCTCAAGCTCTCTTATATTGCCAGGCCATGCATAGTTCTTCAGCTTCTTTATTGTTTCAGGGCCGATTTTGTTAAGATTTTTGCCGAGCTTGGTTGAAAATTTATTCATAAAATGATGAGCAATAAGGTCAATATCTTCTTTTCTTTCTCTAAGAGGTGGTACATCAATCGGAAATACGTTCATTCTATAAAATAGATCCGCTCGGAATTTTCCCTCATTCACCGCTTCCTCCAAGTCTCTATTGGTAGCCGCTATTACTCTAACATTTACTTTAATAGTTTTGGTGCCACCGACTCTTTCAAATTCTTTTTCTTGCAATACTCTGAGTAGTTTTGCCTGTGATTCAAGGGGAAGGTCACCAAGTTCATCCAACATTATAGTCCCACCGTCAGCAAGCTCGAATTTTCCTATTTTTTTTGTAAGAGCACCAGTGAAAGCGCCTTTCTCATGACCGAAGAGCTCACTCTCAATCAACCCTGAAGGAATTGCCGGACAGTTAACTTTTACTAAAGGTCGGCCACTCTTTTTGCTGACGCTATGAATTGATCTTGCAATTAACTCTTTCCCAGTTCCCGTTTCCCCCCTAATCAGTACTGTCGCATCTGTCTTAGCAACCATTTGGACTTTGTCGAGTACATCTTTAAGTGATTTAGTTGCTCCTATTATTTCTTCAAAGTTGTGCTCAGTTTTTATTTCTTCTTTAAGATAAATGTTCTCCGACTCAAGTTGCTTTTTAAGTTTGTTTACTTCACTTAGAGCATTTTCAAGCTCTGATGCCTGTTTTGCATTGTTTATGGCAACCTCAATTTGCCGTGTGATTATCTCGAGTAGGTTGGTTTCATCAGTATTAAAAGCATCTTTTTCCTTTGAATAAATGTTTATGCATCCAATTGTTCTGTCTTTTGCAGATATAGGCATAGACAAGGAGCTCATAATACCTATTTTTTTTGTTGCGGAGTTAAGGCGGGTGTCAACATCGGAGTCTTTTATATACAGAAGCTCGCCGAAATTAAGGACCATCCATGTGTGGTTCTCGGAATTTGCCAAGATTTTTACTTGCCTGTAATAGTTGTTAGGGATACCAGAATGAGCTTTTAGGACCGCGAATTGTTTCTCAAGTATGTAAATCTCAATAGCATCTGCACATTCGACATTTGTGCTAAGAGATGAAACGGCATTATCAAGCACTTGCTGAAGCTTAATGGATTTATGGACGCTTCTAGTTACAGAGTTTATTATCTCTTCGTATCTATTCTTCTTAGAAAGTTTTTTATTGCTTTTTTTAAGTGAGTCCTCTGCATTTTTTCGATCAGTAATATCGAGCCATGTCCCTACAATTTCCACTGGTTTGCCGCTTCTTTCTTTAATTAATACAGCACGGTCTAAGAACCAATGATATTTACCATCGGAACATTTCCATCTGTATTCAATTTCAAAGTTAGTTTTGCTTGAGCTCAGGTTTACAGCATTTAGTACCTTCTCTCTATCTTCAGAGTGGATTCTGGATTGCCAGAACTCCTTATCGGCCATGAACCTATTGGCTTCAAATCCCGTTACAATTTTTATGTTTTCACTTATATAAATGGCTCCCGACTCACCGTTTACATTTACAGCGTATACAGCCATGGGGACTGATTTTAAGATTAAAGACTGTCTGAGCTCAATTTCTTTTAGAGCTTCTTTCGATGTCTTTTTTGTAGGAGATTTTTTAGGTTTATCCATTATAACGATTATATCATTAATAGTTTATTGTTGATATCTATTGTTAGATGTAATTGCGTATTGTATATATTCAAATTTTTTCGTACAAAAGACCGAAGGGGGCAATATTATGCCCCTCCAGCCTCAGAAAGAGGTTATAGGTCTGATGGGGCTTTATTTTTAATCTTGGGCCAGTTCTGGTTGGCTTTTACGATATTGCCAGGAATATCTTTTTTCCATTCTTTCTGAATGTTCTTATCTAAGTTGAGATATAGTGTGCCGTCCACGATTTTCCAAACTTCGGGGTCGCCGACAAACTTTTTATTTACAGATACTCCAAATGCACAGTACCCACCGAACGCTGGTAGATACTTCTCCGGGTTAGCCTCAAAAGCATTCTTGTTCGCTTCGTTTGCAAAGAGATAGGTTACGTCATTAACTACAACCAGGTTGTTTCCGTCTCCTCTAAAGGGTTTTCCACCCGTGTGATAAGATACGAGATCATATCCTAGAACTCCTGTCGTGCTCTCCTCTACATATCCAGCAAATGAATCAACTGCAAAAAAGCTTACCGCTACTACTAAAACTGTTAACATTATTGATTGAATCTTATTCATGATTTTCTCCTTTTTAGTTGTTGTTCTATTAATCAGGTTTTTGCTTATTTGTTTACTGCATATTTTATAAATATTTGATGTTGAACTTTACTGATAAAGCGTTTACTTCTTCATCAGACGGCTCTCCCTTTGCGTATAGTGCCGCGAGTTCAACAAAATAGTTATCAAAAGGGCCCGGCAAGATGGTGTCAAGGAGCCTGCTTGGCTTGTCACCTTTATTTACAAACCCGTGAGGTATTCCTCTTGGTAAAAGAGCCATTACTCCAGGGACCGCGGTCATGGTTTGGTCTCCCAGTGTGACCTCGATCTCACCATCCAGAAGATAAACAAGCTCGTCTTCATCTTCGTGGACATGGAGGGATACTCCTTTCCCAGGTGGGCTTATAATCTCAATTACAGAGAACACGCCGTTTGAATCTCCACTCTTTACCTTGTGAAGAAATTGGCTTCCGCCCATCAGTAATTCATCCCCGCCTCCTGGCATTACTAAGATCGGATCCTGCTTAAATTCGTTACTCATTTTTACTGCCTCCTTAAAAATTGGTTTACGTTTATTTAGTGCAATGGGTGTGCCAAACAGGAGGATATTTCTCGAAAAGTCTGTAACTTGCTTAAATCACAGAACAATATTTAGCAGCAGATGCATTGGTTGTTACTTTAGATAAAGAGAGAAGTTGTGGAATAAAACAAAATTGTTGAATGAAGCAAGTTGCTTGTAATATAAATCTAGTAATAAGGATGTTTTTAGTTGCTAGGGAATATCGCGGCGTTGTTAAATAGCTTTTAGTTTTTGTTTAGCGATATTAGCTTCAGGTGAGGTTGGGTATTTATCGATTAAAGTCTTAAAGAAGAATCCTGCTTCCTTCTTTCTACCCAGGTTGATAAGAGCATTACCCTGTTTTAAGTAAGCGTTGGGAACTCTCCAGTCTTGGGGATACGTATCTATTAGCTGTTGAAATTCTAATATTGCATCTTCGTACTTACGGTTTTTATAGCTAGCATCAGCTTTGGCGTATATGTCATTTGCAGAAGGTGCTTTTGTATTATCTTCGTTTTTCGATCCGTTTTTATTGGTTGCATCTTCTATTTTCTTGCCAAGTTTAATATTCTTTTTCTGCATGCTTTCAATTTCTTCAGCAAGGAGCATTTGGTTGTTCTCAATTCTTTCCATGTTGCGGCTAGTATTAGAATTAGAAGCCTTTAGCTCTTCTAAAAGTTCATCCATCTTGGCCTCAAGCCGGTCCTGTCGTTGATTTAATTCTCTAATGGATTCGGGGGTGACAAAACATCCGAAAAGAAATACGGTTGAAAGTGCTAACACTAAGTAATATGATTTCATAGGATCTATATAGTTTATTTCGTTATACTCTTTATTTAAAGCTTATATTTCAATCTACCGCAAATAAAGACTAAAGTAAATTTACCTCAATGCATTAGATTTATCTATTGAAAAACTAAAATATTGATATGAGTTGGGAATATTAGCAGGTAGAATTTTTACTGTGTATATAAATCGGTTAGGTGACAAGTAATTGAATCTTAGTAAACAAATTACACTTGGATATGCTTTGATGTTTCTTCTTATGCTTTTGATTAGCGGATTCTCCGTATACAGCATATACAATCTGGATAAAGCGGCAGAGAATATCAAAGGTCGATATACAACATTGTCGAAACTGATATCCGACAAAGAAGAAGCGAACGAAGGATTCTTTGCCAATGAGATGCTTCTTGAAGCAGTAAAAATCTCAGATGAGCAGATAAAATATTCTTATATAACTGTATTTACAGTAATAGGTGTCATCCTTGTATTCGGTATTATTCTTACCTTTTTTATTCCAAGGGTTATTACAAAACCCATTTTCAATTTATTTAAAGCTGCGGAATCGGTTGCTGAAGGTGATTACTCTTATAGAGTGGACGGAGTTAAGTCCAGCGGAGAGATTAATACTTTGGTTCAGGCTTTTAATCATATGATAGATAATATTGAGATTAACAATAGAGAGCTTCAGAAAAAAAATGATGAAATCTTAAAACTTCTAGAAACTACGAAGAGATTTAATGAAGTGCTAGAGACCGAAATTGAAGATGCTACACGCAAAATTAAAGAAAAGCATAAAGCGCTGATTAAAACTGAGAAACTAGCTACTATTGGAGAGCTTGCTACGGGTGTTGCTCATGAGGTAAGAAACCCTCTTTCAGGAATAGCCATCGCGCTTGAGTTGATGCAAGCAGAAACTGAGAATGAGGAGCATGAGCAGACAATATCCGAAATACTAAATGAAATTGTACGCTTAGAGAGAATCGTAAAAGGATTATTTCAATTGGGCCATCCCAAGAGTTTGCAGCTTATTGAATGTGAACCAAATGATATAGTAGAAAGGGCTCTTAGTCTTGTAAATATGAGGGCTAAGTCAAAAGGGGTTATGATTGAGAAAAAGTTAGGATGCAGCAATCAATTCCATGTTGATCATGAACAGATTGAACAGGTTGTCTTAAATTTGCTTATTAATGGTATAGATGCCACAGGTAGTTTTGGTAAGGTGAGAGTAGAAACAAAGAATTGTAATGGAACTGTAGAAATTGCTGTTTCAGATACCGGATGCGGTTTTTCTGAGAACGATATAGACAAAATTTTACAGCCTTTTTATTCAACTAAGGAAAAAGGTACAGGTCTCGGATTGGCAATATCAAATAGGATAGTTGAGGCGCATAGTGGGAAGATGCATATTTCGAGTAAAAAAGGGACAGGGTCTGAGTTTATAGTAGAAATACCAAATAATCTGAATAAGGATTCAATTGCGTAGGAAATAGTGAAATTGATTAATCGAAAATAATATATACATATTGAGGACGGATGAGGATAATCTAATTCCAAGGAAGGGGTAAATGAGTTCATTAATATTGATAATAGAAGATGAAAGATTACTTTCAAAACAATTACAAAAAGCTTTATCGCAGGAAGGATACTTTGTTATCACATCTTATGAAGGAAATGAAGGATTACAAATAGCCAAAAGGGAGAATCCCGATCTTGTTATTTTAGATCTTAAGCTTCCAGATCGTGACGGGCTTCAAGTGCTTAAAGATTTGTCGGGGTTTGATCAGATGCCGCCTACAATTATGATGACAGCTCATGGCAGTGTTGAGGTTGCGGTATCGGCAATAAGGGACGGTGCCTATGATTTCATTGAAAAACCTTTTCCACTCGACAAATTAAAGGTAATGGTAAGAAACGCTCTTAGAATTAGGGAGCTCGATAATAGTCTTAGCGCAGTAGCTATGAGAGCTCAGGTGAAATACGGATTTGATTCACTTATAGGTAAAAGCGAGACTATAAAAGAGATAATAGATTTATTTAAGAAGCTTACGGAAACCGATCCTAAGACAATACTTATTCGAGGAGAAAGCGGGACAGGTAAGGGGCTAGCTGCTAAAGTTCTACATTTTAACGGGTTAAGAAAGTTGAGTCCGTTTATCGAATTGAACTGTGCTGCAATTCCTGAAACTCTTTTAGAGAGCGAGCTTTTCGGACATGAAGCTGGTGCGTTTACTGACGCAAAAAAACTAAAGAAAGGAATATTGGAGCAAGCAGACGGAGGCACAGTTTTTCTTGATGAGATTGGTGATATGAGTCTTTCTCTCCAAGCTAAGCTTGTTAAGGCGGTAGAAGAAAGGAGCTTCAGAAGAGTAGGGGGGGCTAGGGATATAACGGTGGATATATGTGTTATGGCTGCTACTAATCACGATCTCAAATCGCTTGTTAAAAATGGCGGTTTTAGAGAAGATCTCTACCACCGCTTAAATGTGATAAATTTTGAAATGCCATCACTAAGAGACAGAAAAGAGGATATTCCTCTTATTACAGATTATTTCATTTCCTATTTTAATGTCGATCTCAATAAGAATATCAACATTATTCCTTCAGAGGTGAGAAAGACCTTCTTGCATTATGATTGGCCCGGCAATGTCAGGGAGTTAAGAAGTACTATTGAAAGAGCCGTACTCCTTAGTGAAGATGGGTTGTTAAACCCAAAATATGTAAAGCTTGAAGAAGGTGATGATCTGAAGGTGCAGGACGGCGATGATAAGATGGTTATTGATGTGCCGCTTGACGACGCATCACTTTACAAAATTGAAAGAAAAGTTATAACTAAAGCACTGGACTTGCATAACTGGAACCAGACAAGAACTGCTGAAATGCTTGGGATAACGCGTGAAGTGCTTCGCTATCGTATGAAGAAATGGGGTCTCCTGAGCTAATAGGAGGTCACAATTGAATGCTGCGCTTCTAGCGATTATTGTCTTAATCCTCTATTTTCTCGCTTACCGTTTTTATTCAAAATTTCTGGCTGATAAGATCTTTCGTTTATCAGATGATGAAGTTACTCCTGCACATGAATTAAATGACGGTGTGGATTTTGTGCCGTCAAATAAACATGTTCTTTTTGGCCATCATTTTGCTTCTATTGCTGGAGCTGCTCCAATTATTGGACCAGCTATAGCTGTATTCTGGGGTTGGGTTCCTGCAATCATCTGGGTTGTCCTGGGCACAATCTTCATGGGAGCTGTACATGACTTCAGCGCACTCGTTATTTCTGTTAGAGAAAAAGGACGCTCTGTCGGAGATTTGGCAGGGATTATAGTCAGCCCAAGAGCGAGAACCCTGTTTTTACTTATTGTGTATTTTCTTATCTTCTTTGTTATAGCTGTTTTTGCATATGCTATCGCATCCCTATTTGTCGCTTTCCCACAAAGCGTCTTACCTGTAAATTTTCAGATAATTGTAGCGGTCATAATAGGATTTTTATTCTACAAAAAAGGATTGCCGATACTCTGGCCATCAATATTCGCATTAATTACTTTATACGCAATGATCTGGGTTGGAACGATAGTTCCACTTGAGGTTCCAGCAATATTAGGTAGCCAGATAGTAACCTGGATTTTGCTACTTCTCGCGTATTCATTTATAGCATCTGTTCTACCTGTATGGACACTACTTCAGCCCAGAGATTATATAAATGGTCATCAGCTTATTCTGGGGCTCGGGTTACTCTTTATTGGAATACTCATTGCCCATCCTGAAATGCAGGCACCTGCAATTAACCATAACGCCCAAGGGGGCGTGCCACTATTTCCATTCATTTTTGTAACTATAGCTTGTGGCGCAATCAGCGGGTTTCATGGATTAGTTTCAAGTGGTACAACGTCCAAACAGTTAAATAGAATGAAGGATTCCAGGATGATAGGTTATGGAGGTATGCTTGGCGAAGGAACTCTGGCAATGGTAGCAACTCTGGCGGTTGCGGCAGGAATAAGTAAAGGGGAATGGCTTATTCATTATGAAACTTGGGATCAGGCAACGAAAAGCGGGATTATAAACTTCGTTCATGGATCGTCTACATTCTTAGATGCATTACATATACCTTCTGTTTTTGGAGATACGTTGATAAGTGTAATAGTAATTAGTTTTGCTGCGACCTCTTTAGATACAGCAACGAGAATACAAAGACTTATTCTAGGTGAACTAGGTACAGCGTATAAAATAAAACCGTTAAAAAATAGATATGTGGGAGCTTTCTTAGCTGTGGTTCCCGCTTTATTACTAGCACTCTTAGCAGAAGCTCCTGCTAAAGGGCTTGGTTCGGGAGGGTTCTTGCTCTGGCCGCTTTTTGGGGCTACCAATCAGCTGGTCGCAGGATTAACTCTTCTTGTAGCAACGATGTATCTCTGGAAAACCGGACGTCCTGTGATATATACACTAATACCAATGGTATTTCTTGTAATTATGACAATCGCAGCCATGATTTGGAATTTTAAAGTCTTTGCCAATAACCCACTATTGCTTATCTTATCCGCGATTATTCTTGCACTTTCAGTATGGTTATTACTGGAAGCGTACTTTGCATACGTAAACCAGAAAAAAGAGCAATGAAGGGAACATACAAGAGCCTGAGTTAACTATTACAGAATTCTTCTGCTATATATAGTGCTTACCTTCTCAATCAAGTTCCGTTTATGTTCTAATAATTAAATCTCAAATTCTATTATTGGCCGTTACAAGAGTTTTGTGGCGCACAGCCGATACAAGTGCCAATCGAGTTCTCGGCACATATACAGTCCACGTCACACCATGTCGCATCAGTCAGATTTGCTCCAAAGAGCTCCGCATCAGTCAGATCTACTCCAACCAGCTTTGCTCCAATCAGTATCGCCTCAGTCAAATCTGCTCCAATCAGCTTTGCATCAAAGAGTTGCGCATCAGTCAGATCAGCTTCTATTAGGATCGCATCACTCAGATCCACACCTATTAGGATCGCATTAGTCAAATCTGCTTCAACCAGCTTCACACTGTTCATAATTGCCAGAGCCAGATTAGTCTCAATGAGTATCGCATCAGACAAAAGTGCTTCTCGCAGATTTGCTCCTCCGGTTATATTCGCTCTAGACAGATCAGCTCCTCTTAGGATCGCATTACTCAGATCCACACCTATTAGGATCGCATCAGTCAGATCCGCTTGGATCAGAGACGATCTATTGAGAATTGCATCAGTCAGATCCGCAGAAATTAGATCTGCTCCACTCAGATTTGCATCAGTCAGGTCTGCTTCGCTCAGATTTGCACTGTTCAGAATTGACAAGACCAGATCAGCCTGAAACAGATCAGCTCCTCTTAGATCTGCACCAGTCAGGTCAGCTTCTCTTAGATTTGCTCTAGTCAGATTGCAGTCGACGCAGCTATTTATTGTTAAAAGGGTAGCTACATTTGCCATCACGACCGGATCACTTGTTCCTCCTCCCGCGCCTACCCCCGTTGCTTTCCCGTCATTATTGCAGCCTCCGATTGCGCCCAGCAATATAAAACCGAATAATAATATAAACCCTAAACAGTTGATAATACTGCACCGTGATTTCAGCAATTCACCCATAGGTACTTTCTCCTTACTATTTGAATACTGAGTATGAAATGAAAATTTTCAAACTATTTATTATATTATAACCTCGTTTCTGAATATAAGTTATAACAGGTGCATATTAATCAAGCGGTCTAAGAATGATACTTCTCCGGTATCCAGGTGTTGAGTGAAGATAGTTCCTGCTGTAATATTGAACCCACTTATCTAATTCTAATCTATACTCTCTTACACTATTCCGCTCCCTATACCTTTTTCGAGGTATTTGACTAGCTTATTTCATGATGTTCTTAATGGGGGAATATATATACTCCCCTGTATTATCTGTTTGAATCCGAACATAAAACCAATTTTATGCTAACTTCGTATATACTAACGATGAACATACTAGGCTTATATATGAAGTAAAGATTAATAAAAAAAGGAGACTTAAATGAGAAAATTATTAATAGTACTTGCCGCATTTTTTCTGTTAGGGCAGGTCTACGAACTATTCGCGGGCTCGATTGACGAAACAGCCGAGATAGTTAAGCGCAAAGAGGCAAGACAGAACAATAAGTATGAGAAAGCGGTATTTGCCGGAGGGTGTTTCTGGTGTGTACAACCTCCTTTTGATTACTTAGATGGTGTAATTACCACCACAGTTGGATATACTGGAGGCCCTGAGAAAGAGCCTACATATAAAGAAGTTTCTTATGGTAAAACAGGCCATACAGAGGCGATTGAAATTATATATGATCCTAAGAAAGTTACTTACGATAAATTGCTTTCTGTATTTTGGATGACTTTTGACCCCACTGATGCAGGCGGGCAATTCTATGATAGAGGCACTCAGTACAGACCAGGAATTTTCTATTTAAATGTGTCCCAGAAAAAATCTGCACTAGCTTCAAAGAAGAAGCTTGATGAATCTGGAAGATTCGACAAACCTATTGTTGTCGAAGTAACCGAAGCTGATGAGTTCTGGGATGCTGAGGAATATCATCAAAAGTATTATCTCAAAAAACCTGCACACTATAAATCCTATCGTATCGGTTCTGGCAGGGATAGGTTTATTGATAAACATTGGCGCAATCAGGCTAAGAACTAACACTTTAATATTTTTAAACGACGCATTTTCTTATAAGAGAATTCATTTGCTATAGATGAGCTCTGAGGCGTATACTTTAATCAGTGAAGAAGATACTGCTATTAATATTGCTTATTTGTATTCTATCTAGCTGCAGGGCATCAAATGAAATTCAGTACGTCCTTGCAAATGATGCTTATCGTTGTGAGGAATTTGATGTTACTAAAGAAAAGATGCTGGTACTTATCAACCGAGCCAGAAAGTCCAGTAGAAACTGTGGGTATAAAATATTCACGCCAGCCGGTGATGTTGCTTGGAACCCTACATTGGCAAGAGCGGCTTTAAATCATTCCGTCGATATGGCTACAAAAAACTATGTGAGTCACAAAGATTTAAATGGCAAAGGGGTTTCCTTTAGGGTTGAAGAAGTAGGGTATAACTGGATTACAGTAGGTGAAAATATCTCCGCCGGTCGAGAAGATTCAGAAGAAGTAGTGGCTGCGTGGCTATTAAGCCCAGATCATTGTGAAATTATAATGAAGCAAAGTTTTACAGAGATTGGGGGAGCCTGTTTTCATAATAAAGATAGTAAATATAAGACTTTCTGGACTGTGGTCTTTGGATCACCCAAGGATTAAGCAGAAATATCTACTCTTCAATAATAGCAATTGGTCTAACCCAACCTGCGCTTGCATTAATTACCTTAATTGGAGGACAAGCTACTTTAAATCCAAAAGGTGGTAGTTGGTCTAGATTAGTCAGCTTCTCAATTTGGCAATACTCTTTTTCAATACCGGCAAAATGAGCGCCCCATATTACGCTTGAATCTCCTGTTTCTTTAAATTCCTCAACCATAGCCCAAAATGGTCTGTCCCAACCTGCTGAATCTGTGCCCATTACTTTTACCCCTTGCTCACAAAGCCAGATAGTTGATTCTCTAGACAACCCAGGAAATTGAGACCAGTAATCTTTAGTTCCCCAGAGTTCATCAGCACCGGTCATTACAAGCACAATGTCAAAAGGGTTTATGTCATATTTGATTTCATGAAGAGATTTTTTTAAGTCCCAGCTGGTTATAAGCTCACCAGGTCTCTTATGGCGCATATCTATCACAACGCCGTCATTATAAAACCATTCAACTGGAAGCTCGTCTATCGTCTTTGCTTGTTCTCCTTCAGATTCGGGGTGGTAGTGCCATGGTGCATCCATGTGGGTACCCACATGAGTACCCAGGGTGACATATTCATTGGCCCATCCTAGTCCCTTTGGTAAATCTTCCTTCTCGCATTCAAACCGCATCATCATATACTCTGCAGTTTCTTCATGTGTTTCGTATTTTATTTCTAGTTTCTGATGTTCCGGTCCGGGCGCGGGTTCAATATTTATGCTAAGGTCTATAATACGGGTTTCTGTGGGCATAGGGCTATTATATGTTAAACAGAGTGAATATAAAAGTGAGGATGTTCTTATCGTTATTAATAACTTAAGAAGACTGGGCAATTCTGATTTACTCGTGTCACCTGTTGGATTAGGCTGCCTTCAGTTTAGCCGGGGCAGAGGCATATCCGGAGCAATGTGGCCATCACTTAGCAGGAGTGAAATAAATGCTATTGTTGAAACCTCAATCAGAGGTGGGATAAACTGGTTTGACACCGCAGAGCTATATGGTTGGGGTGAGTCAGAGAGGGCACTTTCTCAATCGATAGATGACCTCAAAATAAAAAGAGATGAAATAGTTATAGCTACAAAATGGTGGCCAGTTTTAAGAACATCTAGTTCAATAACCACCTCTATAGATACTAGGCTTTCAGCCTTAAACACTGACAAGATTGATCTTTACCAAATCCATAATTCATTTTCGTTTTCTTCCATAAGCTCCCAGATGAAAGAAATGGCAAAGTTGGTTGATTTAGGAAAGGTCAGATATGTGGGTGTGAGCAACTTTTCTGCAAGAAGGATGCGTAAAGCTCATAAGGAGCTTTCAAAATATGGACTTACATTAGTTTCAAACCAGGTTAATTATAGCCTATTAAAAAGACAGATAGAAAGAAATGGCGTCATAGATACGGCAAAAGAACTGGGCATATCACTAATCGCATATTCTCCGTTAGGTAGAGGATTGTTGACGGGCAAATTTCACGATAATCCTGACTTGATTAATAAACGGCATATATTTAGGAGATATTACGCCTCGCTCAATAAGGGAAGACTTAAGAAGAGCTCGCAAGTTATTGAGGCGCTTAAGAGTATTGCGAAAAAGTATCAGGTTACTCCATCTCAGATTGCGCTAAATTGGGTTATCAATTCTAATGGTAGTACAATCGTAACTATTCCTGGCGCTACAAAAGTGGGGCAGGCTCGAGATAATGCCGAGGCTATTAAATTTGAGTTGTCAGAGGATGATATCTCTTATCTAAATGACGTGTCTTCTTCATTCTGAATTAAGAACTTCCACCACAGCAGATATGACTAAGTCGTGTAGTTCTCCATTGGTTCCTACTACACCCTTGTTGTTTGATAGAGTTCTACCTTGAGAAAAATCTAAATCCTTCCCCGATACATCTGATACCTGACCACCCGCTTCTTTTACAATGATATATCCGGCTGCATGATCCCAAATTTTCTCAGTATAGTCTTTTCGAGTTGGTAGTCTGAGATAAATCGATGCATCTCCTCTAGCAAGCACAGCATACTTGCACTGGCTGTCAATTCTGATTGGTTCGGCGGTGACTCCTAAAATCTGCGCTATCTGTTCGGAATCTGAATGTGAAGAATGTGCTGATTCTACAGATTCACAAAAAGGCGCCAGGGACGGATGATCAATATTTGAAACTTCTATTTTATCATTCGTATCCTCATTAATAATTTGTACTGATGCTCCTTCACCTTTAATCGCACTAAATATTAATCCTTTATTGCTGTTCGCATCCTCTAAATTTTGAGGTAGATTTGGGCAACCAAGCACACCCAGGACAACTTCGCCATTTTCAATTAGAGCAAGCGCAATAGCGTATTGTTCGCCTCTCAAAAATCCCTTTGTACCGTCTATAGGATCAAGGGTCCAGAATCTGCCCTCAGGCCCTCCATCGTAATCCCCACTATCAATAGTTGAGTGGATATCTTCTTCTTTTAATTCAGGCAAGACAGCTGACGCGTATTTGTAGACTTTTCTAGTAAGAGCACGGCCCTCTTTGGATTTTAAGTCAGCTGAATCTTCTTCTGCTACGATCGGGTCATTTGGAAAAGCTTTTTTTAGTTCATGACATATAACCGCTTGTACGCCAAAATCCGCTACAGTTACCGGGGATTTATCTTTTTTTGTCATCGTCTCTTCTGATACAAGCGAAGCTTGAACGGTTGTACAAAGACTGCAGGCTTTCTTAACAGCTTCAATTGCTGTATTTAGTTCTTGGCTGTAGGGCATCTGTTTCTCCAGGTTTTGTTAATGGCGATACATTTTACCATCTAAGAAAAATTCTGAAAATCGTGTTAGAATTTTATCAAATAAATATACGTAAATCCTAAAAGATAAGTTGATATAATATTTTGGTAAAGTTATATGTCAAAAAAGCGAATGCAAAATAAGAAGAAAGCGAATCATATTAGTACTAAAGAAAAAGGTAGAATTCTAGAAGAGATAATCGCAAATCTTCATAATCAACCAGGCATTATAGTAGAAAGAAATGTATTCATGAAATCAAAAGACGGAAATAGGAAGCGTGAAATAGATGTATTACTTTCTGGGGGTATAGCGGGATACCCAATCAGAATAGCCATAGAATGTAAAAATGAAAAAAGGAAAATTGGAACAGGGAAAATCGATGCTTTTATAGGAAAATTGAAGGACATTAATATCCCCGTTAACCAAGGGATTTTTGTATCTTCAAGTGGGTATACTTCAGATGCGATTCGTAGAGCCAAAGAAGGCGGATTAAGAGCGTTAAATTTAACAGGTCTTACCAAACAAGGATTAAAGCAGACGGTTTCAGATGCTTTTCAATCACTGATCTACCTATTGCCAGTTGTTAAATCCATATCAATATTAAATACTAGTGTTCCAAGGGTAGAAAATACTATAGATTTGGAGCTTTTTTATAATGAAGAAAATAAAGTTTGTGCTACAGTTTCTGACCTCATATGGCAGAAATGGCTTAATAGCGATATACCTAGTCAGATTGGCTTACACGTAGTAAAATTTCATACCCCACAAAATTGGCACCAAAAACTAAATGGGAAAATAGAAAACTCTAGTACAGTTGTGGTATCACTTGATATTGTTGGTCTAATGTTGGAAATTGCGGGTAAAGCAGAGGAATACTATCTACTAAATGCTTCTGATAACGCTTTAGAGAAAACCCATATTAACGTAACCTTTGATTCTCCTAAATCTGAAAATCCATTAATCAATATTCATTCTGAAACGGAACTAGAAAATTATCTAAAGAAACACAATACTGTAGGGGTTGTAAGCAGGATGAAATTGCCGAGGATTTTGAATGGTCCTGTTTACTGGCCACCTAGCGAAAATGTGGCAAAAAAGGTAATTAAATTAATGAAGGACTATCAAGATGGCAAAATACCGGATCCGAGACCACTTAAATTCGAGGATATTGAAGGTATAAATATTAATTCAGCATTTGAACCTATCTGGAATAGAAATCTTTATAAAGGAGATAAATAAAACTGGTGTAAATCTCTGTTCTTTAAACTGGAGACTCCTTCCTTCCATGAAATTTCATGTAGAGATTTGAAACATAAATCTTAGCATCTAAAACTAGGCTGAAAACTGAAGGCACCAAGATAAGAGTAAAGAGCGTGGATACTAATAATCCGCCTACCACAACACTTCCCAAACCGCGGTAGAACTCTGATCCGGATCCCGGGAGCAAGATGAGTGGAAGCATTCCAAACACACTTGTAGTTGTACTCATAAAGATTGGTCTTATTCTTGACCTTACTGACTCAACAATAGCCTCTTTGTTTTCCATGCCGTGTTCTCTCATGTTATTTAGAGCTTGGTGAACAATTAGAATTGCGTTGTTAACCACAATACCTATCAGGATTACAAAACCTAGCATAGTAAGTACGTTGAGCGGCATGTATATGAAAAAGTTTAGGACAAATAGCCCCAAGAATCCTCCAAAGGATGCAAGCGGAACACTGAACATAATAACCAGAGGATAGAGGAAACTCTCAAATAAAGATGCCATGAGAAGAAAAGCGATCACGGCCGCCAATATGAAATTCCACTGAAGAGCTTCCCTTGTTTTACTTAGATCATCAGCTGAACCAGTGAGGATTGCATCGTAGGCGCCAGAAATTTGCCCACTTTCTTTTAAAGGAGATAATATCTCGTCATTTATGAGATCAATTGCTGACTCAAGAGGCATTTCCTCAGGAGGTATCACAGAGATTGCAATTGTTCTTTGTCGTTCATAATGGTTTATTTGCTCTGGACCAGTTGTTACATTCACGTCAGCAATTGATCCGAGAGTAAGCATTTTACCGCTTTCTGTATTGATCATGAGATCTTCAATTTCATGAGTGCGGCTGGCGTATTGGTCTTCTCCTCTAAGTGTTAAGTCAATCTCATCTCCGTTGATTTGAAATTCACTGACTGTGGCACCGTCTACAAGGGTGTTTAACAGAAAGCCAAGTTCCTGGTTTGAAATGCCAACATCGGATGCCCGTTCTCTGTTCAATATAAGTTGGACTTCCGGGTTCCCAAGATCAAGACTCGGAATCGGGCGCACCTGGGCTCCAGGAATCTTCTCCATTGCTGTAAAAAATACGTTTTGAGCTATACCCACTAATTTTTCGAGCTCAGGGCCAGTAATCTGAATATTGATGGATCTTCCTTCACCAATGCCTCTTTGGAAAATGCTTGATTGACTAACAATAGAAATCATGCCGGGGATTTTTCTTAATGAATTTTGCATAGGAGTCATTAAACCTTTTACTTTGTCGGACTCTTTAGCTCGTGATCCCATGAACGCTTGACGTCCTGTCGCAACATAGAAGAAGTTGTTCATAGGCGGTCCATCAAGTTTTTCTGCCTCAGGAGATCCCACCTCAGCTTCCCAATAAGGGCGGAGATCGTTTTCTATCTGTTTCCCGATATCTGTAAATTCACCGATGTTGTAGCCTGGCGGGGGGATTAATATGCCAAATAGCAAGTTGCGGTTGCCTTCTGGTAGATACTCCGTCTTTGGAACCATGAGCCAACTAAGTACTATCGCACCAATGGTGAAACTGCATACTACGACCAGCCGGGTTGTGGTGCTGGAGAGTATCCGTCTTACCAGATTTGAGATTCCCATTGAAATTGCATCTGCTGTTTTTGTAAGCCCCCAGAGGTTTGTGAAGTTCTTCCCAGCTTTAGGTTTTACTACACTTAGAATTTTTGCTGAGACAGTCGGTATTACCGTAATAGATACTATTAAACTCAATACTACAGAAACACTAATAGCAATTGCGATATCTCGGAATAACTGACCAGCTTGATCCTGGACGAAAATTACCGGGATAAATACCGCTGCCGTTGTAAGTGTGCTCGCAAGCACCGCTCCCCACACCTCAACTGTGCCGTCATACGCAGCCTGGATACGGGATTTGCCCATTTGCATATGCCGGTAGATATTTTCAAGAACAACAATCGAGTTGTCTATTACCATACCTACTGCGAAAGCCATTCCTGCAAGGCTTATGACATTAATAGTTCTACCAAGCGCCGACATGACAACAAATGTGCCTATTATGCTAATAGGAATAGCTGTGGCGACGATGAGAGTACTGCTTGCGCTTCTTAAAAAGAAAAGCAGAACTAATACCGCCAGAAGACCACCGATGATTAAGTTTTGTTGAACAAGGTCGATTGCACTTATGATGTAGCTTGTTTCTTCATATACATTGAAAAATGTAAGATCCAGTTTTTGAAGCTCCCCTGCGTTAAGCTCCTCCATTGCTTCCATAAGACCAGCCATAACTTCAATTGTATTAGCTCCACTTTCTTTAACAGCATTAATCGCAATAGCAGGCTCTCCATTTTGGCGTACAGCGTACTCGGCATCTTTGTAACCAAGTTGAACTCTAGCAACATCTCTTACATAAACTGGGGCACCGTTCTTTCTTGTTATTATTACGTTTTCTATATCTTCAGGTGACTGATATTCTCCAACAGTTCTGACAATGTATCTTCTTTTCCCTTCGTCAAAATCCCCCGCGCTGTAGTTATCGTTCTGGCTCCTCAATGCTTCTGCCATCTCCGAGAGTGTTATACCGCGTGCGGCAAGAGCATTAGGATCAACAATAACCTGCATTTCACGCTCGTAACCTCCGAAGACATTGGAAGATCCAACTCCAGATACTCTTTCGAATCTGGGTTTTATAAAGTCTTCAGCAAAGTCGTGATACTGGTAAATATCTACATTGTTTCCTTCTTTGGGCTTTAGGATAAACCATGCCATCGCGCTTGACCCAACATCAGTTGTGCTAATTACAGGCTGATCAACATCATCCGGATATTCCTCTACCTGATTTAATTTGTTGGACACATCTACTACAGCAGCATCAATATCTGTTCCAATATCGAATTCAAGAACGATGCTTCCATTTGAGTCCTGGCTCTCACTTGTCATCTCAACAAGATCGTTAAGGGTTTTTAGCTCGTCTTCTTGCTCACGAATTACCTCTGTCTCTACTTCCTGAGGGCTTGCTCCTTGCCAGAAAGTGCTTACTGTGATGGTTGGTTTATCTACATCAGGGGTAAGTTGGACGGGAATGTTAAATAGCGCAATAAATCCAAAGAGTATTACAAAAATTACTCCGACTGCGACACTAACGGGTTTCTTGATAGATACATCAACTAATTTCATCTAAGTCCTCTTGCTCTCTATTTAGTTAGTTAACCTTTTTCGTTTCCTGATCGTTGTCATTAATGATTTTTACCGGTTGGTTCGGCATTAATCTCTCGTTGCCTTTAACTACTACTAACTGTCCGGTTTGAACAGGACCTATGACTTCAATTCTGTCCTCATATGCCATCCCTGTGCTAATAGGAAGCGGTTGTGCAGTACCTTCATTTACAATGTATATAAAGTTGGCATTGTTTTGTGTGACGATTGCGTCCTTGGGCACAAGTTTCACTGTGGCAGGCTCACCTATAGGAAAAAAGACACGCGCCACCATTCCGCTTTTAATAATTCCCTCTTTATTGTCCAACATTATTTTTACAGGGAAAGTCCTGGATTCTCTGTCGGCTTGGGGAACTAGTGATGTGATTTCGCCCTCCAGCTTTAAATCTGTTAAGGCATCGAAATTTACATTTACTTTTAAGCCCTTCTTGACCTTACTTATATATCGCTCGGGCATATCTATCTTAATTTCAGCAACTTCAATATCTATTAGTTCAACAACTGGACCACCCTTCTGAACCCACTGGCCGATCTCAGTAAATTCTTCAGTTATATAGCCACTGAAAGGGGCTGATATTTTTGATTTCTCTATATCGTATGCATAACCATCAATC
Source organism: Thermodesulfobacteriota bacterium (assembly GCA_021604765.1). GTDB lineage: Bacteria > Desulfobacterota_D > UBA1144 > Nemesobacterales > UBA2774 > CR02bin9. The sequence goes on from BQJP01000010.1 coordinate 72,973, forward strand.
TGCGCTTGGGATTGTGATATCCGGGCTCCCCAGGCAGATTTTTCAGATTCTGCGTCTTGGAGTTGCTGTGTTGAAGCAACTCCCTTTTTTTCAAGTTCCTGAAAACGATCCAAGTTCTTTTTGGCAAGGTTGTAACGGGCTTGTGATTCTCTTTTGTTTGCTTTAGCTTCATTTAAATCTATCTCCAGAGTTCTAGTATTAAATTGAGCAATGGTATCTCCTTTATTAACAAAAGTTCCCTCTTTTGCTGGCATGCTTTCGACTAGACCCTCTATTTCACTTGCTATAGTGCTTCTCTTATCCGGTTCAACGGCCCCTACAAGTGTTATAGGTTTTTGGAGAGTTTCTTCCTGAACTTCCTGCACAACCACAGGTGCAGCAGGGGGTGCTTGAGCGAATGAATTAGATGTTTGAATTAGTAAGAAAATCGCTATTGTTATGATACTTAAAAAACTCGTCCTATAAGATTCCATTTGTTTTCCTCTCGAAAAATGTTAATTGATTTGGCTTGGATTCAGTAAATATTTATTGTTCTGCTGTCAGATGCCTCAATTCCCTATTTGGTTTTTATTCCGCTTAGAAAGACAGTTGCGAAAGTTTCTACAAGCTCGTCGTTATTAATTTTATTTCTCTTCTTTCCTCCAAAGAGCTCTTGTACAATTATATGATTTACAACCATTCCTATAAATGCCTGAGAAGCGCATAGGGGATGCACCTTCTTAAAGGCTCCTTCGGCTATTCTGCCTTCAATGTAATCACAAAGTAACATATCTATATACTCTACATAGGTACTAAAAAACATGTCGGATAGCTCATGACCTTCTAGTGCACTAAAGTGAAGAAGTCTTATAAAGCTCGAGTCGTTTCCGCATTTATCTAACATTCTTTCTGCTATGGATTTAAAGATTAAATGATCATCTTTTGTGTCTTTATAAGTTTGAAGTGGAAGTTCTATTCCCGGTTCATCATCAATCTTTTTTTCAATAATTGCGCCATAAAGCTCTCTCTTTGTTGAAAAATGTCTGAATATAAGGGATTCATTTACCTCAGCAGCTTCGGCAATCTCTTTTGTTGTAGTACCATTGAATCCTTTTGCAGCAAAAAGTTCAATTGCTGTTTCAAGTATCTTTTCTCGGGTGTTTGTTTTTTCTGGCAAAGCATTATTCGATTTTTCTGCGGCTTTTTCTGTTGACATTTTTTTATATCCCAGTAGGCTGTAAGTAAGTAATTACTTACAAGCTACCAGTTGTGGTACTTTGTGTCAAGGTAATTCAAATAAATTTACTGTATGACTCAACTGTATGGCTCAATTGAAT
>BQJP01000011.1 GCA_021604765.1 Thermodesulfobacteriota bacterium
TAAGTCTCTAAGGCATATCTTTAATGTTTCAACGTGCCGGAACTTTCTTATTGCATCGAGCTTATCTTCGTCATCAGTCGCTTCTTTAATGCTCTCCTGAAGACTCTCAAGCATTTCTTTCTTAGAAGCAAATTCTGTTCGCACATCTCTTAAAGTTATAACATCAAGATATTCGGGGTGCCTTATAAGGAAATTAGAAAGATATCCACTTGTAGAAAATAGTCGGGCTAATAATTTGATTATCTCAGGATTTTCAAGAAGTACTGAATATATTGATGATCTCCATCCTATTCCTGAAATGAACCTCTCAAGGTTCACAAGTGCAGAATCAGGATCAAAAGATTTAAGTATTTCTCCAAGAAAGGCCGGTATAACTTTCTTAGTAATCAGCTTGCCCCCCTGAGTTAAAGCCCCCAATCTGGCATCAAGCAATTTTGAAAAGATGTCGATAGCACTTTCAGGATTTTTGAAGCCTAATTTGCCAAGATTTTCTACCGCTTCGGCCTCTTCAATATTTCCAGAAGTCAAGAAATCGGCAAGTTCCCAAAACTCTTTTCCAAATTCTTCAGTTTGCTGAGAGGGATCAAAAAACAGATGCGTATATATCTTAGAAACACTAGAGGTATTCTCTTGGTAAAGATCCTCAAACTGGTCTTTATCTTCTAGACCACACCTCTTTGCCAAAATATTAATATCTTCAGAAGATTCCGGAATTTTATGAGTCTGTCTTTCATCTACAAGCTGAATCATATGTTCAACTTTTCTGAGAAAGAGATATGATGAAGTTAAAGATTCAAAAACATTTTCATCAATAATATTCACTTTTCTAAGTTTATTAAGAGCTAAAATCGAATTTCTTTCCCTAATGCTATGAACCTCGCCCGCATTAACCAGCTGAAGGGCTTGAATAAAAAACTCGATTTCTCTAATTCCGCCTTTCCCAAGCTTAACATCGCACTTTTTTTGAAGTTTATCGAGCTTAGTCTTCATATCTTTTAATTCTTCAATCGATTGATAATCAAGAAACTTTTTATACACAAAGGGCTCTATGTCTTTAATAAATTCCTCGCCCAATGAGATATCCCCGGCAATAGGTCTTGCTTTTATCATAGCAGCCCTCTCCCAGGTATCCCCCCAGTAGAAATAGTGCTCAACTGCTCCTTCGATCGGAACAGCCACAGTACTCTTGCTCCCACCTGGCCTAAGAGCTAAATCAACTCTGTAAAGAAAACCATCTTCGGTTAGGGCGCTTAACAACCTGGTCATTTTCTCGGCTAGTTTATAAAAAGGATTCGGATCCCCATTGTCACGGTAGACATAAATCAAATCTATGTCTGAGCTTAGGTTAAGCTCTCTTCCGCCAAGTTTCCCCATGCCTAATACAACAAACTCTCCATGAGACTTCGTATCTAATTCCTCACTGTAAAACCTGAGCACAGACTCCACTATACCGCTTGAGAGATCAGAAAGCTCTTCCATAACATCGCTAAAGGGGCAAAGGCCCATAATGTCTCTGTATATGATTCTTGAGAATTCTCGGTACTTATACTGCCTTAATTGGGAACCAAGGGCGTCCTCTGTCTCAATGTTCTTTCTAATTGCATCTGTTTCTTTAAGAATTTGATTCGCTGTTTTCTTATTCTTGATATTTTTTGGCTGGCTGAGGTATTCAAGCACATATGGGTCTGTTAAAATCACTCTTCCCAGAAAACAACTATAGGACGAAAGTATTTTTAGAATCTCGGCTTTTTTAGACGGTACTCTTTTGTAGGTTTCTTTGTAGCGTTCGAGAACATTCTGGGCGTTTTCCGGGTTGGGTAAAACTCTATTCAACTTCTATCTTCCTGCTTTTATTTCTACGGCTTCTCTTAGATTTATTCTTTTCTTTCTCTTTTAGTTGTTCGGTAACTTCTGTTAAAAACTCAAACCCCTTTCCTGCAGCCTTAGAAGGTAAGTCCCTTAGGAATTGTCTGCCCTCTTCATTATTTAGCAGATCTTTGGCACCTTTAATGGCAAACCCTGCCCCTACAACAAACTCAGCAGCACTAGTTATAAAGTGTTCCCCTGCCCGGCTGAGATCACTTAGATCAATTTCGGGCTCTTTCTTTTTACCTCTTGCTCTAGTTTGCTTTTTAGGCATAGTCTGATCTCCTGCTAGTGAATTATACCCATCCCTTAAATACAATAAACTGACAAGTAGATTCTACCACAAAGTTTCACTCTAAATAATACAAGAGTGCGTTTATCTAATCCTGCAAATTCAGAACTAGCTGAAGTAGTAAGGATCTACATCGACAGAACATCTCACATTAGATGAGATTTTTGAAATAGATGCAAGAAACTGTTTAGAAAAACTGTGGATAATGCCAGCATTAGTAGACTTAAGAAGCATCTGGAAACGAAAGCGGTTTCTAATTTTATATATAGGACATGGAGAAGGCCCTATTATCTCTAGCGCCCCCATGGGTAGCTTCGAAATCATTTTACGAGCCAATTTGTCAGATTGGCTAACGACATTCTCGGTTTCTGCTTCAAACCTTCCCGAGAATCTGACATTTACTAGTCTTGAATACGGAGGATATTTAAGTTCTTCTCTCAGTTTTATCTCTTCATCTAAAAACCCCTTGCTATCCTGATGTGTCGCATAAGTAATGCTGGGATGCTCGGGATTGAAAGTCTGAACTATAACGTTGCCTGGATGATCGCCGCGACCAGAGCGACCCGCCACCTGAGTAACAAGCTGAAAAGTCCTCTCTCCTGAGCGAAAATCAGGTATGCCAAGAGATATGTCCGCTGAAATTACTCCCACTAAGGTTACCCCGGGGAGATCGTGTCCCTTGGCAACCATCTGTGTACCGATGAGAACATCTATCTCTCCGCGCTCAAGCCGTGAATATAGTTTGAGCAGTTTGTTCTTTCCACTGGCAGTATCTCTGTCCATTCTTGCAACTGTTGCTTTTGGTAAAATCCTTTTGACTTCTTCTTCTACTTTTTGAGTTCCTATACCTAGCCCTCTCATATGCTCACCGCATTTACTACAGTCGGGCATTGATTTCTCAGAAAGTCCGCACATATGACATTTGATAGAATCATCCCCAGCGTGATAGGTTAGAGAAACTGTGCAGTTAGGACATTTAAGAATTTCTCCGCAGGCATGGCAAATTAATAATCCTGAATACCCCCTTCGGTTAAGAAATAAGATTGTCTGCTTGTTTTCTTCGAAGTTATTAAGAATAGACTGTTTTAGAGCTTCTGAAAAAATAGTGTCATTCTCATTCTTCATATCGATTACTTGTATTTTAGGCATGGACTTATCTTCTACCCTAAGAGGCATAGAGAGATAACCGTATCTACTTTTTAAGGCATTACTGTAAGTTTCTACAGAAGGTGTAGCAGATCCGAGCACAACAACAGATCCGGTCATTCTGCCAAGCACTAAAGACAAATCCCGCGCGTTGTAAGCAGGCGACTCTTCTTGCTTATAACTCGTCTCATGCTCTTCATCAACAATAATGATTCCAAGATTTTTTAATGGTGCAAAAATGGCTGACCTGGCTCCAATAACAACCTTCACCTCTCCCCTACTAGCCATTCTCCACGCGTCAAAACGCTCCCCGTCTGATAGAGCGCTGTGAATAACCGTCACCTGATTTCCAAAACGAGATCTGAATCTCTTTACAAGCTGAGGAGTTAGCGATATTTCAGGCACTAGGACAAGCGCTTCTTTTCCTTTTTTAATAACCTCGCCAATTGCTCTAAGATATACTTCGGTCTTCCCACTACCAGTAACCCCATGTAATAAAAACGGGCTAAATTCTTCATGGCTCACAGCCTCAACTATTTTTTTATATGCAATGTCTTGATCTAAATTAAGATTTGGAGGGGGTTCATTTGAGACTTTGATCTCGGAGAATGGGTTTCTAGATATTTCCTGATGTTCAATTTTAATAAACTCTTTTTCTTCAAGCCAGGGCAAATGAGCCACAACATTTCCGAATATCTCCTTTAAATCCACAAGTGTAACCTTTCTGTGAGTAAGAACATATTCAAGTATTTCAGCCTTAGCGTGCTTTCTCTGAAGAGATTTACTATCTAGACTTGCACCATCTCCGGCTACTATTATTTTTTCTGTTTTAATCTTACTATCAGAGGCAAGTTCATAACTGAATTCTATTAAATTCCTCCTCTTAAAGGAATTCAATAGTTCGTTTGAGGTATTCTCTACTAACGTTAAAAGTTTTTGTGATGTAACTTCGCCAAAATTATAGACTGTATTTAAAACCAGAGTCTCATGACTTGTCAGCCTATCAGCATTTAGCGCATTTATTCCATTTTCTGTAATTGTAATTAGGCGTTTCAGACTCACACCTAAGCCACCGGGATGAGCGGCTTTAAGCACAATTCCTAGTGAGGCAATATAATAGTTAGATATCCATCTCAGAAACTCTAGCCTCTTCTCATCAAATAAAGGCTCCTCGTCTATAATGTCTAATATATCTTTAAGCTTTATATCAGACGGCGGGTTGCCCAAGCCTACGATAAAACCGATAGACTTTCTGTTCCTAAAGGGCACAAGAACCCTTTTCCCAAGCTTAATCCCTTCCTTTAAATGCTCAGGAACTCTGTAGGAATAATATTCATCTCCCGGTATTGGAACTGCAACTTGAATGCTATCATCCATATGAACTTGGATTCTAATTGGTTTTCTCTAGTGGTTCAATAGAAGAATGCCTGGCTATAACATCCGTTGTAATCTATAAGTAGTAAAATTTTGGAGTGATTACAAATATCACACATGCTTCATAGAATCTATAAAGGCTTGAATTGGTCTTGCGGAGCCTTCAAAACGGTCACCATAAGTGTTTCCGTTCTCAAGCTTCAATACCCCTCTTGGGCAAACCGCGCTGCATACGCCGCAGCCAACGCATGAAGCCCTAACTATGTTCTTCCCTTGTTGAGCATATGCTCTAACGTCAATTCCCATCTCGCAGTATGTTGAGCAGTTCCCGCAGGACATACATTGTCCACCGTTTGTTGTAATCCTAAACCGTGAAAAATAACGCTGGAAAATTCCTAGTGTAGCAGCCAAAGGACATCCGAATCTGCACCATACTCGGCTTCCCATAAGAGGATAGAAACCAACACCTACAACACCAGAAAAAATAGCTCCTATAAAAAATCCATACCATTTAGCTGCGGCGCCTGAAAAGCTTCCGAGCACCTTTCCTTCAGTAAACGAGTTTATCCAAAGAGCCGCAGTCACAATAACAATAAACACCAGTACAGAATGAATCATCCAGCGCTCAATTCTCCATGCTCTGGTGGATTTATCTGATAGCTGCCTCCAGGGATCACCCATTGTTTCAGCAAGCCCGCCACATCCACAAACCCAGGAGCAGTACCACCTTTTGCCGAAGAAATATGTAAGTACCGGAACTGCGACAAAACTCATTACCAAACCCCAGAACACAAAAAATAGTCCAAGCCCAGCTGAGCTAGTTGTAAAATAGCTTATAGAGCTAGGAAATAGGTAATCGTATTTAAGAGGCCAGAAGTATGAAAAGTAAAACTCAGGCTGACTAAAAAGCTTTAAAATATTAGGGATTAGAAATGCGAATCCAAGCTGAACAGTCATTACTGATAGGGTTCTAATCTGCTGATAACGGTTCCCCCTGTACTTCATCAGCATCCTTACGCCAAAAACTAGCACTGCTAATGTATATATAAATCCATATAAAAACCAATGATTAGCTGGAGCTCCGGAAATAAGCTGAGCTTGTGGATCAAGGAGCCTCACCCCACCCTCTAGATATTGAGGCCACCAGTATAAGATTATATAGAACCCCGTCATAAGAATGCCCGCTATCCAGCCCAGGTAACCTCTGGAAGTAATATTTCTGAAAAAATTGCCGTCATTCTTGATACCCGGCTCTGTGTCTTTATAGCTCAGCCAAAAATATAGCGCGCCTCCAATTGTTAAAGGTCCGAAAGCCAAAAAGAAACCTGACCAGGTTCCTCTGAGCGGACTATTAAATAATAAGATTACAAACAATAGAACACCGAGACCAACTAATCCGAGTGATAATTTTTCATATAATGATAATGGCTTAGTTTCAACTATAGGAGGTTCTTGAAATCCAAGGTTTTCCTCATCATAATCGTAATCAAGAGTTCTGGACTCAATCATATAATCTGCTCCTTAAGAGTGCCCACAATATTTGATTCATATCTTTTGAAAAATTCCGGGTCAAAATTAGCCTGAAACAAATTGTCCAACACATAGTCCGGAGTTCTTTTATCTCTTACCCAACTCTCACAAATTTTATGACTATAGCGGAGTCCCATCACATTTACTCCCAAGATTTCATTGCCATTATGAACCAAGCGAAGAGAATGAAGATGGTTTTGATGCTCCCAGTAAAGATTCTTTTCACCTGGAATGCTCAAGAGTCCTTGTGCGTTATTTACCTGGCCATATGTTTGATACTCAAGATTTAAAAACTTTGCCGAGTTATACCAGATACCCGGATCATAAACGCTATCCATTCCGGCAATTGTTTCACCCACAACTTTCCCCTGCATTTTCCCTGTATACCACACTTGCTGAATAAGGTTTCTACCCTCGCCCTCTGTAACAATCTCAGCACAGTCGCCCGCCGAATATATATCCTCAATTTGAGTTCTCAGACCACCGTCAACTAATATGCCTCGACCACCCGGGATGTTTGACTCTTTAATTAGGTCTAAATTAGGACTAACGCCAGCGGTAAGTCCGACTAGACCACAATCTATCTTCTCGCCTTTGTTAGTAATTACTCCGCCCACTCTTCCATTTCCATCATCAATTATTTCTTTAAGTTCCCTCTCCAGTAAAAGCTCCATATTTTCTTGCTTAATCAGATTGTTTATCATGGAAGACTCTTCTGCGGGCAGAACATTATCCCAATATGATTTTTCTCTTACTAGGAACGTAACGTGCAATCCTCTTGAATGGAGCATCTCTGCAAGCTCGATTCCTATAAGCCCACCACCGACGATTACAGCATTTTTTACTTCTTGGGTATTCTCATAGAGTTCTCTAAGATCCATCAAATCATATAAACTTTGCACCCCTTTTAAATCCTGTCCGGGCCAGCCAAACTTATTTGATTTAGACCCGGTTGCGATGAGAAGTTTATCGTAATAAATCGGGTCCAGCTTCTGCATAAGGAGCCTTTTTGAACCCGTATCTATTTCAGTTACCCAGTCACGTATAAGATGGATATCATTTTTGGGCCAGAAACTGTTTTCATATGGCTTAGTATTCTTATAGCCCATGTGGCCCATAAAGATGTACATAAGCGCGGGTCTTGAGTAATGATATTCAGACTCGCCTGAAATCATTGTAATTTTCCAGTCTGGTTGTAACTGCCTGATTCTGATAGCGGCAGACACTCCAGTAACGCCGTTACCAATAATTACTACATTCATAAAATTTTGAATCCTCTGGATAATATTTTTATTAACTTTAATCTTTCGATGAAATTAGAGCAAAAAAGTTGCAGTCCTGTGAATAATTTATACATTTGCTGTCAATAGCATAGAATCACATTGAATGCTTTTTTACACCTTATATACTCATAAATTATTTCAAGAATTTATATAAATACATAGACTGTTGACATTCAGAGTAACAGAACATATTCTTTACTGAATTTGAATACCGAAAGGATACGGAGCAAAAAATGGGCAGGCTAGAAAGACTGCTTAACAAAGCTGACGATTTCAAAGAAGCGGGACGTTTCGAAGAAGCTCTTAAAGAACTAACTAAAGCAACTGAGATTGCACCTTATGATCCTGATGTATATCTTTCCATAGCTCTCACTTATGACGCGATGGAAGACTTTGAAATCTCTATTAAATATTTCAAGAAATCCTTGAACTTAAATTCTGAAGATCCATATATATGGACTCAGCTGGGTATTACTCTGTCCAGAATGAGTAGATATTCTGAGTCTATTGAAGCTTTCGAGCAAGCGCTTGAGATCGATCCTGATCATGTCTTTTCGAAATGGCACCTGGCACTTGCTTATAGAACCACAGGATTATACGAAGATGCGCTGAGGAATTTTGAGGAATGCCTAGATTCAAATTCGGAATTGGATTATATAAAGGATGAGATTTATTATCAACTAGGACTATGTTACTTCGATATGGGATGGACCAGAGAAGCACTCTTAGAATTTAGGAAACACGTAGAAATATGCCCTAATGATAATTGGGCCCACCTATCTATAGGAAATTGTTATTTTGATTTTGGATGGATTGACGAATCAGCGGCTAAATTCAGAGAAGTAATTGGGGCTTCTCCGGGATTTATACCAGCATATAATTCTCTAGCATTATCGTTGGCAGAGAAAGGGTGGTATGATGACGCACTTGAAGTGCTTAGAGCTGCTCTCCAAATTGCACCCGAAGATGAGTCAGTAAAAGATAATATGGATTACATACAATCTCTTAAAGATGATGACGATGGCAATAAAGGCATCGTTCTACTGTCGCTTATAATGCAGTTGCTGAAAAATAGAAAAGGAAACTTATCTGAACAGGATTAATCATCTAATCAGTCATCCAAGATAGATTCTTTTGCATATTCCCTGCCCCGATCAGTTAAAACAAGCCTGCTACCGCTTACTAATACCAGCCCACTACTAGCTGAATAATTCACTGCACGTTTGACAAAATTTTCTTTCCATCTGAGGTTTTGCTTAAGATGCTCAATTTGAGATTCCTGCTCTTCATCAGGGGTCCCCTCATGATTTAAAAGGTGTATAGCGATCATCTTCCCGGCGAATTCCCATCTTTGATCCGACCTTCGCCTGGCAATTGCAATTATTCCTCTTTCAGGTGCAAATAGGAAAACTATAACGAATAAAACCCCAGACATTGTCGCCATAGCACCTGCAATATTTGCATCGAGGTAAATAGCAAGCCAAAAACCAGAAATAGAGCTCACAATTCCCAATACGACGCTAATTACAATCATTTTTGTAAGATTGTCCGTCAATAAATATGCTGCTGCGGGAGGAGCTATCATTAGTGCTACAACCAGAATCGATCCAACTGCGTCAAAAGCGCCTACGGCTGTAACCGAGACTAGGCTCATAAGCCCATAGTGAATAAGCCCCGGAGAAAAACCCAAAGCAGCCGCAAGCCCGGCATCAAAAGTCGCAATTTTAAGTTCTTTATAAAAAAGAGAAATAAAAATAAGATTCAAAATTAAGATTGCTCCCATTACATAAAGAGACTTTGGGCCGATATCGCTACCGAATAAAATAAGTCGGTCAAAAGGGGCAAATGCGAGCTCACCCAAAAGCACAGCATGCACATCTAAATGCACATTCCATGCATAGCGAGCAATCAAAATCACACCGATACTAAAAAGCACTGGAAATACTAGACCAATAGATGCGTCTTCCTTCACAAGTCTTGTTTTATTTAGAAGCTCAACAAGGCTAACGGTAAGAACTCCGCTAAGGGCGGCTCCTATAATAAGAATTGGGGAGGAAACATCTGGAATTACAAAGAACGCAAGGACAATTCCTAAAAGTATTGCATGACTAATCGCATCACTCATCATAGCCATCCTTCGGAGTACTAGAAAAACACCAGGTATAGCGCAAGCTGCGGCAACCACTGATGCAATAAGCTGTATCTCAAACTGCTCAAAAGTCATCAGTTAGTACCTTCTCTTATTTTTATTTTATCCCGAGCTTCTTGGATACCAGCTTTTGTAAGTGCCCACTCATCTGAATTCACAGATTTCACCAGTCCTCGATCTTCGAGTATTTTCAAACTACTTTCAACACCAACTTTTCCAGAACCCATTAACTGCAATACTGCAATTGAATGTGGATGCTCCAGATCTTTATGAGATGAAGCTAAAGAATATAGGCCTTCTAAAATCGCTTCAATGTGAAGTCTACCCCTATTTTTTCTATCTCTATACCAACTCCATACAAGCCCTCGCCTCGGGGCTAAAAACAGCGAGACTAGAACTATTGCACTTATGCAGAGAACAATTGTAGGACCTGTGGGTAGCCGCGATATACTGCTACTTAAAAGCGCGCCGACTATTCCTGCCAATGCGCCAAATAATGAGGATAGAAATACCATTGTACCAAGATGATCCGTCCACTGTCTTGCCGCTGCCGCAGGCGCAACTATCATTGCGCTCATCAAAACAACTCCAACTGTCTGCAAACCCAATACTATTGCAAGAACAATTAAAGTGGTCAGCAGTATATCAAGAAACTTCATCGGAAAGCCAAGAGTTGCGCCAAAGTCCGGATCGAAACTAAGCAGTTTGAATTCCTTCCAGAACACCATCATTGTAAGTATTGCAATGGCACCAAGGATTCCCATAGTAATTACATCACGTTCAAGAAGTGCAGCTGCTTGTCCAAAGAGGAATTTATCAAGCCCCGCTTGAGTTGCATCGGGTCTCTTCTGAATAATTGTTAACAAGACAAGTCCGAAGCCAAAGAACACAGAGAGAACTAGACCCAGAGCACTGTCAAACTTTATCCTAGTAGTGCGGACTATACTCATAACAAACAGGGTTCCTATCCAGCCTGCTATGGCTGCACCTAATATCAGAACCAGTGACTGCTTGCTTCCGGTAAGAAGAAAAGCAATCGCAATTCCTGGCAAAGCAGCGTGTGACATAGCATCACCTAACAGGCTTTGCTTCCGAAGGACCGCGTATGAACCAAGGGCGCCGCTAACTATACCTAGAACTGCAGAACCAAGAGCAACTGTTCTTAGTGTGTAATCGAAGAGAAGATCATTTAAGAGTGCAAATAAATCCAATTCCCCTACCCCGTTTTCTGATCCAAATTGGATATACTATTCTGACCGTTTTGCTTTAGGAAAGAAACACGTCCACCATAAGTAAGACGAAGGTTGTCTTCTGTAAACACTTCCTGTACCGGACCGCTTGCAATGAGCCTTACATTTAAGAGTGCAGTCCAATCAAAGTATTCAGGCACTGTTTGAAGATCATGGTGGACGACAACAACAGTTTTACCAGACCCCCGTAGTTCCTGAAGTAGAGATACTATCGCTCGCTCTGTAGTCGCATCGACACCCTGAAAAGGCTCATCCATGAGATAGACCTGGGCATCCTGAACAAGAGCGCGCGCCAAGAATACCCGCTGCTGCTGTCCACCAGAGAGTTGACTTATCTGACGATCCGCAAATTGAGCCATGCCCACCTTATCAAGCGCTTGCAAAGCTAAATCCTGCTCTTTTTTGCCTGGACGTTTCATCCAGCCCAAAGTACCATAACGCCCCATCATCACTACGTCTTTCACGCTGGTTGGAAAATCCCAATCCACACTACCCCTCTGAGGGACATAACCTATAAGTCGGCGCTGGTCGGAAGAAGACTCACCATAAATCTTGACCTGACCAGCTGCGGTATTTACTAGATTTAACATTGCTTTTATTAGAGTTGTCTTACCTGCACCATTTGGACCCACTATGGCCATCAACACGCCTTCGGGCACTGTTAAATCAATGTCCCACAGCACTGGCTTGTCCTTATAAGCTACGGTTAGATCCTCTACTTCTATTGCATTTGTACTCATATTTTGTTCCTCTTTGAATCTTCTGCACTCATCAAGATTCTCCACCTTGCCCCAGGGCATCGACAATTGTATTTATATTGTGGCGTACCATTCCTATGTAGTTACCTTCAGGAGTTCCAGGATTGCCCATTGCATCAGAGAACAGCTCACCTCCAACCCTTACATCGAACCCCTTGGATTTCACAGCAGCTTGTACTGCCTCAATATATCTAGGAGGTACAGACGATTCTACAAAAATAGCGGGTATCTGTCGTTCAACGATAATCGCGGCTAGCCCCTGTACATCTGCGGTACCAGCTTCAGATTCAGTGCTGATTCCTTGAAGACCTTTCACTTCAAAACCGTATCCTCTGCCGAAATAATTAAAAGCATCATGGGCAGTTATAAGAACACGCTTATCTTCCGGCAAGCTATTAGCTCTCTCTTGCACATATTCATTTAACTCAGATAATTCTTCTAAATAAGCCTCTGCATTTTTATTATATTGCTGAGTGTTTTCCGGATCCATTTTTATTAATGTCTCTTTTACAGTCCCTACTGTGTCTGACCATAGATCAACATCAAACCAGATATGCGGATCATAATTCCCCTTAAATTCGGGAGGAGCCAAAAGATCATTGAGATTCACGCCATCTGTAACTGCCACTGTGCTGATACCCCTTTTGTTCATTTGCTCAAAAATCTCAGCCATTTTTCCTTCTAAATGAAGCCCGTTGTAAAAAATCACGTCTGCTTTGGACAGAAGAGCTACATCACCTGCGCTAGCTTTATACAAATGTGGATCAACCCCGGGGCCCATAAGGCCCTTTACTTCTACATTCTCACCACCGATTACAGAAACCATATCGGCAATCATCCCGGTTGTAGCAACTATATTTAATTTGCCGTTGTTGGAATCACTCTTTATTGATCCATCATTTGATGAACATGATATAACTGCTAGTGACAAAAGTGCTATTACCAAGTATTTTGACAACTTCATTGCGACACCTCACTCTTAGAGCCCTTAATATCAGTCACAAATACATATTGAGCTGCTCCGGGCCCTAATATATGCTCTGAATCATTGATTTTGATTTTTATCGGACCACTGAAAGGTTCAATTGAAACAACCTCGAACTTAGTCTTTGGATATAGACCCATTTTCCCCACATAACGCAGTAAATCAGGGTCATGATCACTAACTTCATCGACTATAGCACTTTGACCTGGATGGAGATCAGCAAGTGGAATGGAGTCGAGCTCAAGGATTGTGCCGTCTCGGCTAGGAATCGGAGCACCATGCGGATCTCTTGTGGGATACCCAAGTGCTGCATCCATACGATCCTCGAGATCTTCAGATAAAACATGCTCCCATTTTTCAGCTTCTTCATGCACCTGATCCCACGGAACTCCAAGAGCCTCTGCAAGATAAAGCTCAATTAACCGGTGGTGCCTTATTATTTCAAGTGAAATCTTAAGTCCTGCATTTGTAAGTTTTACACCTTGATACCTTTTGTGAGTTATTAGTTTTTTTTCTGAGAGTTTTTTGATCATGCTAGTTGCCGATGCAGGTGCAACATTGAGCTTTTCTGAAAGCGAATTAGTCGATACTTTTCCATTTTCTTTTTGAATTTCATAAATGGCTTTTAAGTAATCCTCGATTGATTCCGTATACATTTGCACGCTCCTAAAATTGAATTTAGTCCTGTCTAAAAATGATATGTATTACAGCCAATAATGTCAAGTAAAACATCTCTAAAAAAGAAAAGTAAATGCTGTTGTAATTACGACTTCTTTGTCTGTATTGTCGGTATAAATATCAGGAGTAACACCTATGATAATTGTAAGCCAATCTGTAACAGGAGATGTAAACCCGGGTGTTATGTTAACGATTTGAGTACTTCTCTCTCCATCAATATCTTCATATGCATAAGCTGCTTCAATTACTGCTTGAAACCATGGAACGATGTAATAACCAAATCCAATATTAGAAATAAAGTTCCACCCATCATCTTCTACTATTCCAAATACAAAATCCGAATCCATGGAGAAAACATTGGAAAAGTCTTTTGTTAATATAAGACCACCGATTTCAATAAACCAAGGTGTATCATTGCCACTAGTAGGTATAGATACGCCGCCTTGATAAGCTAAGGAGAAAGGAAGTTGATCGCCCTGATCAATAAATCTATATTTAACTCCTGCCTCTATGTCACCGAAATCATTAACTTGATCAATTAGATCTGAATTTTCATGATTTAAATAATTTATATTCACACCGGCTTCAAGATTATCTAGTATGCCCAGCGTAATTCTCGCTCCGCCGCCTAGCCTAAAAGTATTATCTCTATCGTCAACAAATTCAAAAGAAAAAAAAGGCTCAAATTCTACATGTTTCTTTGGAACCGTTTCAGCACTTGGAACAACCACTTTTGAGTTAGAGATACCTCCAACAGCAAGAACATTAGGTGAACTAGATAAGAATCCACCTAGAACAAAAATTGCTGAAAATAACATTGTCGACAATTCGATCTGACATATAATAAATTGCTTCATTTTTTAACTACTCCTAGCATATATCTAAGAAACTGAAAGAACAATCAATTCCCCCTAGTTGCCTAAATTAATTTTTAGATGAGTCTAAATTATCTAATATAGAGGTATTTGTCAATTAAGTTTTGTTCAGAATACAACAAGATAAGTTTGGATTACCTTTGTAACAGGCAAAGAATAAAAATAGCCCTTAAGAAGAAACTAATTAATCAGAAGACTCTAAATATTCACTTTTGTAGATTTCAATGAAACTCATAAAGATAGCTAGCAGTATGGGGCCTAAAATTATTCCGGTAAAACCAAAAACTGACAAGCTACCAAAAATTGTTAGTACTAAAAATAGTGTGGAAAGTTTAACTTTGCCACCAATAATCATAGGCTTAAGGATGTTGTCGACAGAACTTACAACCAACCCACCAAATACAAGAACACCGATCCCAGCATAAAGACTACTGGTGAAAACCAGATATAATCCAACAGGAAGCCAGACAATTACAGCCCCGGCTATTGGAATGAGAGCAAATATAAATGTCAGTACACCACCTAACACAGCATAAGATATACCAATTGCCCAGAAAAAGAGCCCTAGAAGCAGACCTTGAATAGCAGCCGTAACCATCACTCCTACTATGACAGCATTAAGGGTGTCGTAGAATTTCTTGAAAATTTCATCTTTCTGTTCATCTTTCATAGGAATTAAAGACTTAATGCGCTCTAACATACTTTCACCGTCACGGAAAAAGAAAAAGAGTGAAAAAATCATTATTCCAAAGCTAACGAGAAGACCAGTTAGATTGGTTGCAGCATTTTGAACTTCATTGATGACATAAGTACTGGCTGAGCTTAAACCCTTAACTGCCATTTGATGAACATTAATTTCCTCTATTTGAAGTTTACTTTGAAGTTCTTCCAATACGGTGACTGGAAGAAGACCCTTAAGTTTTGCAAGCTTAGATTTAAGTTCTGAAACCTCTACATTATTAGTAAGACTTTGATAGATATCAAACATATCTACAGCAACCGTAGCTAATATAAATACAATAGGGAGTATAATAAGAAATGTTGCCACTATAGTCATAATTAAAGCAGAAATACTATTCTTATTCTTCAGCAATTTAGTAAGTCTTATGTGAATGGGATATAGAGTAAGAGTGGTTATAGCTCCCCAAAAAAGCGCAAGTATAAAGGGATTTAGTATTTGATAAAAAATATATAAGAGCAATAAAAAGATTGCTATAAAAAACCAGGAAAACACTTGTTTACGAGGCACCTTCACTCCCATAAAGAGACATAATTATTTTATTCCAAAACACTTCCTAATTTACACTAAATAAGGAAATTTTGACAGACTTAGGATATTATATTGGTACTATTTTTACAACCTAGGAAGGATCTACATATTATGAAACTAATTAGAGCATTATCTGTATCAAGAAAACTATGCCTTTTGGCGCTGGCTTTTGCCATCATTTTCTCACCTTGGTTTGATTCTCCCTTCAAATCAGTTTTTGTGGCTGCTGCTAACGAAAAAGACAAGGCTACTCTTTATAGTTATAAGGTCGTAAACACATTTTCTCATGATCCAGAGTCTTTCACACAAGGATTATTTCTTGAAGATGGAATTCTATATGAGAGCACAGGTTTAAACGGCAAGTCAGCAGTAAAGAAAATTGATCTCAAAACAGGGAAAGTTATTCAATCCCGGAACATGCAAGACAAATTTTTCGGAGAAGGGTTAACCATTGTTAATGATAAGATTTTTCAGATAACTTGGCGCTCAAAAACAGGTTTTGTGTATGATAAGGACAGCCTCGAGATCTTAAGAACATTCTCCTATAAAACTCAAGGATGGGGAATCACATATGACGGCAAATACCTGATTATAAGTGACGGTAGCGAGATTCTTTATTTTATGGATCCAAAGAGTTTTGTAGTAGTTGGGAAATTAGAAGTCTACAACGACAATGGCAAAGTTAGCAAGCTTAATGAGCTTGAATACATTGACGGTGAGATATACGCCAACATTTGGGGCAAAGATTTGATAGCGAGAATAGACCCTAAAACCGGCTACGTGAATTCCTGGATAGACCTCACTGGAATTCTTAGTAAAGAAGATAGAAAAGGAAAAGAGGATGTGCTAAACGGCATCGCTTATAACCCTGAAAACAATTCGCTTTTAGTTACAGGAAAACTCTGGCCTAAAATATTTGAGATAAAAATAATAGAAAAGAACCAACAGAAATAATAAAGCTAATTACTTTATCAAAGGCTGCTGTTCCATTTCTTCAGTATCTATTGGATTTTCTACAGACTCAAGTTCTTCCTCAACTCCGCGATCGTACTTAGAATCATAACTCTCGGGCTCTACCCTAGGCTCTAACTCATCAGTCGCTGTAGGCTCAGCAGGCCCAAAAAGTGCGGAGCAGGAACTGAGGCCTAAAGACAAACCCAATATTAGTATTAAAGTTTTATTTTTCATCTTCCACCCTGTCTGATATAAAATTTTTATTAAGTATAATGTTGGTTCAGTAAGCTTACACGTTATAGTTAACAGAATCCAAATTAATTTGGAGAAGACTTATGCAAAAAATATTGCCTTCACCATATCTACGAATCATAGCATCTTTATTTCTAGTGTTGATGTTACAATCCTGTTCAACCCATTCTCATAAAAGTAAAAACCTTAAGTACAATACTGCCATAACCCGCATATATCTTAGCCTAAGTTCAGAAAAATTGAAAAGAGAATTTGAAATTGCTGATGTGGAAAATATTTTAATTAATCATTTCAATGGAGCTACCCTTCAGGAATCCATAGGATTCTTCAACAGGAAAAAAGAAAGAAGTCTCACAATTACTATCGTAAACTGCTGTCGGTGGGAGGAACCAATAGAAGTATTCCGAGAGAAGATCAATAATCTTGTTAAACAACTAAGAAATGATCTAGGTCAAGAATCCATACTCGTTGAAGTTAATAGAACCACGGACATACAAGTGTTTGAAGTTTTAGAATAGTGTATACTAAGTTGATCTAATTCAGTTTCCCATGACAAAAACAAAACGAACATTAATATTTGGACTCCTTCTAATAGTATTAGGAGCAATTATATCCCTACTAGTTGTGATGTATATCACAGGATTCTCATATGATAATAATAAAGAGTTCTGGATTATCTGGATATCTTCACTACTGCCAACAATCGTATCAAGCTGTATAGCAGCGTTTTTATATCACTATCTTTGTGAATCAAAGAAAAGTTGGGTCCATATACTGTGGTTTTTAATCAATCTAATTATTATTGTAGGCTTTGCTCCATCCATCACTTTTGTCATGCTGAGCTCAATGCTAAATTGATGGATTACAAAACTGTTCCTATACCAAATCCAATCACAAGAGCGTCATCGATATCGCTACGACCATCAGGATTAATTACTGCTTGAACATCCGGCTGCACAAATAGCCAAGGGGCTACTTGGATACGGTAATTGAGCTCTAAAATAGTTTCAGCATCTTGATTAGGATCACCATTATTCCGGTTGAATTCATTTAGATCATCACTGAAAAGTCCATATGCAAAAATGAAAGCCAAGGTATCCTGAGATCTGCTCGGAATTAAGCCCTGATAGCTTAACCCGCCTGATGTCATAAAGGTGATTATATTTCTATTCTCTGGAGCATAACTCAAAGCTAAGAAAGCTGAAAGCCCTTGAGTATATTTACCATTCTCTGAATAGAGCATTTGCTGACCCATTATGTATATTCCCCATGTTCCATCGACATTTCTTCCACTATCCAGATCTTCAAGCCTCTCAGAATCATAGTAGCTCCCAAGCTTAAATATTCCGGGGAGGCCCGGCACATTTTTATAATTACCTACTATATATCCAACCTCACCTAGAGTCAGGAACCCAGATCCGTTAGGTACTTTAAATTCAATTCCTGCTGTGTTGGAATTAAAGATCCCCTCATAAACAAGATATGTACCAATCTGCGCATACCAATCCGAGTGTGGTTTAACTTTAATACGCGCACCCCATGCGGCAAAGGGATACACAGGAAAAGTGATGCTCTGTTTACCTGCTATTGGATTTCCACATATTCCTTGGTTAAGCGATGTGCATGCAAGACTTAGGAAAGCAAAATCTTCACCGGTAATGAGCCTGCCTAAAACTATCTCAGTTGTATTATTAAATAGCTGTTGCCCAAATACCAGATGAACAATTCGGAAGCTCCCATCATCATCTCCGTTATCCAGCTGTACTGGAAAAAAATTGCCTATATAGTCGAGTGATAAGCTTTTACCAGGATTTATGTATGAAATAGAATATAAAAAATAACCCCTCTTCCACCCCACAAGACGCTCCAGATCCAGAAAAACTGAGCCGTTAATATCCCCCTTCCAGGAGGCTCCCTTTCGCTCACCTCCTGAGGGGTTTGTAGCTAATTGCCCAAAGTAAGCAACTATTACCTGAACACCTTTCTCTTCTAATTTATCCCAGAATCCTCCATAGCTTCCAAATAGAGAAGGTGTGGTACGCCATTTCCCTGACAGTACTCCCCACTCTTGATCAGGAGTATATTCCGGCGGATGCAGCCAATTTGTTGCTGTAAATCGTCCGGCAGTATCCCATCTTCTAGAATCATATAGATTGCTCTGAATCCAGGGATTTATTTGTGCAGCTGCTATTATAGAACTAAAAATATATAGAAGGCTGAATAATAATATAGCCCTTATCATTTTTCCTTAGTAGCCCAATCTTTGGTCTCTATATCACCCAATATATTGAAATAAGAAATATGTTGTTCTCCCGATCCGTTTGAAGATATAAGACCTATAAGAGGGTTATTATCTTTGGCGACTAATGTCATTATAGTATCTATATCGAGCCCGTTTACTTGAGATTTGCCTCCTGGGAAAGGAGTAAACTCACCTGCTATACGTAGTACTCCATGCTCAGCATAGGGGCCATGGCTATGTCCACCACCACCTTTATAATAATACATCGCAACTTTAGGATCATCAGTTTCTTCAGAAGGAGTTACGGCAATTAGGGCTCTATAGGGATTTGGTGCGGGCGGGTTCTTCCCAACCTCCGTTACTGGCGGATATTGAAAATATCCTCCAGCAAGATTGTCGGCGGCGATATTAAGCCCCTGGGTTCCGGGAGTTACCTTCGTCGTATCGACAACGATAGTTTCAGCAGGATTCTCGGCCCTCGATATCAATTGTCCACTCAAAACCATAACTCGGTTTGTGGCACCTGGACCGTGAGAAAGTACAATATCGTCCCAATTGTCTCCATCCACATCTCCCGAGGCGATATTGACTCCCGAATTGGCATAATTTTTATCAAGAACAGGTGCTTCAAATACAATATTTTCCTTTAGTGAGCCATCATCAGACTCAATAATCTTATATACCGCGACTTTAGGGCTCAGACCTTTGCCTGAACCAACTACTATTTCACCAACGCTGTCCCCATCAATGTCGCCTATAGCTATCGTAGCACCGTCTCCCTTTCCTTCGAAAGGTATAAACTCAAGTACCTGAGCGTTATTGTTCTGGTAATCAAAAACATGGATTAGAGGACTACCGGATTTCTTTGAAGTTACAATGTGTGCCCTGTAATTTGTGACTCCAATATGCTTTACTCCTGTTAATTGTCCTGCGTCAGCGTCAACTCCGCCTTTATACTCTTTGTCATAAGCCACAAATGACCCTGCCTTGAATCCATCTGTTGCACGGGTTAGAACAACTTCCGGTGAGTTACCAGGAGAAGCTCCTGAGGCAGAGATGGAAGCGTCTCTAGGAGGTTCTACTTTGACCGTTACCATCATTCCAGAATCTTCATGAAGAAGAACATGACAATGCATAACAAACTTGCCCACAAAGTTAGAGGCCTTGAGTCTGATATAAGTCTTGCTTCTTCCAGGGAAGGCAAACGTGTCGATATCTCTCGGCACATCATTTATGACCGGATTTTGAGGCAGATCAGTCCTCAGTTTTGTCAAACCCTGGTCCTCAAAATACTCAATTTTTTCTATCACAAACTGGCCTTGATGAATGTGGAAAGGATGGGATACCTGAGAGTACGTAGAGATTACCCATCTCTCATTATCCCCAGAATAGCTCTGTGCCATCGCGAGGTCAGGGAAGGAACCGAAGTTTATTCTTCCACGGAAATTGTGCTCGTCAAAATCATAGGAAATATTTCGGGTGAAGTCAGGCTCAGTTGTATAATCTTTTGGAATTTCTGTCCCTTCGACTTGGGGTATAGGCCTGTCATCTGGTTCCCCTTTTACGCGAACTGTCGCCAGAATTACAGAAGGCACATAAGACGTAGGCGGCTCAAAAGTTGCCATAGACGGAAGATTTGACACTTGATTTGTATAAGCCGCATCAACTACATTTACCAGATAATAATCCCCAGGTTCATCTGGGGCCGTTACAGCCCATGTCAACCTTTCACCCGGAGCAACATAGGTGTCTTTAGTTAAGTCGCGTTGTTTAATAAAATATGTATAGGCAGGGGTAAAATGATCGTTGCCATCTTGTGCAATTAATGTGCTTTTAAAGAGTTGTCCCTCAGGATCCATAGCTCCATTATTGTCGAGTTTTAATACTGCCAGAGAATAAGCTGAATAAGGGTTAACATTCGCCATGGTCCATACCTGAGTCTCCCCCGGGCGAATCTCTATTATAGGATTAACCTGTCCGTTGACCATATACATCGGGGCGTATTTGGGAGCCATGTCAGGTCCGCCCTGAGCAGCGATTGGATTGGGGTTGCTAAAATGGGGGCTTGTACCTATCGCAGTTGGTCCGAGTTCGTACATTCCGGGATTCTTCTTACTCTCTGCGAGGTTGAATCCATTTAGCACAAAGAGTTTTTGCTCAAGACCGCCGTATACAGAGCGCTTGTCAGTACCAACAACGTTACCTACCTGCAGTATACCCGCAAGCCCTCCGTAGACTTGTGCAGTTGTTGATCTGTGAAAGTGGGGATGATACCAATTAACACCCTGATCATGGTTGTCAGGGATATTTATTTCGGATACGTATTTGCCTCCGGGCAGAAAAGTCCTGTATACGTTGTCAGAGTTTCCTGTCGGGCTTACAAGCATGCCGTGATAGTGGATATTCGAGTTGACCGGAACAGGGTCAGTCGGATCATAAGATTCCGTCTGATCTTGTAGCTCGGATAGCGGCAAACGTTTGTCGTTAATATGAAGGCGTATTGTGTCCCCAGGCTCAGCTACAAGAGTTTGATTGGGAAAAAGGCTGTTATATGAGCTTACTATGCCGCCAAGTCTGGAAGGGCCGCTGTAAGTTATCACTTTATAGGGCTTTGAGCCCACGAGCATGGGGTTATCCGCAGTACCGGAGACGAGGTTAAAAGTGGCTTCAAGAAGTCCGTCCTTTGAATTTATTGCCCATTTTTCTGAAAAAAGATCTAAAAGGGGTCCGTCCGAAGGCAACTCCTGACCAGTGTAAGGAACGAGCTGACTGCCTATGGCTTTTGGGGCCAGGAATTTCTCTTTGCAAGGGAGAAATGCGTTATCGGTTTTCTTAGCCGGACACTGTGCTTTAGGATAGTCTTGTGCATACACAATATTAGAAAGCAAAAAAACCACAGAACTTATCATTAAGGATACGATAATTTCTCTCATCACTAAACACCGCCATTTGTTTATAATAATATCCACCGTTATTTTTAAATTAGAATAAAGAAAGAATAATGTCAAGAATACAAATTCTTACCTAACATTAGATATCTTCTCTAATGCTAACAACAAAGCTTGAGTTCCTTTCCTGCCGTGTCCCTGAGCTTTGGTTGCTATGTATAACTGATTAACTAGTGAGAGTCCCGGAAGAGATAGGTTCATTTTCTTGGCCTCTTCTAGAGCAATTCCCATATCTTTTATAAAGTGCTCAACGTAAAACCCCGGGCGAAAATCCCGTTTGACCATTAATGGAGCTACATTGCTAAGCATCCAAGATGCAGCGGCCCCCTTGCTCACCGAGCTTAGCATTGTATTGAGATCAAGTCCTGATTTATAGCCGTAGAGTAGTGTCTCACAAACTCCAATCATTAAGGAAGAGGCCATAATCTGATTGCACATCTTGGCGTGCTGCCCCTTACCTGGGCCACCCTGATGGACAATATTCTTCCCCATTAATTTAAAGAGCGGCATAACTGCTTCCACTGCTTTCTTATCCCCTCCTACCATAATTGAAAGTGTCCCCGCTTGTGCCCCTATATCGCCACCGGATACCGGTGCGTCAACAGACCAAGCCCCCCTACCCATAGCCTCTTCATAAACCTCCTCAGACAAAGATGGCTCTGTTGTAGTCATATCAACTATAATGCTTCCCTTATTAAGACCTTCAAAAATCCCATTCTCTCCAAAATAAACCTGCCTTACATCTTTAGGAAATCCCACTATGGTAAAAATTACATCTGCTTTCTCAGCGACTTCCTTAGGATTCCTTGCCCACTCTGCACCTTCTTGTATTAATTTGTTTGCTTTTCTTTTTGTCCTGTTATATACGACCGCTTTATACCCTTTTTTTATTAAGTGGCTGCACATCGAGCTACCCATGACACCTGTTCCAATCCAACCAATAGTAGTTTTTTTCGGGCTTATTTTTAACATTTATAGAACCTCCTTCATCTGGTGATAATATCAATTTCGAGCTGAACTGTAAAAGAATAACAAAACTATCACAACAATAATAGAATCTTATATGCGACAAGATGCTAAATACGTTTACAATAGCAATATTCTTTTGTAAAATACAGGCTCTATATATAGTAAGAAGGCGCTAGAACCTCTATAATATGAATTTAAAAAACCTACTTATCAGACTTTTGGCTATTTTGATAGTCTTTATTGTAATTTTGACTCTGGGAGAAGTACTCATCAGAGTTTATCTCCATTTCAATACAGCATATGATATAGAGATGACCAAGTATGCATTGAATCTTAAAAATGATTCCGACAACAAATTAATTGGCCATATACATACACCAAATAAATCAATGGAACTTATGGATGTAATGGTTGATATAAATTCTGATGGTCTCAGGGACAAAGAATATCCTGTTTCTAGGAGTGATAAACATAGAATTATATTTCTGGGTGATTCACTTACGTTTGGGTGGGGAGTCAAGGAAGAAGAAACATTTGCAACCCTCATCGAAGAGGATCTCAGCTCAAGTTCTCCTACTGAAGTCTTAAACTTCGGCACAGGGAATTATAATACCGAGCAGGAAGTGAACCTTTTCATCGAGAAAGGCCTTAAATACAATCCAGACAAGGTAGTTCTTTTTTATTTTATTAATGATGCAGAAGTAACACCAGAAAAATCTGGCCTTTGGTTTTTAGGTTATTCCCAATTCATTTCTTTTTACTGGTCAAGGATTAATTCGCTATTAAATAATTTCCTTCCATCTAAAAGTTTCAAAGAATACTATGAGTCTCTATATGATGAAAATCAGCAAGGCTGGATAAATGCAAGAAAAGCCATAATTGAGCTAAGAGATATTTGCGAAAGTAAGGGAATTGAATTCCAGGTAGTACTTTTGCCGGAGCTTCATGATGTGAATAACGAAATTTTTGCAAATGTATACAATAATTTGGCATTATTTTTGAAGAATAATAATATTGATTACCTAAATTTAGCTAAGCTATTTGAAAATCATCCTAATCAAATAGAATTATGGGTCAGTTATGATGACGCTCATCCAAACAATATTGCACATAAAAAGATTGCTGAATCAGCATCAAAATTTATTTCAAATAAGGGGAAAGAATAGTGTTTAAAAATTTCTTCTCAAGATACAAATATTACCTTCTTACTGCACTGATAATATTTATCGTATTAACAGCTCTGTTAATCCTTTTCTCAAGCGGGCCTCAACAAGGTGGATTTAACTATCAAATTTTTTAGTCTATCTTGCAATTAGCTGAAAAAAATTGATCCAAGCAAAAGACAACAAGGCTTGTTACAATAGCCGATTTTGAATACAAAAAAGGGAGCCGAAGCCCCCTTATATACTAAAGATTTAATGAATATGGTGATTTTTTATGCAATGCTTAATATTGTCACGGTTATTAGCATAATCCTGTTGACCTGCTATATGATCATATCCATATGTATGAGCTAATTCATGCTTCATATTCTCTAACCAGTGACAAGAATTCTGACCGTTCATAGCCATGGTTACGTCTACACTCCTTCGTGGATTTGATAGAGTCCCGATAAAGGAACATCCACAAATATTTGGCGTATTTGCACACCCAAAATTGTTTTTAATGTCTGAAGCATTAAAATACATAAGGACTGTAAGATCAACCGGAGCTTTAATGAATGAAGAACCGTTATGCGCTTTCATACAATCAACCCATGGACAGTCGCTTCCATTACTGCTGGTGTGACTACAACTTACAGTAGAAGATATAGCAACATTTTTCTTTAGATGATCGAAAATAGAGTTTAAATGACAGCTAAAGGCAACATATTCTACACACACTTCAAAACCAGGTATTTTGCCATCAGAACTATCATCGTCTGTAAAAGTGGCAGTATTGCAAGTCCCTGAAGGGACAGTGGAACCACCACAGTTAGAACCCTGGACACTATTTGCATATGCCGGAGTATTTACAAAATCGAAAATAATATCGCTAAAGTCAATAGAATAAAGATCAAGCCCCTTTACTGTTTCTACAAGATCATCTAGCGTAACAGGTCGGGTTTCTGCATCGGGATCAAACTCTAATATCTTAAAAAATACTTCCTTTTTCCCTTTACTTTGAGCATACTCCATTTGTTCTTTCATGCTAATATTTGGATTTCTCGGATTAATGACAAATACAATTGTGGGATCATTTTCATCGGAAGCTCTAGAATCCGGAATATTTACGCTTTCAGAACTTCGCGAACTATAACCAGTTGGTAAATCATTTTTTATTCTTTGAGGTAATTCAGCGGGATCGCCAATTATCGTTACCCTCGGCTCGGTTGCGCTTTTATCCTGACTTTGACCGATAGTATAAAAACCGCCTATTCCTAACAAAACTACAAAAATTACCAAAACTACTCTATTGATATCTGAACGCATTGCCTAATGCCTCCTTAAATAGATTTAACAGTGTTCCCTCTCTTAAAAGAACACCATTTGTTATAGTTATAGAACATTTCTATTTCCAAATCTGTAGTTTAAATTGCTTTTTTTTGTAGATTTTTGACCACAAAGTTGAGGAGGGGTTAATCTATTAGATTATTTTTTATTGCATAGCGTATTAACTCTGAGTTTGTTTCTATATTTAATTTCTCAAGAATGCGGGCACGGTATGTGCTAACAGTGCTGTTACTGAGATACATCTCTTTAGCTATATCTCTTATACTCTTACCGTAGGCAATCATTAACATTACTTTATACTCTTGATTCGACAGTAAACTATGTAGAGCCTTCTGAGTTGCTATTTCTTTCCCCACATCTTTAGTAAGTTTTTCAGCCAGTGATGAATCTAGATATTGCACTTTGTTAAGTATGTTTTTAATAGAATTTACTATTTCGTGCTGTTCACGTAAGGTTCTGATTTCATTCTCAGCCCGCCTGTGATCTTCAATTTTCTGCATAAGACGTTGATTGGTTTTTTCAAGCTCGGCAGTCCGGATTTTAACACGCTCCTCCATTTCCTCATAGAGTTTAGCCTTTGCTATTGCTATACCAATGTTATGCCCAATAGATACATTTAATTTTACTTCCTGCTCGCTAAACTTTCCTGTTTTATAACTGGCGAGCCATATACAGCCTAAAACAATTCCCTCAAGCACGATAGGGATGCCAAGCCCTCTGCGGTGTCCCATGTCCTTTCCCGCCGGTCCTATATTCTTATCTTTTTGTATATCCTCAACATTAATAACTTTTCCTGTGTTAAGTAATTTCCATGTAATCCCCTTAGGATAGGGAATTCTTGATGCTCTGCTTAAATAGTCTTCAGTAAGATTTCTGTGGGCTTCAAGAACGGCCTCTTTTCTATCCTTACTTATTATATAAATAAAGGCCATATCTACATCTTTTAGGGTTAAGACTAAGTCTAAAGCAGTATTATAGATATGGTGCAGGTCAAAATATTCATGCACCGCACTAGTAATAGTGTGTAGTATTTCTAAATCACCTTTTGCCATCTATAAGTAAATAATAATATAAAATATCTTTAAAAGTAAAGAAAATTTACAAACTGGCGACGAAAGGGAATTTAACCCGAAATCAAAGAAAAATCGCTTTTTTCAGAGCTATGCATATAAATTGATCTCAACAGCAAAGCTAATCAAATATTTACCTATGAAAGATACAATAATCTTCAAAATCAATCACTTTTAGACAAAGATTAAATAATACAACCGAAGAATCTATAGTATGCCCTCTATTGATGGATAGCTAAAATTCTGTAATATATAATCACTTTAATTAAGCTGATCAGACTCTAAGTCCCCGTAGCTCAGTAGGATAGAGCGCAGGATTCCTAATCCTGAGGTCAGAGGTTCGAATCCTCTCGGGGACGCCAACAATTTCAATAGGTTGCACTCGTTTCCAATTAAAGTTATTCGGCAATGTCAGTGGATTTGTCAGTAGCAGGGCGTGAAAATTTATTAGAAAGTAGCTCTACAGCCTCAATTAGTGAATTTTCAGGATGAGAATATCGCATCGTCATTTTTAAATCACTGTGGCCGAGAATCTTGCTTACAGCTACTATCGAAGCTCCCGATTCTATCATTCGTGTAGCAGCTGTATGTCTTAGGTCGTGGAATCTTAAACCCTTAATTTCGGCCTTTCGACAGGCGCCATTGAAAGCGTTTTTTATGGAATCATGAAATTTGTATGGCTTTCCGGTCTGAGAAAGAAAGACATATTCACTTCTTATGCTCTTCAGTTTTTGTTCAAGCAGAAGAGATTTTAAATTTGAATTTATTGGAATACGCCTTGTTTTTTTGTTCTTTGTGTTAGTTTGGTCTATCGTAATTACTCCATTCTCAAGATCTACATTGGACCACTTGAGCGAAAGTATTTCAGATTTTCTCATACCTGTATTTAAAGCTGTAATAATTATTGGTTTGAGATGTTTATTTGAAATTGACAAAAGCTTATCCTCTTCTATAAAGGTTAAAATCCTTTCTTTTAAATTTTCCTCTGGTAACAGTCCTGATATAGAAACGGGATTTTCTCCAGAAAAACTATTCCATCTTTTAGCGAGATTATATATTTGTCTCAAGGTAGAAAGTTCGCGATTGACCGTAGCCGGTTTTACTTTCCGAAGTCGAATTTCTTTGAAATCATCTATATCCTTTGGAGATATTTCCGAAATCTTCTTATTGCCGTAGAGCTCTAACAAGGTGCTTAGACTGTATTCATATCTGTACCAGGATCTTCTTTTTAAAGTATCTCTAACATATTTAATGTAACTGGTCGCAAATACTCTAAGGAATGGATTATCAATCTGACCCGAATTTGCCTCTAGTTCCTTTTTTCTTAATTCTTCACGAGCCATAGTTTTGGTAATATTTTTCCTATTACCAAGAGCTTTTCGCTTTATCTTGCCATTTACCTTATATTCTCCAACCCATGATTTGCCTCTTTGGAATACGCTTCCCATATTAATGAACCTCCCTATTAATACATGTTAGCATGCTAGCAGCTGCATCTCTTAATGTCAAGATAACATGTTTAAACTTATCAGAGATATGATAAATTAGATTTATGACATCAAAACAGAGCAAAAGAGACACAGAAGAAAAAACCGTACAGATAAGTATTAGGGTTGCTGAATCTGTACGCAAAGAACTAAAATTAATTTCTGTTAAGGAAGATAAAAGTCTCAATTTCCTATTAGAAGAAATAGTCACTAGCTACCTCAAGAAATATCCTGTTAAAATTAACTAAGTACATTTGCTTTCTAAATATTTTCATAGAATTAAAAAATTTGGAATTAAAGGCTCTTAGGTGCCGGCTACAAAAATATGGTGAATCTGAAACAGATCGCTATCATGCTGCCGTGTGTGATGCGTTTCCAGTACGTCTGAATCACCAGGATAGTAGTCCCTGTTTGTTTACAGATATTTTGTAAAGGTCGAAGAACTACATTCATATCCTCGCCAGAATTTAAATCTCGGCCCCTAATTAAGTTTATCAGGGGATCAAGGACTACTAGTCGAGGCTTGTATTCAAGAATCTTTGTTGTTAAAGCTTCGAGGACTTTAAAGTCGGTCAATATACATTCCCCTATGTGGAAGTGAAAGTCTGGCTCATATTTATCAGGATTCCCCAACATTTTCCAGATACGTTTATTTAATCTAACTACACCGTCCTCTGTAGAAACAAATAAGACTCCTCCCTTTATAACTTTTTTATCCCATATGGTTTCACCTAATCCTATCGAAATAGCGAATAGAAGGGCTAGTAGAGATTTTCCGAGTTTTGGTTTCCCAGCAAGAATAAGCAAACAGGAAGTAGGAATTAGATCTGCGATTAGAAATTCAATCTCCGGCTCTTGACTTCCCACTAATTCGTGCCAGGGAGATAGCTCTATATGGAGATCAGATGATGATCTATTCCTTGATATAGCCTTCATAACCTGCTCGCCAGCTTGCTCGCTGCTTATAGATCCAGACCGGAGACGGTGATCTAGTGAGGTAAAAACCTCACATAGATGTCTTTCATCTGCCTTGATTTTTACCAATTCTGCATAATATGTTGCATTCTGTGAAGTTGGCACTAGCTCAGTAAGATAGGTGAGATAACTACTTTCACCTACTTCTTTTAGGAGATTGCCTTTGGATTTCAAATAATCGAAGAGAGTAAGAAGGTCTATTGGTATATTTTTGTTATTGAGATCAATCATGGCATCAAAAATCTTTACGTGTGATTCATTATAGAAATCAGAAGAGGATATTATCTGCACAATATCCTTAATCTTACTTCTGTCTATTAAAATTGCCCCCAATACTGCTTGTTCAGCTTCAATATTGTTTGGATAACTTTGGTTTACTATGTTTTTTTGTATGTTCTCTTGTTTCATTATTTCGTCATATTCCCAGATCTATTTCATAGTTCTAATATTTGCTCTCAGATATTTTTCAAGTTCGGACCTTAAGACCAGGGCACGTGATCCAATTTTTGATATTGGCAATTTTCCTTCAGCACTTAAACGGTAAACGTATGACAAGCTCAAACCAGTGAGTCTGGCTACTTCAGGTAATGTATAAGATAGCTTTTGTTCATTTCCTGTTTCCATGATTTATATCTCCTTGTATTGAATTTGCACTCTATATTTAATTTTGCTATACTCATCATCTAGATGCAAGCGAGTGCATTATTTGCACTTGGTGCAATTTCTGCATTAATAAAAATTCCAATGAAGAAAAATGAAATAGGCAAGATAGCGAATAAATTAGGTTGGGAATTCGAGGAGACAGAAGAAGCAATTAAAGAGCTATTACATGAAAAATCAATAATAAAAGACTGGAAAAAATTTTTCAACATGTGCCTAGCAACTAAGGACCCACATGCAAGAATGAGAAGAGTTATTGAATATCTAAATAGCCAACTTCCAAATAAAAAGTCAGATCTAGTAGAGATTATTTGCGACTGGCTTCATATCCCTGATCCCTGCTTTTCTGTTTGGGCTTTATACAATATAGCTGATCTAAAAAAGGAGCGTAGAAATTCATACTATTGGTGGAAAAATTTGAGAATGCAAAAATCATTTAAATTGTTATTTACCACGAAAACACTGCCTGGGATATTTTATTCAGATAACCTTTATGATCCTAGTGAATTATGTGATCATTATCTCAGTCGTCTAGTTAAGGACAAAGAAGAATACGTAGAAAGTATAAGTGCAGACTCCTTTTTACTTGCAGTTGTGGCACGGGTGGGATTTTTAGCATTTAATGTAAGCGCATTCCGTGCCCATGCTTCATGGTATAGCCTTGATCCTCCACAATATATTTATGCTAAAGAGTTAGCCGGAGCTTTGAGTGAAAAGTATTTAAGTAATACTGATAATACAGATAGAAAGTATTGGTTGTATTATGTCTTAGTAGAAATTTTGCTAAAAGAAAAAGAGTTTGAAAGCACTTGTAGAGAAGTTGAACGACTTCTTAATGTACCCTATAAAACTATTCGTAGGAGATATTTTGAAAGGAAGAAAAAGCTTAATGAGATCAAAACTAAAAATCCAACTTTTGGTATTAGTAATATTATAACAGAGTTTTATTTAGCTCCAGCCATTAAGAGGCATCTTAAAATTGATACAAGTAGTTCCTACACAGAGAATTAAATCATATTTATCTCAAGTATATATTTAATATATATTGCTAATCACAAATAAGTCTATGAATTTTATTGATCGACCATATCCTTAATAATATTATAGAATCTCTCGAATCTACACTGTATATTTGCTCAATTTCATTGAATAACTTTACATATCTAACTTATAACTAGAATTATTGATAAACATTAATAAAATTCTCCGTTTTTCATTAGCTGTAGGCTTTTTGTACCGATGGACACTTGACACTTCCGTAGGAACAAAACACACAGCAGTCGCCGGGTTTGGGTTTTAACATTGCCTTACACTTAGTGCATTCATAGAAAAACTGGCATGAATCCGTAGGCATTGTCTCCTTTTTCTCGAACCCACAGTCAGGGCATTTAATAACTGATTCTAATTCCTCACTTTTCATATCAAAAATATATATGATACTGTCTTAATCGAAAGTTTTATGTTAAAAAATTTCCAGCTTTAGAAGATATCTGATAATTGGTATACTAAATAAAGTTAAGGATTAGGTATTCATTTATTGGTTACTTTCAGCTGAGCATATTATGGATACTACCAAAAAGATATGATTGAATCACAAAACTCAGATCATTCTAAATTTCACCTTTTAGAGCCGGATTATAGCAAACCATCTTATATACTCCCAAAGAATTTACATAAAAGAATTTTAGAAAAGCTTGTTTTTCTATATGGAGAAGAAAGAGCCGAAAGTTGCTTTAATGAAATTAGTAGAATTATGAAGGCTTATTATTCTTACAAATCCCAAAATATGATAGATTGGGAGAAGACCATTGATCCATCAAATAGATTTACAGAAAAGGATGTAATATTAATTACATACGGTGATCTGGTTTGCGGTGATGAGGAGTCGCCTCTCCAGAGTCTGAGAGATTTTAGCAGTAAATATATTAAAGGCACAATTAACACATTGCACATTCTTCCCTTCTTTCCATACTCCTCAGATCGCGGTTTCTCAGTAACTGATTTTAAACAAGTCGATCCTCAGCTCGGGACATGGGAGGATATCACAAATTTAAAGACTGACTACCGTCTTATGTTTGATGGTGTCTTTAACCATGTCTCTGCTAAAAGTGCCTGGTTTGAAGAGTTCCTAAATCAAAACCCAGATTACGTTGATTTCTTTGAATCCTATCCCTCAAAGGAATCCATTCCTAAAAATGCTTTGAAGTCTGTAGTAAGACCTCGTACTTCAGATTTATTAACGAAGTTCGAAACTATAAAAGGTGAAAGATACGTATGGACTACTTTCAGTCCAGATCAAATTGATCTTAACTACAAAAATCCAAAAGTTCTCATCAAAATTATTGATATACTTCTTTTTTATGTGAGAATGGGAGCGGATATAGTAAGGCTAGACGCAGTCACCTATCTGTGGAATGAGCTAGGTACTTCTTCGGCAAACTTGAAGCAGACGCATATGATTGTAAAGCTATTTCGTGACGTGCTTGATGCCGTCGCTCCAGATGTAGCAATTATTACCGAAACAAACGTTCCGCATGAGGAGAATATCAAGTATTTCGGGAACGGTTATGATGAGGCTCAAATGGTTTATAATTTTGCACTCCCACCACTTGTCCTTTACTCATTTCATACCCAAGACTCTTCAAAACTTACAGAGTGGGCACAAGCACTTGAAAAAATATCTGATACCGCAACCTATTTTAATTTTCTTGACTCCCATGACGGTGTTAGCATCCAGGGAGCTATTAATCTTCTAAGCAAAGAAGAAATAAAACTCTTAGAACAACGAGCTGTAGAACATGGTGGACTCATTTCTTATAAAGACAATGGAGATGGAACTGTTAGCCCATACGAATTAAACATCACATGGTATAGTGCTCTTAATCGAAAAGACAGTAATGAGCAAGTCGATCTACAAATTAAACGATTTATTGCTTCTAGATCGATTGCACTGGTTCTGATGGGTGTTCCAGGCATTTACCTCCTAAGTCTATTTGGATCAAAGAATGATGTAAAAGCGGTCTTAGAAGGTAAAAACCCAAGAATAATTAATAGGAAGACGATTTGTAAGCATGCGTGTGATAAAGCCCTTTATGATGAGGATACAACCACCTATAGAATAAATGAATATTTCGGCAGAATAATCAAGAAACGTGCACAAGAAAAGGCATTTCACCCTAATGCCCCACAAAAGGTTCTTAATATATCAACTTCACTATTTTCTATACTTAGAACATCTGTGGATGGTAAAGAAACAATCTTGGCCCTAACAAATATCACAGAAAAAAATCTGAAGTTTGAAGTTAATACTAGGGATTTTGGGTTAGAAACAGATCACTGGAATGATGTTCTGTCAGAGAAATCTTTTATATCCGAGAATGGGAAATTCTCTATTAATATTGAACCTTATGGGATGCTTTGGCTAAAAACAACATTGAATTAAGTATTAGTGGAAGAATGTGAACTTTTAATAGTTTGTATTATGATAAGTACCAAAGACGTTCATTGATGACGAAATATTGATCACTCTGACAAACTAATACTACATTTTAGCGAATATCTTCATCGAGACAATATTTACTTATATTGTTTTTCAAAAACACAATATTTAATCTCATAATTTCACCATTCTACCACCACTAAGTACACGATATTTAATTCCTCCCCAAGTCGTCGTTCGCAAGAATAGAGATTTAAAGAATACAGAGAGGAAAATTACATCACCAAAGATACTTTCATAACAAACTCTTTTTTCTCCTGAAACGAGGAACCAGAGATGACTTTTCAAAATCAGTGTCGAGATCGCTAAAAGAAACCCGAGAATCATTAAGGAATAATTCCAGAATATAGCGGACAAAATCAATATCAGTAGATAACTATATAAAATTGCATATTGGGAATTATGATTAGTTTTCTTCATTGATATTCCGTAAAGCGCCGCACGTGTAAACTTATTAATAAGTTCATTGAAATTTAGAGTTCCTACAGGAGAGTCAACAATTGGACCAAGGCTTACTTTAATCCCTAATTCTTTGGCCCTAGTCCCCATAGCTACATCTTCTGCCACATAGTCCTTAAAGGCTTCGATCCCACCAAGGATATTTAGGGCATTTTTTGAAAGTCCTATCGTACCACCCATCGCTTTATTTCCATTTTCAAGGATAGACGGTGCTATAAAACCTATTTGTTCAAAATTCCAAAAACCCGCAAAAATTCTCGCCCAGAGATTTTTTGGATTGAGATGTCTTGTCAAACATGAGACCATATCACTTCTATTTTCCAATTGATATACGATTTGTCTGCAAGTAGTTGGATAAGCATAAATATCACTGTCACTTAAGATTAATATGTTATATTTAGCCTTCTTCAAACCGTAAAACAAATTAGACATTTTCCCACTGAATCCTTCCGCTACAGGATTTACAACTATTTTAATATGATCCAGATCTTGAATTTGTTTCACGATAACGATCCCCGGATCACTTTTATCCTGAAAAGAAAATATTACTTGCTTGGTTCCGCTGTAATCTTGCCCTAACCAAGAACGATAGTTATTCTCTGAAAACTCGTCAGCTCCCTTAACAGGTTTTATGATAGAAATATCTGGTTGTATATTACTTAAAGGTAAATTTCTGCTGTAATGCAGACACTTAATAAAGTCTCTATAGATTCGATATATAACGAACACCAATACAGGAAAGAGAATTAGCCCGATGATCAAGCCAAACATTATTAATTATTCTCCTTTTTATAATCATAATGCATAAATTTTGCATTGCCGTGAGAATTCCACATTCTTTGCACCCCAAAGTAAGTAAATGCTGCCGACCAGGTAATTAAAATGAGGCCATTTAAAGCCTCTATAGCTGTGAGTATTCGTAAACCGCCCACTGGGAAAATGTCCCCGACACCTAGAGAGGTATAAGTTGTAGCAGAGAAATAATGATAGACTAGAAAAGAATCCTGAATATTGCCGGCAAGCGCCGTAACCCCTGCATATTTTACAAGGATCCAATAGGCCAAAGCATATATTGTAATTGCAAGGATATGAGCTACAAATATTCCCGTAATCATAATCAGCATGAAGTTACGCGGTTTTGTTGGCACTCTGGCAACTGTACGTGAGATCACGCACAGACACTCATAAAAAATTCCTGTAACTAGAAAAAAAATACCGATGCCGGTTATTGCTGTCACTAATATATGAATCATGTTCATTTGGTTATTCCCCGCTCACAAGTAGTCGTGCTACCCAAGCCCAGGTCTTCTGTGGCCAGTTGACCAAGATTATGCCCAATAATATTAGGCTGATACCGGCTACAACCAGAAGATCATAAGTTTCTTCATAAAAAGCTATACCCATCGCTAGACCAAAAATCGGCACTAGAAAGCTGAATACATTTGCACGATTGAGTTCTGTTTTTTTAAGAACATGGCACCATAACCAATAGGCCAAAGCCGTACCCGGCAAGCTTAACCCAACCAAACTTAAAACGAATTCTGGAGACCATTCTACACTCGAAGTATCCTCTGTTAATATGGCAATAAGTGCAAGAAATATGCTGCCCAGAATGAGTTGCCAGCCCATGGCAGTTAGGGCATCAATCTGAGAAGAGATGTAACGAATTAGTATATTACTGATGGTAATCCCGGATGCCGACAGCAAAATATAGCCAATTCCTGTAAGATAAGCGCTACCGTAAGTAGACAACAAACCAGGTAGCGCAATAATTACGATTCCTAAAAATCCGAGCAGCATACCCCACTTACCGCGTGTATCCAGATACTCTCCTAGAATGAAAAACGCCAGCAGGCTTGCCATCAGTGGCTGTGTATTGGAGACAACGGTTGCAATACCTGGAGAGACAAATTCAGAAGCATGAAACATTCCGAAGAAACCAAGAGTGGTTGCGCCCAGACCAATCAAAGCTAGAATAAACCAATTTTTCCGACCTTTTGGCTGGTTGCGGCGCAGAATCAATGCTATTACTAGTAAAGTCGCTCCTGCAATAAAAGCACGCATAGCAGCAAAAGTCAGATGCGGTGCAAATTGGAGTCCCATTGTTATCAATGGGAAACATATTGCCCATAAGAACATGACAAGTACTATTTGGAGAGTATGTAGCATTGTGCTTATTTAATCTGAATTCTCAAAGTTAACTACTGCCTATATAATCGATTGCGGCGGCCTGATCTTCAACCCTATCCGGGCATGATTTCTCTACCTGTAAAGTTGAAAAGTAAAAACTGAATTTTTCTTTTAATAGATTATAGGCTGCTTCAAGAATTTCATCATGATCAGCCTTATCATCAATAGCTATATGCGCAGAAAACAAATTTTTGCCTGACGTAAGTGACCAGGCATGGATATGGTGTATTCCCTTCACTCCATCTATTCTTTGCAGATTACTTATAACCTCGTTAACATCAATACTCTTGGGTGTAGCCTCCAGAAGAATGTCAAATGTTTCTTTAATAATTACCCAAGACGCGTAAAACAAAACTAGACCAAATAACATGCCCAATATTGGATCAATAGCATAAAATCCCGTCAGCTTGATAACAACTGCGGCCACGATAATAATAATGCTGCCGACAAAGGTCTGCATAACATGCCAGAATGCCCCTTTCATATTGAGATTGTTTTTTTGCTTTTTATATAGCAAACCAATAGAGATAAATTCGATTATAAGACCCCCGCCAGCAGCAAGGAACATAGGACCCGTTGGAATCTCGATCTCGTTTCTCAACCGTTGGTAACCCATCCAAAAAACATAAATTGCCATTAATAATAGAAAAACGCCATTTATAAGGGCTCCAACAATTTCTGCCCGTTTCATGCCAAATGTGTGACCGCTTTCGGGTTTACGCATCGCAATACGATTGGCAATAAGCGCGATCAATATACCACCAACAGCTGAAAAAGTATGGAAAGCATCCGATATGACTGAAATGGACCCGGAATAAAAGCCCAAGCCAAGCTCAATGAAAAAATAAATACCAGTTAACCAACCTGTAATTTTTAATACTCTGGAATCGGCCTCAATCCCATGAAGCGAGTGACCTTTATCACTATAATTATCATTATTTTTTACATCTTTTTTATGTGACTCATTCATATCTCAATTCCTATTAATAAATATATGAGCACTTTTATTCTTTCATCCAAGGCTTATCATCTTGTTAATATTGCCCTAACACTTGAAAATAAGTTTTGAAAAAACAAACGCTAAGCTAAATGATCTGCCTCTGGCATTTACTTTCTAGCAAACATCCTCTTAAAAAAATTATAAAGTGGACAAAAAACAAGAGCTATATAGAAACCATAAGCAAAGCTTTCAATAATGCCCAGAATGAAACTACTCCATGTTAACCAAGTAAAACCGGGTAGCAACCTCATCCATGACTCGTACATAGCTTGTCCAGGAAAGATCAGATCAAATGTCACGCACAATATAAAGCTAATTACAAAAAATATGCCTAGAGCAAGACCCAAAGGCCTCCAATCTAAGGTGTGATAATGATGTGATTTCTTAGAATTCATAGTAATCCTCCTATTGCTGATTATCTGAAATATCGGTTAATCAGCTAGTTTATTTTTCTCAGAATCTTTATGGTGCTCCGTATTTCCATGATTTTCATATCCACCGTGGGAATGCATACCGCAGCCTCCCATGCGCATCATGAAATAAAAAAGCCCTCCAAAAATCAAAAACCAAAGAATTGATTCCCACATTCTCTTTCTCCTATTAATATTTATTTCTCTACTTTTAAGAATTTGGCATTTATTGCTACTATTACTGTGCTTAGAGACATAAATACAGCGGCCATAGCCGGACCGAGAAGTATCTTAGGATAGAGCACACCCGCTGCTAGCGGAATCGCAACTACGTTATAGCCAGTCGCCCAAATAAGGTTCTGTATCATCTTTCTATATGTTGCTTTTGCAAGGCCTATTATTGCTACTGCATCAATAGGATTACTTCTTACTAATATAATATCCGCTGTCTCCACAGCTACATCAGTACCAGCTCCGATGGCAATACCAACATCCGCCTGAGCAAGTGCCGGAGCATCATTTACGCCGTCGCCCGTCATAGCCACTATTAGTCCCCTGGACTGGACTTCCTTAATTTTTGCTGACTTTTCGTCAGGCAATACCTCTGCAAAATATTCATCTAGTCCTATTTCCTCTGATACCCATTTTGCAACCTGTTTATTATCACCAGTAAGCATCATGCATCGAAGACCCATATCTTTAAGTCTTGCTATTGCTGCTTTGGATTCGGGCCTGATGATATCGGCCAGAGCTAAGGCTCCTTTTAATTCGCCGTCAACCAAAACAAATACAACTGTTTTCCCCTGCGAGGAAAGCTCTTGAATTCTTTCATCATTGATTGTTATTTTCTGCTCTCTCAGGTATCCCGGGCTAACAACTTTTATATCTTTTCCCTCCACACTTCCCTCAGCCCCCTTACCCGTAATGGCTTTGAAATTTTGAACAGGGAATTTTTCATCAGTTGATGAGACCACTCCTTTCGCAATTGGGTGTTCCGAGTGAGATTCAACAGAGGCTGCATATTTAAGGAGCTCCTTTTCATTAATATCATTCCCGATCATTAAGGTATCCGTAACGCCGAATTTACCTTGGGTTAATGTTCCGGTTTTATCAAAGATAATCGCCTGGATGTTTCTTGCTCTCTCAAATGCTGCACGGTCTCTTATCAATAAACCATTACTTGCCGAAATAGCTGTGGATACGGCTACAACTAATGGAACGGCTAAACCGAGGGCATGAGGACAGGTAATAATCATCACAGTCACAGTGCGCTCAAGAGCAAAGGCAAGATCCTTATGGACTATAGCAAGCCATACGAACATTGTTATCGCTCCACCTACTAGTGCAACAATTGTAAGCCAGACTGCTGCGCGATTGGCTAAATCCTGTGTTTTAGATTTGCTTTCTTGTGCTTGTCTGACCAGATCTATTACTTGTGAAAGATAAGAGTCTTTACCAGTTTTTTGAACTTCCACAGTAATGGAACCCTCTCCGTTTACAGATCCACCTATAACTTTAATGCCCTTCTTTTTTGAAACGGGGACTGATTCGCCCGTGAGCATAGACTCATTAACAGATGTTTCCCCTTCTATCACTTCTCCATCAGCAGGAATCTTCTCTCCAGGTTTTATGAGAACTTTGTCCCCCGAGTTTAAGTCACTTAATGGCACATCCTTGACAGTTCCATTTGGCATGATTTTATGAGCATCTGAGGGCATTAACCGTGCTAATTCTTCAAGTGCTTTAGAGGCACCCATTACAGATTTCATCTCTATCCAGTGACCTAGGAGCATTATGTCAATTAGTGTTGCAAGTTCCCAGAAAAATATTTTCCCCAATAACCCAAATACCACTGCGCTGCTGTAGAGATAAGCCACAGTAATTGCAATAGAAATCAGAGTCATCATGCCGGGCTTTGCAGATTTCAGTTCATTGAATATTCCCTTTAGAAACGGATATCCGCCGTAGAAAAAGACAACCGACGAAAGTGCGAAAAGAACATAGAGATCGCCTGTGAATCTTATGGATTCCCTAATACCCAGGAACTCTTGAATCATTGGAGAAAAAACAAGAATTGGAATTGTTATTATTAATGAAATCCAGAATCTCTTTCTAAAATCAGCAACCATATGGGCATGATGGTCGTGATGGGTATGTTCTGATCGTTCATTTTTAGTTTTATGATGTTCATGATTCATATCGTCAAAGCCTCCTTAAATTCAGAACTTTCTTTACAGTGCTTGCACCAAATACAATCACAGTTCTGATGCATGCACTGTTTATCAACTAGTCGACTGCGATAACTAAGCTTTGAAACTTGGAATATCAAACCTTTAAACATTGATGGTCTATACTGTTTTCGTAATGATTCAAGAATGTCATTTTTTCTTGAAGCAATTTTAAGTACTTTGTCATATCCCAAATTGCCCAGATGTGCAAAGAGCCATCGATTGGCAAGTGAGACTTCCATTAAAGGTAAAATTTTCTCACTGCACATTTGGTTGTAAGATTTACCTGTTAGTATGCTATTCGCAGCCAGATAACCTGATAGCAAGGCATACCTTAAACCAAATCCCCAAAGGGCATCTTGAAAACCCGCAGCCTCTCCAATAAGTAAAACATCTTCTTTATAGTTTCTATCTTGATTGAGAATAAAATTCCCAAAGCCACCGAAGTCTTTAGGTTTTTCAATATCGATTTTAACTACACTTTGCATTGTTTCGAGAGCTCGTTGAAAATAGATTTGTGTCTTTTGGAAATCTTCATACAAAATAGTTGCAAATGTAGCTTGGCCTTTATTAACTAAAAGATATGCATAGCCTTTTGCTGCAATTTCGTTATTTAAAAAACCAAAGCATGCATCGTTGTGTGATGTTCTAAAAGTTATTCCTTTTGCAATTACATCTGCTGCTCTGGGTCCAGTACCGATTATGGTGGTTTGGTAATGTGAATGTTTAATTCTATCGTTCCATATTATCTTCACACCCGAATCAATTGCCTGCTGTTTTAACCCCTGGTCAAGAGAGTTGCTATCCGTTCCTCTTTTGATTAGATAGAATAAGGGCCTTGACGTCCTTATTATATACTCTTTCATGCTTGGACCATAAAATGTCCCTATTGAGTATGGATCGCATAGAAAGTTTATCGAAATACCGATTGAGGATAAAAATTCAAGAGCATCCATATTGGTAGACCAGTTTTCAATACCTTGAAAGTCCCCGTTAAACCTTGAGCCGACGTCACTTTTTTGTTCATGAATTACTACAGCAATACCTGCCTTAGCTAGATTAATTGCAGCAACACAAGATGCAGGACCAGCACCAATGATATGTACTCTTAAATCTTTGCCTAATAGATTATTTGTTCTATCTTCTTTCAACTTATTCTCCGCTGCGAACTGTTATGTGCAACTACTCAAATTCTAATTAAGTCCTCAGTCTGAAAATCAGTAAGATCATTTAACAGGGCGAAACCTTTACTACCCCCATATCCATTCTTGAATCTCGGGCATATCCTGACCATATTTTTCGATATATTGTTTGTGATCGATTATCTTGTTCCGCATTTCCTGTTTCGTATAAGCTGCTATAGATCTCAAAATGGGAACTCGATCAATTACATCTTCAACTAAATGAAAACGATCAATATCATTAAGTACCGCCATATCAAATGGTGTAGTAGTAGTTCCTTCTTCCTTATAGCCTCGGACATGGAGATTATTATGGTTTGCTCTGCGGTAAGTTAAGCGATGAATGAGCCATGGATAGCCGTGATAGGCGAAGATTATAGGTTTATCAGTTGTAAATAGTGCATCAAATTCCCAATTTGATAGACCATGTGGGTGTTCCTCTTTTGGTTGCAGTTTCATTAGATCGACCACATTTATGACTCGCACTTTTAATTCTGGAAGTTTTTCACGCAGTATTTCTACAGCAGCTAATGTTTCTATAGTAGGCACATCACCACAACATGCCATTACAACATCAGGCTCGCTCCCCCTGTCATTACTAGCCCACTCCCATATACTTATGCCAGCAGTACAATGCTTAATGGCGGCATCCATATTGAGCCATTGTGGTTGGAGTTGCTTTCCTGCTATGATGATATTCACATAGTTACGGCTTCTTAAGCAATGATCTGTAACCGAAAGCAGCGTATTTGTATCTGGAGGAAAATAAACCCGAATAATATCCGATTTCTTATTTACAACATGATCTATAAAACCCGGATCTTGATGACTAAAACCATTATGATCTTGCCGCCATACATGCGATGTTAGCAAGTAATTAAGAGATGCGATAGGACGACGCCAAGGTATTTCTTGGGATGTAACCTTAAGCCACTTTGCATGTTGATTGAACATAGAATCAACTATATGAATAAAGGCCTCATAACATGAAAATAGTCCATGACGGCCAGTGAGAAGATATCCTTCAAGCCATCCCTGACATGTA
Organism: Thermodesulfobacteriota bacterium; assembly: GCA_021604765.1. Lineage (GTDB taxonomy): Bacteria > Desulfobacterota_D > UBA1144 > Nemesobacterales > UBA2774 > CR02bin9. Next base: position 41,518 of record BQJP01000011.1, read on the forward strand.
TGTTCACTGAGTATTTCCATTATACGGCCATCAGGATCAAGGTGTGAATCTTTGTCGCTATCCTCAGGATAGCGTTCAGCCACCCATACTCTTTTAGTAACCTCGAATAAAGAAGTTAATCGATTTGATGCAGTCTCATCCGGTCCGAATATACGGAAATTGCGTTCGTTCATGTTTAACTTCATAACATCACGTAATAAATGCCCCATAATTCTAGTAGCTTCTACTTTTTCGTGACCGGGTTTTGATGCCTCCACAGAATATTTTTGAAAATCTGGCATCTTTAGTTCTTTCAGTAATAGTCCGCCATTTGAATGAGGGTTGTCACTCATGCGGTGATGACCTTTGGGAGTGATATCTGACAATTCGGGAATAAGCTTTCCGTTTTTATCGAATAGTTTTTCCGGCTTGTAACTTTTCATCCAGTTTTCAAGTAGCTTCACATGACTTGGTTTTGTTGAAAGCTCGCTAAGTGGGACTTGATGGGATCGCCAAAAATTCTCTGTTTTTTTACCATCGACTTTTTTAGGACCCGTCCATCCCTTTGGTGTTTTCAGAATTATCATAGGCCACTTGGGACGTGTGGTAACACCTTTGTTGCGGGCTTCCAGCTGGATTTTGTTAATTTCATCAATTACGATGTCGAGGGTTTCAGCCATTAAACGATGCATGATTTTGGGATTTGATCCTTCAACAAAATATGATTTATAACCATAGCCAAAGAACAAGCTCTCTAGTTCCATATGACTAATTCTGGCTAAAACCGATGGATTTGCAATCTTATAACCGTTCAAATGTAAGATCGGCAGAACTGCACCATCGTTAACAGGATTAAGGAATTTGTTTGAATGCCAAGCAGTGGCGAGAGGGCCTGTTTCGGCCTCACCATCACCAACCACACAAGCAGCTATAAGGTCGGGATTATCAAATACTGCCCCATAAGCATGGGAAAGTGAGTACCCTAGTTCACCTCCCTCATGAATAGAACCCGGTGTTTCCGGGGCGACGTGACTTGGAATACCTCCGGGAAATGAAAACTGTTTAAAAAGTTTTTTCATACCCTCCTCGTCTTGACTGATATCGGGGTAGTACTCACTGTAGGTTCCTTCAAGATAAGTATTTGCTACTAGCCCAGGACCTCCATGGCCTGGGCCAGCGATGTAAATAATATTAAGATCCCTTTCCTTAATAACACGGTTAAGATGGACGTAAATGAAGTTTAGTCCCGGCGTTGTTCCCCAGTGCCCAAGTAGCCTAGGCTTTATGTGTTTTAGCTTAAGAGGTTTTTTCAATAGTGGGTTATCGTAAAGGTAGATCTGTCCAACAGAAAGGTAATTCGCTGCTTGCCAGTATCTGTGCATTTTTTCTAAATATTCATCTTTAATATCTGTCATAGATCACCTTTTAGTGCATCATTTTCTTTGCGTCTTTATGATTATTCTTATTGATGATACAGTATGTATGCCTAGCGATCATCAGTTCTTCATTGGTCTTTATAACGCGCACTGTTGTTGGGGTTCCAGCAATTGATATGATAGAAGAATTAGTTTCATTCTTACTAAGATTTAGCTGAATGCCTAGAAATTCCATTTCGCTACAAATTCGTTTACGGATCTCAGGCGAATTTTCCCCAATACCACCTGTAAAAATTATAGTACCCACGCCTTCTAAAACGGATGCCATAGCTCCTAAATATTTTTTTGCTTGATAGCAGAAAATATTGATTGCGTCAGCGGCGTGTGGATTTTCCGCTTCCTTTTCTAAAAGTTCTTTCATATCAGAGCTTATTCCCGATACTCCGTATAGGCCGGATTTTTTGTTAATGATTTCGTATAACTTCAGAGGAGTTGTTTTCTTTTCTTCAAGCAAGAAACTAATAATTCCAGGATCTAAATCACCCGAGCGTGTACTCATCATAAGTCCGCCCGTTGGCGTGAATCCCATTGTTGTGTCGACTCCCTTCCCATTCTTAACAGCAACCATGCTTGCCCCGTTACCCAAATGAGCAATTATGATTCGACCATCAACCTCACTAGAGCCACCTTCTTTATTGAGTTCTTGAATTATGTATTCATATGACAGACCGTGAAAGCCATAGCGCATTACACCTTCGTCCCAGAATTCTCTTGGAAGGGCAAACATTTTTGCTTGCTTGGGCATATTGTTGTGAAAAACTGTGTCGAAACAGGCAACTTGATTCAGATTCGTATATAAATTGCCAACAGTCTCTATCCCCTTTATTTGTTGAGATAAATGGTCAGGGGCAAGATAAGATATTTTCTTCAAGTTCGATATTAATTGAGAGGTGATAAAATGATGTGCGATGAAACTTGATCCGCCATTTACTAGCCTATGACCCACGGCATCTATTTTTTTGTTATATTTATTATTCTCCAGCCAATTAAATAGAACTCTAAAGGCTGCTTCATGGTTAGGCAGTTCCATATCCAGTTCTATAAGATTAGGATTTAATGACTCGGCAACCTGAAAAGTGCTTTCTCTTGACCCAATTCTGTCTATACTTCCTCTTATAATCAATTTTTCATTTTCTCCAATTTCATATATAGAAAACTTTAAGCTTGATGAGCCACTATTAATTGCTAATATATAATTTCCCTTTTTATCATTATGCATTATATTTGATTCATACTTTGTTATATCTCACAAAACTCTTTATCCCTTCTTCTTTCTTATTATTACTTTCACTTGGTATTTCTCTGGATTCATTTCAAACCGTAATTTGCATTCTTTGGAACAAAAGTAGTATTTCTTGCCGTTGTATTCAGATAGTTCATTAACTTTCTTTTCTTCCACTTCTTTCCCGCACATAGGATCTTTGACCATTTTGTGAAGTCACCTTTTTTATCATCGATACTATACTTCTGAACATTAATGAGATACTTACAAAATATTACTCTAGGTCTTCCCCAGGCTACTCCAAGTTGGCGGTAGGTGGAAATGAAAAAACGAGCCCGGGGAAGATATGTTCAACACTAATGTTGATGAGAATCGTGATCGTCAGTGCCCTCGGCCATACCCCTATGATGTTTCGCCATAGATTTATATGCCTCAGCAGACTCACTATTCTTATCAGATAATTTGGAGCAGTGATCAGTCATTCCGCTCATAGGCTTACTTCTTTTAGCATATGTCTCTCCCATCGTCTCATGCATCTTTGACATCTTTTCCATCTGAGCAGCCTGCACTTCATAGTATTCTGCTATTTTAATATGATCTTCCGGTGTCTCAGCAGTTTCTATGAGCACAATAATATCTTCTTCCTCAGCTGCATTTGTTGATAATCCGCCCATTAGAGAAACAACCAACATTGACAAAACAAAGATTGTTAAAATAAGGTGTAAATTTTTCATTTACATCACCTCCTATATTTAGATATATTTTTTTAACGTTCAAATTTGTTTATTTAATGAATCTCTATCATTTTCTATCGGATCCTTATTCTTCCTCATATCGTTAGGTTTAAAGTTCATCATTCCTATTAATTTGTTGAAATTATCAAGTCCGACTGCATGTCTTATTGCTGTAAGTGCATCAATAGACGTTAGTGCGTTCTCCAAAGTGAGAATAACAGATATCTTAATGGCCGATTTTAGTTCTTCAGTATTAAAATCCGGGTTTTTTAACAAGTCCATTACTTTCATTTCAGAAATCCGAAAAGCCGCCTCTTTTTGGATCATTGGGTATAGATAATCTTTCTTAACATTATCCAGTTCTTTTCTCTGTGAATCTGTGAGCTCTAAAGTACTTGCATTCAGAAGAAAGTACTGAACCAACATATAACTCTCTACTTTCTTTTTCATCGCTTTGGGTTCATCTTTACTGTCACCACTTCCTTCTATCACTTGTTGGGTAAAAGAGAAACTTGTAAGATATAAAGATATAAGCAGCATTTGAAATAATATTTTCATAGTTAATCCTTTTCTCTTATTATCTCTTCTTTCATCTTCTCAAAATTCTCTTTACTTATTTTGCCTTTAGCATATCTCTCTTGAAGTGATTCGAGAGATGATTTTTTAAACTGACTTTTAGAATTAAACCACCTAACAAGCGCCACAATACCAAAAACAAAAGCCAGCCAAAAAACAATAAAGAACACCCAAATTCCCCAATGCCATGCTAAAATATCGTGAATATGCATGTTAATTATCGACCATGACTATTTTCATCTTATGTCTTTAACGTGAGGTCTTTTGCAAACCCTTATTTTTAATATAATTTCTAGAGTCGATAGAAATTATTTTTTCTTACTCAGTCCCTGCAAATAGACAATAATATCAATTATTTCCTTCTGATCCATGACGTTTCCCCAACCCGGCATTAAGGGCGATTTATCCACGCTGGCTCCGCCATATGTTATTACCTCAAGTAGGTATGCGTCTGATAAAGTTTGCATATATTCTTCATCCGCTAAATCTCTCGGTTTTGGTCTCATGCTAACGGCAGCTGGTCCGTCTCCCTTGCCCGAGGTTCCATGGCAAGCAGCACAGTTTCTTTTATATAAAGCCTTTCCGTTTATAACATCAGCATTTTCTGCATCAAGAATTAATTCTTGTCCCGTTATCTCGGTCGTCTTATCCGCTGATGTCGGAGCTATCGGTTGTGGCGGAGGGTCATTTGTTTCCTGAAGGAATTTGGTTATCGCTCTTGCCTGAGCGGCGGGAATTCCGCCTATAACTCGCATATGGCTCACAATTATATTCCACTGAGCGTCGTTATACTCCTGAGGGCTTCTTACATTATGACATCTGCTGCAGTTCTGCGACCAAAGATCCGCTCCGCTTAACTCACTCTCCTTCAGTTCTTCTTTAAGTTCCATCTCCCCTTGTCCGTAAGATTTGTCTCCCAAAGAAATCGAGACAACCATTAGGAGCAGGCCTAAGAATAATGATATTTTTTTTAGCGTATATTTTTTCATTTTATGTTACCTCCTTTCCCTATTTTCAAACTAAGATCCTAGAAACCAAACGCCCATTGCAATAAGACTCTATCTGGTAACCCATCATTAAATTCATAGGCAATTTTCAAAGGTACGCTTGACAAAAGCCACCAGTCAAGCCCAATTGCATACTGCTCCTCGTCCCGTCCTGGTAGATAATTTTTGCCGTATCTGAAAACAGGCTCAAGCCCGTTTATGAAACCGCCGAGATAACGGTTTTCTATGGAAATATCGGACAACCTGTAAGAACCCTGGGCATAATATCCGGTCTTCTTAGTCTCACCACTGCCTACATTATCGTTCTTAAGGTGTATGAACTCTGCGAGTACTAACAACCCTCTGTATTGATATTCTGTGTCGAACCCATACATGAAGAAATTTATATCATCCTCGGCATCACCAAACATAAGCGATCCTCCGACTTCCCAATTCCATACCGGCAGCAAACCTATCCTTCCACCAAACGCTTTGTTGGAATTTATATCTGTGAAGTTGTTTCCAAAAACTAAATTTGTTTGTGTACCGCCGTTTCCATTTTCTTCGGGTTCGTCGCCTTCATTAGCGGTAGTTGTTGTTTCATCATTATCATCTCCACCTGATTCCTCGCCGTGATCGTCCTCAGATTCAATTCTCGGCCCGTTTACAAGGTAAAAGGCGTAATTGATTTTCGATCCTTCAAACATGTTAAGCGCAAAACCGCCGCTGACTTGCGCTCCAATATCACTCAGTACAGGGACTATACCCCCTTCGTCGTGTCCTCCGTAAATAATCGGTCGACTCGGCATCTTGTTAATCCATGTGGGGTGGAACCTTTGTGAAAAGACGTTAAACGGCAATATTATTTTTCCCGCACTCAATGTCACATAGTCATTAAGAAAAAAGTCTATCTCACCTATTTCTAAACCTATTTCGAGTTCATCGTCTTCTAGTTCAAACTCAGGCTCTATAATTACGTGCAAGTTTTTATATAGTTGGTAATGAAATACCGGAGCAAAAACAGCGCTGAATGTACTTGGATTACCATCCGCTTTATTAAAACCAACAGCACCGTAACCAGTGAAAAGTGTTTTGGACGTATTGAATATGCCGAATTTTTGGATCCTTTCATCAACATAAGATCCAATTGAAGTGGAAGCCTGCTCCTGTGATTCTTCCTGATCACGGATAACCTGCTCTACCATCTTTTTTTCTTCGGCTCTTTGTTTCTCTAAGTCTTCGACCCTTTGGTTTAGCCTTCTTATTTCCTCCTTAAGAATCTTTAATTCACCATCTGTATCTTGAGCACTAACTGGATTTAATGCGAAGACCAATAGAAAGGAAATAATTAATAAAAAAATGAAAATAGAATTGTTTAATCTCATCTTACCAATCTCCGTTTTGTAAAATCTGTATCAAATCAATACTTAAAAAACTCATCAGGCCCTGTCCTTGTATCAAATCCATCCAAACGGTGTTTGTACTTGTAATAATGCAAGTTGAATACCAGAGAAATCAAAATTGCCATTCTGGCGCTAACAGCCTGAAATAAAACAATTTATTATTCTTGAGAAGAACTATGGAATTATGATCATTTCAATTTCGCTGTTGAAAATTCAACACATGGCGTTGGATATCCAACTATAAAAAGGGCTGAACAAATTATTCAAACAGGAAATCATTAGAAAAATTAGCGATCAAAGCTGAATAGCTCTACTCTAGTCTCATGGCATATAACTTGCCAACTTATATAAGACAGTATTATTGAGATATGCATGAGTGAAGGATTTAAGCTTATTAGGAAAGATTTATGGATAATTTTACAAAAACGTTATAACATGTGCTTAACCAGATATTTCATAGTAGAATTATAGAGTTATGATGCTTAATCAATGGAAAATCAACAAACTTAGTCTTAGATTGGGTCTAATTATAATTATTGTTTTAGTAGTTGGATTAGGCTCTCTTCATTTTTTTACTGATAGAGAGATGTTCGAAGCTTATCAACATTTCTATTATGTACCAATTATACTCGCAGCAATTTGGTTTGGTTGGCTTGGAGGCTTAATTGTATCACTTATTATATCCTTGACTTATATACTCGAACTAATCGTTAGCCCTTTTAACGTTATGGGGCTCTATTCAGAAATACTTTTTTATATTCTTGTAGGTGTCGGGATCGGTTTTCTGGTGGATATAGAAAAAAAACAAAAAGAGAAGTTAGAAGAAACGTCTGAAGAACTAAGTAAAGCATATATAAAGCTACAAAACACCTATGAGATGCTTAGGCAATCGGATAGACTGGCTCTATTAGGGCAGCTTTCCGCAGGACTTACACACGAGATTAGAAATCCACTCGGTTCTATCAAGGGAGCAGTAGATATACTAGAAAATGAGTTTGATAAAGAAAACCAAAAATATGAATTCGTACTAATAATTAAAGATGAAATAAAAAGACTTAATCGGCTTCTAATGAACTTTACTCGCTATGCAAAACCCCCTGAGTTAGAATTACGAGAGGTTGATATAAAAGAAATCATTAATCCAGTGATTAGTCTTATAAGAGCTACAGCAAAACAAGATAATGTTAAGATATTAACAGAATTGGGTAGCGACCTCCCTCCAATCTTGGTAGATTCCGAACAACTGAAGCAGGTATTTTTTAATATTATACTAAACGGTGTTCAGTCTATGCCCTCAGGGGGCAACCTGAAAATCAAAACTGTAAGAAACGACAATCATTTAGAAGTATCGATCGAGGATGAGGGAATCGGAATCGAAACTGAGAAGCTACGTAAAATCTTTGAGCCCTTTTTTACAACCAAAGAAAACGGTACTGGTTTAGGCCTAGCAATTTCATATCAGCTGGTTAAAAAACATGGCGGAGATATAAGCATTCACCCGAACACTAAACGAGGTTTAACATTCTGTGTAAAGATCCCTATAGAGCAAAGTGATGAAAAATAAAACTATCTTATTGATAGATGATGATAAAAGCTTTAGAAGAGTAATAGAATATCAACTCGTCGAAGAGGGGTATGAAGTAATTACTGCAGACAATGGGTCTATAGGTCTCGATATATTAAGTAATCAAAAAATCGACTTGGTTATAACCGATATTCGTATGCCTGAAATGGATGGTTTGGAACTTCTTAAAAAATTAAAAGAAATTTCATATGATGGGATTGTAATTGTTGTAACTGCATACGGATCAATTGAGTCGGCTGTAGAAGCTATGAGGTTAGGAGCTAATGACTATATAACAAAACCAGTAGACAAGAATGAGCTCTTACTTAAGGTTGAAAAAGCTCTTAAGTACAAAGACCTTTTGATTGAGAATAAGACCCTCCGGGAATTTTTATCGGGATCATTCAATTTCGATAATATGATCGGTAAATCATCGGCATTGAAAGAAGTCTATGAGATTGTTAGTCAGGTCGCTAACATCGATTCTTCTATTTTAATTCAAGGTGAAAGTGGTACGGGGAAGGAAGTACTGGCTAAAGCGATTCACTTTAACAGTCTCAGAAACACTAAACCTTTTGTTGTCGTAAATTGTGGCGCAATCCCGGAGAACTTACTTGAATCTGAGCTTTTTGGTTATAAGCGGGGTAGTTTCACTGATGCTAGAACAGATAAAGCTGGAAAATTTGAAGCCGCTGAAGGAGGTACTATCTTCCTTGACGAAATAAGCGAACTACCTTTAAAACTCCAGGTCAAAATTCTAAGAACACTTCAGGATAAAGAAATTGATAAAATCGGCGAGCTAAAGCCACGCAAGGTAGATGTACGAATTATTGCGGCTACAAATCAAGATCTTAAAAAATTAGTATATGAGAAACAGTTTAGGGATGATCTTTTTTATCGCCTGAGTGTTATTCCGATAAGTCTACCACCGCTCAGGGAAAGACAAGGGGATATACCGCTTCTAGCTGTTAATTTTCTTGATAAGTTTGCTAAGCTATTTGGCAAGAATGGTATAAATTATGATGATGAGGTTATTAAGGTCTTCTGTAAATATCATTGGCCGGGAAATATTCGAGAACTTGAAAATTTGATTCATAGGCTAGTGGTGCTTTGTCAAGGTGAGATTATTTCTAAAAATGATCTGCCAAAAGAGCTCCTCGAAGGAAAAATATCTGAGGCACTAGATTACATACTGCCTATCCCTGAAAGTGGTATCGACTTAAAGAATTTGGAAAGAGAATTAATTGTTCAAGCTCTTATAAAGAAGAATTGGAATCAGACTCAGGCAGCTAAACTATTGAATATATCACGAAATTCCCTAATTTACAGCATGCAAAAATATGGTATCAAACACCAAGTACCCAGTGATAAAAACTAATAGAAAGTATTTGTGTAATAATTCGTATAACTACCCAAAATAATTCAATGATATCCTTGCTTATCTTTATGCTCTGTTAAATTTGGCTCCATAGAATGGGGTCTTATTGAGTCGCATTTTGTCTTGTCATCAGGGTTCTTATCAATACACTCCTGATATTCTTGATAGCCATAACTTCCAGGACTCTCTGAAAAAATCGGACGATACGAACAACTCGCAAAAAGAACAATAGTAAAAATTATCATCAACAATTTTATGGTTAACCTCATAAATTAACTGTAAAGGCAATTAATATGCCAATAGAGAATATCAAAGTATGGAGTACTTATACTACCAAAAAATTTAGAAATATTATGATTTTCCTTGATTAAGTACACAAATAAGTAAATCAGGATGATGATTTTCAAACGCCTATTGTTGTATTTTCAACAGTTCGAAGATTAAATAATCATTTTAGATAAAGAGAATTATATTTTTATCCCTAGTTTTTATTCATAAATGATTTTATTGGCCAAAATAAATATTAAATCTGCTGTCTCTGTTCTGAACTAAGAAATGTAAATGCTTATATGGCACTTAAATTGCCATACTAAAAATATAAAAACTATAAACTTCATTTTAGTAGCGACCGGAGAAAAAAATAAGCGTAAAACACTTTGACCCATTATCACTGATTTTATTGGAAATTGTACTTATTATCATTGCAGCTGTGATAGGCCGTTGGTTAGCCAGAATATTAAAACAACCCACGGTTTTGGGAGAATTGGTTGCTGGAATAATCATTGGTAATATTGGCTTTTGGTTTGATATGCCGATTTTTACTTTAATAATGGAGCTTAGCAATGTAGAAGAGATTTTCAGAGTTATCTGTTCATCCGGAATCTCGGTCGCTGAGGGTGTCAGACATGTTTACTCTCCGACTCAACTCACAGATGGTGAAATTGGGAATCAGCTTTTGGCGATACTCACTGGTACTCACGCCCCCAGATACATAATTATGGGGTTTACTTTATGGCTGTTCTCCGGTCTTGGAATTATCATTCTACTTTTCATGGTTGGACTTGATACAAGCATAGCCGATATGAAAAATGTAGGGAGACAGGCAACAATGGTTGCCTTATTTGGTGTAGCAATTCCTCTGATTCTGGGAATTGTTATTAGTTATTGGATTCTGCTGGAATCTTCCATATCGTTCAGACTGTTTTTAGGAGCCACGTTATCGGCAACGAGTATAGGCATTACAGCAAGGCTATTCAAAGACCTGAATCAAATCCAAGACAAAACCGTACAAATAATTCTAGGTGCTGCAGTAATAGATGACATAATTGGTTTGATACTACTTGCCATTGTAGTGGCAATTGCAACAGCTGGTGAGTTAGATTTGCTTCTAATCTTACGTATTTCAATACTTTCTATTATGTTCTTAGGAGCAGTCTTTTTTTTCGGTGAGCGCTTAGTTCGCTGGACATTGGTCAACAGATTTGATCAGAAAAACCAGAAACTATTGTATTCTATTTGCCTCGCTTTTACTCTTTCCTTGGTCGCAAATTTGATCGGACTATCTTCGATTGTAGGTGCCTTCGCTGCAGGTTTGATTCTTAGTGAAAGTTATTTTACCAAAAGCTCATCTGATAAGGCAACTATAAAAGATTTAATTGCTCCTCTTGAAGCTGTATTTACACCAATATTTTTTGTTCTTATGGGAATGCAAGTTAATTTAACAACTTTTTTGATGGAGGACGCTATATGGCTATCTTTATCAATCACAGCAGTAGCAATTCTTGGGAAACTATTATCAGGTATCTTTGCCGGCCGCCAAAATGATCGCCTGTCAATAGGAATCGGAATGGTTCCTCGAGGTGAAGTAGGTCTAATATTTGCTATTATAGGTAAAAGTTTGGGGGTATTTAGCAATACTATATTCTCTGCAGTTGTTTTCATGGTCATTGTTACAACATTGATTACACCAGTACTATTAAAGTGGTCTGTAAATAGAAATCCTAGTGCTTCTATTGGTTAATTTGAAGAGCATAGGCATTCCAATTCTTTCGTGTACGACTCCTAACAACAACTTTAGTTAACCATAAAAATCTTATTCAACATCCTTATTAGTGTTTCCATTAAAATTTAGTAGATTTGTCTCATTTTCAAAATAATAAACACTGCCGTTCTGCTCAGCACCTATTATAGATTCTGCTTTATCAACTTTCCTGTTACTAACAGGGTCAATAGATTCTCGACTATTCGGATCATTCTTTAGAGTAGCTTCGCACATTTTGCAGCAACCGTAGTAGGTTTTTCCTTCCACTTCGACAGGTATTTGTTCATTATTAAAAAGTTGGTCATTGATCATACATACGTATTTTGACTCTACTTCAGATAGGGCAGGTAAAGTCGTCTTATCAGTATCGCTTTCCTTTGAACCTTGAGCCCCTGCCTGTGAAATAAGAACTGCTACAACTAAAAATAAACTAACGCTTAAAACCCTAACTTTAGAAAGTGAAAAAGTCTTAGTTGTCATATAACGAACCTCCTTGGTTTTTTTCATTGCCCTTATTGCTTACTCTATATGTTTTGGAGCCCAACTGAAGCGAAGATTTTTTCTCTCATCATCAATATTTAAACCAACAACCGCATTAAACGGTCCAATACTTTCGATTCCAGTTGTGGCATACAGATATGGTACTTGATCCCGATATCCACGTTTTAAATCAAACCATTTTATAGAATTAGATTTCATACGTGTCATACGTAAATAACCACGTCCGGTAATATCTTCTGGCATAGGAATAGGGTTCATATCGTCGTCTATCATTATAAGGGAAATATCTCCACTCTTATAATCGACTACAAATTCTACGTAATTCTTTTCCAGTTTTAGCACTATCCCCCCATTCGGGCCATCCAACTCTTCCTCTTGATAACCCTTGCCCATTAGTGGGCCATGAGACCAAGCACTGTTGCTCAATTTAGGGATTAACCCCAGAGAGATAATAAGAATTAGAGTAAGGACTATTTTAAAAAAAGATTTTCTCCGTAATTGCATTAGATCTTTCCTCCCATTGATTGTATTTCCAATTTTTTAAACCTTGAACCGAATTATCCGAGAACAGAAACTTAGTGCACATCTTTCTCACCATCATTATGAATGTGGACATCTGGCATCTCAGTTTGATTAGTACTTTGGTCGGCAAGATTATCGTGTTGTTCATCTTAGTGTGAATGATCACCGTGGTTATGTTCTTGAGGCATTTTTTCGGATTCTTCTTTTAATGACTTATACTTTTCAGCTGATAAATCGGGAAGTTTTTGCATGAAAGCAACCATAGCCCAAAGCTCCTCATCGCTGTGAGTTGGTCCGAATGCAGGCATCCCTGTCATCTTAATTCCATTTTGAGTTATCCAAAAGAGCTCTTCCGGGGGCATATGTAAAGCCAATTCAGACAAGTCCGGAGGCTCAGGATTCAAACCTTCTCCTATCACAGAGGGAGATATACCCGGAGCCCCGTGACATCCTACACACATTTGATCGTAATTATTGAAGCCTGTCATTGTAAGTGATTCATCATTGAGATTTGGAACAGCAATATCCTTAGAACGCGAACGGACCGATTTTTCTTTGGTTGTTTGAAGCACCCACTTTACAATTTCTGTCTCAGGTTTTGTTGCTGCGACATCGAATAGGCCAGAATTAATAAACGCCAACCCGCACAATACTAAAAAGATGCCAATAACTAAAAGAATGATAATAATTTTCATAATTAATCCTCCTTGATATTGTTATTTTTATTATTCTTTACACCCATACCTCTACCTCTCCATAACGAGTAAACAACCGGAATAATCACAAGTGTTAATACAGTCGAAGTTATTAGTCCCCCGACCATAGGTGCTGCTATCCTCTTCATCATGTCTGCTCCGGTGCCAAGACTCCACATTAAGGGAAGTAGCCCCATAGTAGTAGACATTACTGTCATCATTTTGGGCCTTACTCTCTGCACTGCCCCATCAGTAATCGAACCATGAAGGTCTGTTATATTTTTCATTTTCCCTTCATCTTTCCATTTTTTATACGCCTCATCGAGATATATAATCATTACAACACCTGTTTGTGCTGCTAGTCCCGCAAGCGCTATCATTCCTACCCAAACTGCTACACTCATATCGTAGCCTAATAGGTATAGCAACCAAATGCTTCCAACCAAAGAAAAGGGCACTGAAAGAAGGACAATCAAGGTCTCTGTTGCCGATTTAAAGTTCATGTAAAGCAAAAGAAATATTATGAGGACAGTAATTGGCAATATAATAGTAAGTTTCTCTTTCACTCTTTGTAAGTATTCATATTGACCAGCCCATTCCAAAAAATATCCGGGCGGAAGATCTACCTTTTCCCGTATAAGCTCTTTTGCTTCATTTACGTACCCTTCATAGTTTTTTCCCTCAACATCAACAAAGACGTATCCGACTTTTTGCCCGTCTTCGTTTCTTATTTGAGGCGGACCCGTTGAGAAATTGATATCTGCCAGGAGCGAGATAGGAATCTGTGCTCCAGTAGGTGTAGAAATGACAACTCTTTCAAGTTCTTCTATGTCGGTTCTAAGTTCTCTCTGATACCGGACGTTTATCGGATATCTCTCCTGACCCTCTACCGTTTGTGAGATATTTTTCCCTCCGATCGCCGTTTCTATGACATCCTCGACATCTCCCACAGTAAGTCCGTATCTTGCAGCCTGCTCACGGTTAATATCAAAATCAAGGAAGTAGCCTCCGGTTACCCTTTCAGCAAAAACGCTCCTTGTACCCTCTAGATCAGATAATACGCCCTCGATTTCAACGCCTACGTCTTCAATAGTTTTAAGATCAGGCCCGAAAACTTTTATGCCGAGATTGCTCCTAAACCCTGTGGAAAGCATCTCTGTTCTTGTTTGAATGGGCATCCAGAATATATTTGCCATACCGGGGAATCTGACATTCTGGTTCATCTCCGCTAAGAGCTTGTCCCAAGTCATTCCAGGTCGCCACTGGTCTTTAGGTTTAAGTGTGATCACCGTTTCTACCATGCTAAGCGGAGCAGGGTCAGTAGCTGTACTAGCACGGCCTATCTTACCAAATACTCTTTCGACCTCAGGGAACTCCATTAGCATCCTGTCCTGCGTGTTCAGTATTTTTGCAGCTTCAGTAATTGACATACCCGGAACAGCAGTGGGCATATATAAGATCGTGCCTTCATTTAAAGGAGGCATGAACTCGGAGCCAAGCTTGGAAAAAGGAATTAAAGTTATAACTAATATCACTAAAGCAGATACTATTACAGTCTTTTTAAATCTAAGTGCGAACTTAACTACAGGGTTGTATAGCCATATTAGTCCCCTGCTTATAGGATTTTTGTCCTCAGGTCTTACCTTACCCTTAATTAACAATACAATAAGTGCAGGTGTAATGGTAATGGCAAGAAGGGCAGAAAAGAACAATGAGAATGTTGTGGTGAATGCAAGTGGCTTGAAGAGCCTTCCCTCCTGGGCCTCAAGTGTAAATACAGGAAGGAAAGCAACAGTTATAACCAGAAGGGCAAAGAAAATTGGTTTTCCAACTTCCTTCATAGCGCCCACTACTATATTGAATCTTTCCCCCTTTTCTCCTTCCGACTGCCATTTCTCCAGTTTTTTATGGACATTTTCTACAAGCACAATCGATGCATCAACCATTACCCCTATTGCAATTGCAATACCTCCCAAAGACATGATATTTGAGGTTAGTTTCATATAATAAATTGGAATAAACGCTATTAATATCGATAGAGGTATAGTTAGTATTGGAGTGATAGCACTCCTGAAATGAAAGAGGAAAACAATTATTACAATGCTTACTATAATCATTTCCTCTAATATTTTTTCTTTCAGTGTTGAAATGGCTCTTTGAATTAGGCCTGAGCGGTCATAAGTAGTCACTACTTCAACCCCTTCGGGCAATGAGGGCTTAATATCCTCTAATTTTTGCTTTACTCTCTCTATAACCTCTAAAGCGTTTTCACCATAACGCATGATCACAATGCCGCCTACCGTCTCACCTTTGCCGTCCAAGTCAGCAAGCCCTCTTCTAATGTCCGGGCCTAGTTGAACATTCGCGATATCTCTAATGTATACAGGTGTACCGTGCTTGTTAGCTTTAACAGGTATTAGCTCTATATCTTCTACTGATTTTATGTATCCACGCCCCCTGACGAAATACTCGGTGGTTGCAAACTCAACAACCCTACCACCTACATCATTATTACTTCGCCTGATAGCAGTGATTACATCTTCTAATGGGATATCGTAAGCAATTAGTTTATTGGGATCTATCTCCACCTGATACTGCTTTTCGAAACCGCCCACACTTGCAACCTCCGCAACTCCTGGAACTGATTCAAGCCAATAGCGGAGATACCAGTCCTGGAATGTCCTAAGCTCAGCTAAATCGTTATTACCCGTTTCATCAACCAGAGCATATTGGTAGACCCATCCTACCCCTGTTGCGTCAGGCCCTAAAGTGGGTGTGACTCCCTCGGGCAAACTACCTGACACTTCATTTAGATATTCAAGAATCCTGCTCCTAGCCCAGTACATATCAGTTCCGTCCTCAAAGATCACGTAAACAAAAGAAAGACCGAAGAAAGATTGCCCACGGACAAATTTCACATTAGGAGCAGCGATCATGGTTGTTGTTATAGGATACGTAATCTGGTCTTCTACCAAGTCCGGGCTTCTGCCAGACCATTCGGTAAATACTATTACCTGAACATCTGACAGATCAGGTATTGCATCGAGAGGGGTATTTCTCATAGCCCAAAATCCCCATGCAGCCATGAAAAGCACTAGAATAATTGTTAGAAACTTGTTTTTTGACGAGTACTCAATAATTTTTTCTATCATTTATTATCTCCATCTAACGAGACCAAGATGTCTCGTAGAAATCCTTAGTGATTGTGTAACTGAGGTTGCTGTATCTCAGATTCATTGTTTATATCTTGTTCCAACTTAGGCTCTAATTTCTGTGTTGATTCCTGATTACTTTCATCCTCACCCCAGGTTGCGACAGCTGCTTGGACTTTACTTTCGGAATCAATTAGGAAATTAGCTCTTGAAACTACCTGCTCGCCGCTTTTTAAACCCCTAAGCACTTCATAATAACTCCCTGTTTTTAGGCCAAGCTGTACTCTTCTTATTTCAAAAATACCGTTTCCTTTATCTACAAAAACGACATCCTGTTTCCCTGTCCTTAAAACAGCACTTGTAGGTATTGAAAGTTTTTCCCCAATGGGAATTTCCAGACTAATATCCGCATACATTTCAGGAAGAAGCTTTAGATCGGGATTTGGGAACTCCAGACGAACTTTCACTGTTCTTGTCTCAGGGTTTAAATGAGGATTTATGAACTTAACTTCGCCTTCAAATACCTCTCCGGGAAAAGAATCCAAAGTCATTTCAGCCTTCTGCCCCAGCTTAATCATAGATATTTCATTTTCGTAGATATCTACTTGCACCCAAACTCTTGAGTGATCGGCAATTGTATATACAGTGGTATTAGGATCTACAAACTTATTCTCAAAAGCGTTTTTTTCAATAACATTGCCTGAAATCGGGGAGTAAATAATAACACTGTCTTTTACTTTTCCGGTTCTTTCCAAGTCTTTTATCTGATTTTCTGAAATGTCCCAGAGTTCAAGCCGTCTTCTGGTAGCTTCCATTAAGGAATTTGCCCCTTGTGAAATTTCCGGGAAATCACTTTTAGCTAATAAGTCTTTTGAGCGAAGAGCTAGCAGATATTCTTCTTGGGTAGATACCAGTTCAGGGCTGTAGATTGAAAAAAGCGGGTCCCCTTTACTCACATACTGCCATGTAAAATCAACAAAAACTTTGTCGATCCAACCTTCTATCTTTGTATGAATGTGCTCAATATTAGTTTCCTCAATTTCAACCATCCCAACTGTCCGTATATCTTTATCTAAAGTTCTCATCATTACAGGTTCAGTTTTTATACCGATTAATTGCTGCCTTTCAGGATTTACTGAAAATGTAGATTTCACTTCTTGATCACTGCCTGTTTTTGGACGAACCCCCATGCTGCTATGATCATGCCCCTGCATACCAGCCATGTCTTCTCCGTTTTCTGTACTGTCTTTTTCTTCCATTCTCTCTTGTGCCATAGGTTCTATTTGAGAATTATCTTTTTCCCATACCGGAGTAGTTTCCATACCACATATAGGACATTGTCCGGGCTCTTTCATTCGGACTGAAGGGTGCATTGCGCAAGTCCAATAGTCTATTTCACCCTCTTCAGTGAACACAGGTCTGTACTGATGTTCGTGTTTGTCTTCAAGAATTGGGATTTTATTAATCAAGGGAATATTCGCACCGTATGTATATAGAACAAAACCTCCGATTACTAACACCACGAATATCCACAAAATCTTGTACAGTCTATTTTTGGTTTGTGACATTTTGTTCTCTCCTAATCTTGTTATTGTTTATTACTTCTTCCGAAGTAGACAATCCACTCCCTATCAAATCAATCGCGGCGATTTCCTCAATTCGGGTCAGAGCTTTGTGATAAGAAGTTAGTTGTCCGTAGTATTCAAGTTCGAAGTTAAAAAGAGTTATCAAGTTATCCAGCAAGGTGAGGAAATCTATATCCCCAACTTGATAGCCTGATATCGCTGATTCAAGCGATAGTGATGATTGAGGAATGATTCCTGTTTGATATAGATTAAGGAGTTTTGCAGCTGTGGTTGCTGTAATATAATTGTCTTTTACCTCAAACAGGAGACTATTTTTGGTAGCTTCGTAGTTCTGTTGTGCTTCTGAAACCTCCAAAACCGCTTCCTTGACTCCAAATCTTTCTTTTCTCCAGTAGTAGAGTGGTACTTTTAGGCCGAGACTAACTTGCCAGATATCATCCAGATCACCGTTCCCTCCATCACGGTTAAAGTAGGTAGCTCCAAGTATAAAGTCAGGGAGATATTGTTTCTTTGCCAGTTTTAAAGATTCTTCTCTGCTATCAATTATTTCTGAGCTTGATTTAAGCAGTGGTGCGCGCTCAGAAGTTGCATCGGTAATTTCAGAAAGTGTTACTGTAAGTTCCGATTTTGCGATTTCCTCAGGCTCTCCGAGTGGAGAGTCAAGCGGGCGGTTCAATATTTTTTTTATTTTTGTCTCTACAATCTCCTTTCTCTCATTTAAAAGCTCAAGTCTTTCAATGAATCCTGACAACTCTACTTGAGCTTTCAAAACATCTTGCTGTATTCCCATTCCTACTTCATATTTTACTTCTGCGATCTTAGTAAATTTTTCAAGCAATTCCTTGTTTCTATTAGTAATCTCTATTGATTTATTGATAAAGAACCACTCAAAGTAAGCTTCTTTTAAATCAGCTATCACTTTTCTACTTATTGCATCAGAAAGCCATCTTTGAGATTCGGATTCTTGTTGAGCTATCTCTTCTTTCGAAGAGAGTTTTCCAGGAAATGGTATTTCCTGAGTAACAAAGGCTTGTATATCAGACCTTGGGTCTTCACCTAAAGTTATATCGGAGAAACTGACATTTTTGATTCTTCCTCCTATTATAGGATTAGGTAAAGAACCTTCTTGAGAAGGACGCATGGTAGATGCTTCCCACCTTGCTTTTGAAGCTTTTATTTCAGGGTTATTTTCACTGGTTTCCTGAACTAATGAATCCAGTTTTACTACTTCAGCACTTGCATTAATTCCGAAAATTAATGTAGCGAATAAAATAATTTGGAATAACTTCATATTATTTTCTCCGTTTCTTAATTACTAATTACGACCTCACAAAATGGAGGTTAGATAAATTTCTTAACAAACTTTTCGAAAGAATAGATATAGAGGGACCATGATAGCAAAAATTTGCTATCCTTGATCAATAGATGTATTGGGAGTGGTGATTTATAGTAAAAAGCTAGAAACAGATAAGTATATATTCGGTGGATCGTGAGAACTACTAGAGTTTATTAAATCTATGTTTTTTGAGATTTTTGAATCAAAATGATCTGGAAAATCTAATAAATATAGAATTGCTAATATGTTTTTATCTAAATTTACTTCTATAGACGAATTGGTTAAGCCTTCGTAACAGCATTCAGAATTTTCTATATCAGTCGAGCTACTATTTTGAATTAATGCTTGAGCTTCATCTGCACTATCAGCACCACTATGATTTCCCATATCACAATGAGAGCCCATTTCGTCAGAGCTTTCAGCTATGAGAACAGTTGCTGAACAGACACCGCTATAACAAAGCGCTAAACTAAATATTAGAAATAAACTTAGAAATCTCATATCACAAATAATAGCAATATATAATTCGATGTCAACTAATCATTAAAATTTAATGTCAGTAGATATGTCAGTAACTCAAAGGTAGAATATGTATAAAGCCAAACAACTCCAAATACAAAAGTTAAGTGATCTATTGTCCTTAGATTCTATCTCTTTATACTACTTTATACTGATATTCTATTTATTAGGATTCCTAATCCTGAGGCCAGAGGTTCGAATCCTCTCGGGGACGCATCAAGCCCAGTAGCCAGAAATAACCCCTCTTTTATTATTTAAAGAGAAATTGTTCTTGACTTCTTAAGAACGATGCTTTATATTATTTATGAAACTTAAGTAACGTACTTAAATTCATCCTCCATCCTCCTTTAAGAAAGAGGAAGCAAATCAGAAAGGACTTGCTTCCTCTTCTCTTTATTTAGGCACTTTTACCAGAGTTTTGATCAGTTATAATAATCCAAACTATTATGGACAAGATACATATTATTCTCTTTTATAAGTTCAGTGAAATACAAAATCCTGAAGATTTTGTAGAGAGGCATCTGAATTTCTGTACAAAAGTAGGTCTACTTGGAAAAATTTTGGTAGCCAAAGAAGGGATCAATGGCTCACTTTCAGGATCAGAAGATCAAATCAATAAATATAAAGAATTTTTAACAAGCTTTAGTCAATTCTCTGATATTAATTTCAAAGAGGAAATTGGAACATTTAACCCGTTTAAAAAAATGATTGTCCGCCAAAAGAAAGAAATTATAAGAATGGATCAGAACCTTGATCTAAAAAATAGAGGAGAATACATCTCTCCTCAAGAGTTAATGGAACTATACGAAAGCGATGAAGAGTTTATTGTGCTCGACACCAGGAACAATTATGAATCGGAGGTAGGGAAATTTAAAAATGCTATCACACCGGATATAGATACTTTTCGAGAATTTCCCGAAGCACTCAAAGCTCTCGAGGACAAAAAGGACAAAAAGATAATAACCTATTGCACCGGTGGCATAAGGTGCGAGAAGGCAACTTCTTATATGATAAAAAGTGGTTTTACGAACGTTTATCAACTACAAGATGGTATTATAAACTTCTGTCAGCAGTTCCCCAATACACTATGGGAAGGAAAGTGTTTCGTGTTTGATCAGAGGCTATTATCACATGTCGACCCTGAGGCAGAACCAATAACAAACTGCATTCATTGTAATCAAACTTGTGACCGTTATCAGAACTGCAAAAACCCAACTTGTGACGATTTTATCGTATTATGCGAGGATTGTGGTAAAAAGTTCAACGGTTGCTGTAGTGATAACTGCATAAGTGAATATAAAACCTATACAGCTAAGAAATCAAGAGAAAGACAAGGTTATAAGAGTAAAGAACAAACCCTAGGGGGGATAGAATGAGAACTTTATTGATAATTGCAATTCTAGGAATATCTACCAATTTTGCATTCTCAGAGTGCACAGATTATATGCAGGCTTTTAACAAACATCAGCTAGTAATAAAGGGAATGATGGATCTAAATTTTCAGGGCAAGATGAATGCGGAGGTAGGAGATGCAATCGGCAAGCGCCTTCAAGAAGCGCAAAAACCGCTTGATGCCGGAGAATACAATAAGGCTTGTGAAATGTATGATTCTATCCTTGATGATTATAAATTTGACAAATCATTCGGCGAAGCTCCTACGCTTGACAAAAAAGAATCTAGTAACAGCAGTTCAAGCAATGACGCAAGTGCAACTTCAGCGACATCCTCCTCAAGCGAAGCTTCCTCTTCTGCTGATTCAGCAGCCACTCAACCGACAAACAAATAAACAACTTTAAGTATTTCAATACTGTGGATGGTTACCGCTCATAAGATTGGTATAATTCTTTGTGAATCTTTTTAAGAAAGGATCGACACTATTTAATCGTCACTATCTTGTTCTTTTCGTGCACGCAGAATAATAGCGATTACAAAAGCTGAAAGAGCAAGCGCATAAATTACTGGTCCTATTACTTCTAAAATTTGAACTTACCCCCTTTAGTTAGTAAATATATTATGCTTCACCGGAGACTATATGTCTATAGTCCCCGGCTTAGCAATAACTTTGTTTCTGTTACTTACTTTTTCTTTTTAGTAGCTTTTTTAGCTGTTGAACTCTTTTGAATAAACTTTTTAAGCTCTTTCTGATCAGACTTAAGAAGTTCTGCAATACGAGGTGGATTTATTTGAGCAACAATAATATCTCCAACTTCCATGTTAACATCGCCGAAGATACCGTGCTTCTGCATTCCTTTGGTTTGCATCTGATTATCATCAGTTGGGTTCACATAATGAATCGCTGTTGCTTTGTATCTGTGAATTAGGAACAGTGACAATAAAGCGTTTAGCCTCTTCTGACGATACTCAGAATCGAATGTGTTCTGGTCTCTAACAAAGATTAAGGTTTTACCCATACGATCAATTATTGTTGAGAAAACGACATCTCCGATTTTATTGTTGTCACCGTCAAACACAGCGAGTTCAAGAAGTTCAGAACCTGCGGTATGAGGCCTCAACTGAACACGGAAGTTATCTTCAAAGTTATAATGGTCACTCCATATCTCAAGCCAATCTTCTAGGAGCCTTGGCGGAACCTCAGTTTCAACTAGATGTTGAACCTGTGTAGATCCTTTACCCATTGCCTTTGTTGTTGCAGTACGACCTGAAGATGCAGCCAATGCACCATCCATTCTAGGTCCTCCAACAAGTGACTGAGGTGTTTTATAAGGAGAATCGACCAGTCTGAATTTTCTTTGTAATCTGGCGAGTGCCAACATACCGTCCTGTTTTAGGGCAGTTGAGAACTCTTCTGCAGCGAGTCCGTCTATCTGATGCCCACCGTAAGTAATGAAATCAAAGACAAACCCTAGTTTTCCAATTTCTTTAGGGAATACCCTCATTTCATCTTCTGTCATACCTGTTGTATCCCAGTTAAATGATGGGGAAAGATTATAAGCCATCATCTTATCCGGATACACAGCATGAAGTGCTTCAGCAAATTCACGGGCCTCTTCTAAGTCTGCAGTTTTTGTTTCCATCCAGATTAGATCTGCATACGGCGCAACAGCTATTGATTTTGCTATTGCATATTCAATTCCGCCCTTAACCTGATAATAGCCCTCCGGTGTTCTTGAAAGCTCACAATCCCATGACGCCTCAATTCCCATTGATCTAGCTTTTTCTCTTGCATGGTGGAATGAAACATGTTTTGCAAATTCAGACCATTCTTCAATGGTCATATCCAAATCTCTTCCTTCTTCAATTTGGAACTCCATCTTTTCTGCAACAGCCTGAGCAAAAGTCATAAGTCCTGACTCAGTCTCCCATGTTTCTACAAATTTGGAAGCTGCGTTGTCCAGTGGTTTTGTAATACTTCTTTCTTTACCGTCTTTAAGTGCCTGAATACTTTCATCAATAATTGGTGTTAGACCAACCTCATCAAACCACGAATAGGCCTGATCATACTCGCCCTGTGAAATTTGATAAAGCAAGTGGCCGTTAACATCTGTAATGCCTTTATCATAAAATCTTTTTAGTATAGCTAGGTAGCAAATTTTATAACCCGGAACATCAATGTTGGTTGCTCCTAAAATAAATGGATGGTCACGCTCATCTCCTCTTCCATCTAATAAATTTGCAGCTTCAGCATCTGTTCTGGCAACAATGATTCCAGGAACTTTCATTATGTCTAATTGGAACCTTGCGGCGGTTAATCTTTTTATTTGTTCATCTATCGGAACAAGCACCTTACCACCTTGGTGTCCACATTTTTTAGTACCTGGTTTTTGGTCTTCAATGTGATACCCAGTAACACCTACTTCAACAAATCTACGTATTAAGTTTCTTACATGGGCATCACCGCCGTGCCCCGTATCAGCATCAGCTATGATAAATGGTCTGTAGTCATATCTTGGAGTAGCTTTTCTTTCACTATCAGACATTCTTGATCTAAAAAACTTCTGGTTTCTATCAGCTGTTAAAAGTGCCCTTACCAATGTAGAAGCTTCATCCGGCACCTGGCTAAGCGGATAACTAGCTAAATCCGGTCCCGGATCTTCATCCTTAGAACCTTTAGCTGAAGTTGCCCAACCACCGAGGTAAATACCTTCAATACCGATACGTTTCATTGCAACAATCTGGCTTGGTGAATAGGGACCAAAACTTGTGATTTGTTCACCTTTGGCAAAAAGCTCTCTTAACCTGTCATAAAATTGTGCTGAGTAAACTCTTGCAACCGTATAATCAGTATCTAGAGTTCCACGTTGCTGTACTACTTGACGTGCAGAATAAAGACGCTCAACCCCTTTAAATCGTGGGCTTGCGAAATACTGTTTAGTTTCATGGACCTCTCTTTCAAAATCGTCCATCTCATCCTCTAATGATGTATCCACACCATCTTCTGGAACAAAATCTAAATTCTCTGTTATCCTTGTACCATCTTTTCTAAATGAATCCATATAGTTCTCTATCCTCCCTTTTGCAGTGGCCAGATCGTGATTGTTTAAGTTAATATTAAGCAGATCTATATACCACGGAGTTTTTACTTCATCCAACACATATGCTTTTACAATTTCCTTTGCAATCGGCAGAGTTGTTGGTTTTGAATCATCATGTACATCTTTATCTTTTGCTTTTAATAATTTCTCATATTCTTCTTCAAGGAGTCTTTCAAAAAGCTCAACAGTGAAAGTATCCCCAGCCTTAACTTTGGTTTCTTTGTCAGCCTCATTTAGTTTTCCGCCCTTGTGAAGCCATTCCCATAAGATGCTTAAGCGGATTTCCCCGGTTGCCGCATCTTCCATTAGATATAGAATATCGTCGTCACCAAAGAAATCTGCTGGTTTAAGGGCTGCGGCTTGAAACCCTTGACCAAAGGCATTCCCATATTGTAGAGCAACGCTTATTAAGTTACGAGCTCCTCTTATTGTTCTTGGTGCTTCTTCAAGCAGTGTAAGCCCTTCGGCATCTTCATCGGTATAAGTGAGCGCAGAGAACTTTCTTCCAAGCTGATTAGCATCCCCAACTTTTTCCCAAACTGGCCTTATGATATGTACCATCTTCCAGTGCGCTACCCACTTTCCGCTTGCACCTTCTTTCTGCTCTCTCACTGCTCCGGCAAGTGCTTTTTCCATACTGCTTTCAACACCCTCTTTAGAGCCTACAGGGATGTTAGGTTCCATGCCGCCTTGCCATAGAGCAAAGTTGCCATTTATATCTGGAGTATTTACTGCTCTTCTGACACGATCTTCATAATTTCTCATATAACCGTATGTCATTGTAATAGGTTCAATGTTTGGATTAATAAAATATTTATCCCATGCCATAGCATCAGAAACACTGTTAATGTAATCCCATCTACCTGTGTTGAATCCAACAAAATGTCTGCCTAATGCGGCACGAATTTCCATTAGTTGAAAAGTTTCTTCAAGCTGTTCAATTAATACATACACCTTAATAGAACCAATTGGGATATTGATGCGTTCTTCTAGTGCGCTAAGAAGTTCATTCCAGAAAGCTGCTTCTTCAGCTGTCTGAATTTTAGGAAGATATAGTACAATTGAAGCCCCTTGTTTCTCCAGTTCTTTGTAGTTATTAACCACATAAAGAACCATGTCTACAATAGAAGCTGAAAGAGCGAGCCCATTTTCATCACGGATATGTCTGTCATCGAGATGAAGGCCTCTAGCACGGAAAATAATGGTAGTAAAATCAAGTTGTTTTTTCCAGTCTTTAATTAGTTCTTTACCGAAGAACTCTTCACCCCACTGATTCATTTGCCCTGCAACCTTCTCGGCTACTTTCATGAATTGGGAGTCTCTGTTAATCGCAAGTTTTAAATTTCTTTGGTTATCTAGTGACATTGAGGTGATCTGCCCTAAAGCATCTTCACCATCAAACATCCAGCCGTCTGCGCCTGAGAGGAGAGCGTATGCGACATTGCGAATGCTGCTTTCCATAGGAGAATTGGGTTTTGCTGCAGGTCCGGTGCCCTGTATCCATTGTCTCTGCAAATCATGTGGAATCTCAGATCCAACAAACTTACCGTCTCTGGCATCCTGCACCTTAATATTTGTGCGAGGTATAAAATCATGTGGATCAAGGAATCTAATTCTTTCTTTATTACGAAACCTCTGAGCTCTAGTTGCATATCTTTTTTCCATAAGCATCTTCTGATCCTTATTGAATACGGAAAGAGCCTTAAGAGTATCAACAACTTCGTCTGTATATATATCAGGGTATTCAGTTTCGAGACCGTCTCTGATCTGCAACCCCTTATTTGTGGAAATCACTCTAAGTGATTCTTTAGATAAATTTCTAACTGTACTCATAATCTCCTATCTCCTTGCTTGGCGATTTTTCATACAACTCTAAAAAATAGGATTATCATTATAATATAAGAACCAGTTAAATCAAATTTGTAGAAGGCAAGCATAAAATTAATTTTTTTATTTCAACAATATCAGCTAGTTAGACGTGCAAGCAAGTGCAAATTTTATTGTGCAGTGCACAATAAAATAAAGGGAAAGAACAACAGCTTTACAAGTCGAAATACGCTCATTTTCATTTAGCTGGTAATAATCGAGCCTCGCCTAATAATCAAAATAATGATTTATATTTAGGGTTCAATTTTCCTCCCGTATTATATACAATAGATAGGACGGTAACTTTATAAATATGAGTACATAACTTTTGAGGTTAAGAAACCCTTTGAGCAAAATAAATTTAAAAATGATGTCCATTAGCATTCTTCTCTTTACTTCTTATCTTGCATTAACATTTGATAGTACTGCTCAGGATATTGTGGTAGAAGAGGAAGTAGTTATACAAGAAGATTCAGAGCTAACTTTAGAAGAAGCGCTTGTCATTGCAGTTGCGGATAATCTAAAAATCAAAAACTCATTTTTAGAGATAAAGAAAGCTGACAACGCAATATGGGCTATTAAGACTAGACTGTTTCCGGAATTCGATTTCAGTCTTTATGAAGCTTATCATTTAACTGATGAGGCATTTGAATTTAAACAAGGTGCCTTCGGAGACTTCCCGATAATAGGACCAATCCCATCAGAGAATACCAGTATCGAAACTACACCTGACTTCACAACCTTTATCACTGCAACTGCATCTCAGCCAATTTCTCAGTTATATGAAATTTCGCTTTTGATTAAGCAAAGAGAAATTCAAAAAGCCATCTACGATCAAGAGTTTAGAGCTCGTGTTTTAGATCTTACGGATGAGGTCAAGAACGAGTATTACCGAATTCTTAAAACACAGAGCATGCTTGAGGCTCAGAATGAAAAGATAGTTTTCTTGACCTCGCTATTGGAACTTGTAAATAGAGATGTTGAACAACAAAGACTTCTGGAAAAAGACAGCCTTGAAGTACAAGCGCGCTTGGCAAGAGCAGAATACAAACAATTTAAACTTCAAAATTCATTAGCTACAGAAAAAGAAAGGTTTAACAAGCTCCTTGGACGTGATATAGAAACACCGTTTACAGTAGTTCCTATAGGATACGCAGCTCCTTTTACAGTTAGTGTGCAAGATGCAGAGGAAATTGCATTGGAACAGAGACCGGAAATAGAGTCTGCTGAGCTGGACATACAATTTGCCGAGAATGAAGTAAAGGTCAAAAAATCAAAGTATATTCCGGAAGTCGGAGTACAGTTCCAATATATCGCCAATCTCAATGTTGAGCTGCTACCTGAAAATATTGCAACCATCGGATTGTTCGCAAAGTGGGATGTATTTGACTGGGGTCGTAAGCAAAGTGAAATAGCTGAGAAAAAGAAATCTGTAATTCAGGCACAAAACAGGCTGGACGAAGCCACTTCTCAGGTGCTTATTGATGTAAACTCTAAGATACGCGACTTAGAGGAAGCAACTGTACTTATTGGTGTAACTGAACTGGAAGAGATTGCGGCTAAAGAAAATCTTCGAGTTGTCATGAACAAATATAAAGTTCAGGATGCATTATTAACCCAAGTTCTTGAAGCTGAGTCATCATTAGAAGAGAAAAATAGCGATCACCAAAAGGCTATATTAGATTACTGGTCCGCCCGAGCCAACCTTGATAGGGCGATTGGAGAGAACTAATGCAAAGTGTAATGAAAATCCTCATAGTTTCTTTTATTGCTCCGTTTCTTATTATTGGCTGTGGTAGTGATGACTACAAAAAGACCATTACTCCTGTACGGGTAGAAGAAGTCAGAATTCACAATGAGAATGCCCCTTTGAGATATACAGCAACAGTTAACCCTTACAGCCAGGTCAATCTGGATTTTAAAGTGCAAGGTTATGTAATAGAGATCCTCCAGGTTGAAGGGGCTGACGGGCGCATGAGAGATATCCAGGAAGGAAACTTTGTAACAAAAGGTTTACCTCTTGCTCTGGTTGACCCAACTGAATATCTAGCCAAAGTAGTAGAGGCAAAAGCTCAAGTATCAGAAGCTAAAGCGACGCTTGTAAAAGATACAGAAGCATATAATAGAGCGGAAGTTCTGTATTCTCAGCAAAGCATGATAGCTCCTGAATATGATCGTGCTGTAAAAAATTACAAAGTTTCAAAGGCACAATTAATAGCTTCTGAAGCCAATCTGATTGAGGCTGAGCAAAACTTGTCCTACTGTACATTGACTCCTCCTTCTAATGGAGTACTCCTCAAGAGAAACATAGAGGTTGGAACACTGGTAAGACCAGGATCAGAAGGATTTGTACTAGCTGATGTATCGGCAGTAAAAGTCCTTTTCTCCGTGCCGGACATAGTCTTGGGGGACGTAAGTCTAGGTGAGGAAATGGAAGTAACGACAGCATCCATAAAAGACACAATTTTCCTAGGAAGAATTACTGAAATTGCGCCAGCAGCCAATACGAGGACAAGAGTATTCAATGTTGAAATCACAATTCAGAATCCTGAGAATTTACTGAAACCAGGGATGATAGCTTCTCTAAATGTATTTAAAGGAGATTCCACAGATCCTATCTACGCTGCGCCATTGGGATCTATAGTACGCTCAGTAAGTGCTCAGGACGGATATGCGGTGTTTACAGTTAAAGAAAAAGAAGGCAAAACAACAACCGAAAGAAAAGATGTAAAACTCGGGAATATATATGGAAACAGGATAGCAGTAATTGAGGGCCTTCAACAAGGGGAAAAAGTGATCACTATGGGTGCGCAACAGGTTCGTAACGGGCAAGAAGTTACTATTATTAAATAATTCAAGACTAAATGGAGAACTACATGGCTGATAATATTTGGAGAGTTTATCTATCAGGAGAAATTCATACAGACTGGCGGGAGAGAATTATAGATGGTTCTGCAAATCTACCTATCGAGTTTTATTCGCCCGTCACAGATCATGAGGCGAGTGATTTATGTGGTGAACAAATCTTGGGAGCCGAAGAGTTGACTTTCTGGAGAGATAGAAAGGGCGCCGGGATCAACTCCATAAGGACCAATACTCTAATTGAGACATCCGACATTGTTATCGTTCGATTTGGCCCCAAATACAAACAGTGGAACGCTGCTTTTGATGCGGGTTACGCATGCGCATTGGGGAAACCAATCATCACTCTTCATGATGAAGAGCATGACCATGCTCTTAAGGAAGTAGACGCGGCAGCGCGTGGAACAGCAAGGACTCCAGAGCAGGTTGTTGAAATTCTTCAATATGTAATTCTGAAATAGAGTTTTGTTTTCGAAATAAGGGATTTTATCAATAAATTTATTCACGTAAAAAGTTGGGCTCTTACGAATTATGACACTACTTCCGAAAGAATAAGATGGCACATAGAGACGACAACGAAATAATTGCTAATACTCATAATATAGCTAGGTTCTTCACAGAGAACCGACATATATCATGGGTTCTGTTGTTTGCTGTTCTGATATGGGGCGCTTATAGCTGGATGAATATGCCTAAGCTAAAAGACCCTGAAATTCCGGTTTTAGTAGCAGTTGCTATATGCCCGTGGCCAGGTGCCGATGCTGAGCAAGTTGAACAGCTTGTAACTAAACCCATGGAGCAAACCATTGCTCAGAACTCTAATCTCCATGAACCTGATTCTGGAAACGAATTTGCCATTTTATCTACCACTCTTCCCGGAGTAGCTATTGTACAGATCCAGCTCTCAGAGGGTCTTAAAGAAACAACACAGCAATTTAATGATATTAATCTTAGGTTACAACACCTTAACAATCAGCTGCCTCAAGGGGCAGGTCCCATAAGATTTAACAGCGGATTCGGCAATACAGCCGCATTGATGATAACAATTGCAAGCCCAAAGGAAAGCGAGCTTGAGCTAGAGCTTAGAGCCAACAACATTAGCTCAGCAATTATTAATGCTCGATCTTCTTTGCCATATGAAACTAGCAAAGGAAGGTTGTCTTTTATAGTAGCACTGCCTGGCTCAGTGGACACCACAGCTCTTAATAGTGCTATGGAACTGTTAACTATCAAACTTCTTGAAGAGGGAATGGCCACTGAGATAAATCAATTATCTGGCCCTTCATTCATAGGCCTTGATCTCACGCCCCTAGTTAACGAAGAGGTGCTTTTTAATTACACATCAAGTTTTTCTAGAGAGAAACTTGGAATTCCTGGCTTTCACATCGACGCCTGGGACCCGGTCCTAATTACAGATACAAGTGAAACTAAAAAGAAGCTAAAAGCAGTTGACGGTGACAAGTATAGCTATAGAGATCTAGAAAACATTACTGAATTAATGGCGGAGACGTACCAAACCTTACAAGAAGTCTCTATCATAGAACGCTCGGGCAATGTTGATCAAAGGATATATCTTGACTACTCACAGGATGTTTTTGCTTCATATAATATAACGCCCGCTAAAATAAAGACGGCGCTTGACAACCGCAACATAATAATTCCGGGAGGAGAAGTTGAGGTTGGAGGAACTGAGGTAATTGTATACCCCTCAGGAGCCTTTAATTCTGTTGAAGAGATTGGAAATGTCGTAGTCACAGAAACACAAGACGGCACTCCTGTTTATCTCAGGGACTTAGGAGAGATAGTTAGAGGTTACCAGAGCCCCCCTAGTTTGCTGAACTTTTATAAATGGCAGGATGAGTCTGGCAACTGGCACAGAAGCCGAGCTATTACTCTTGCTGTGCAAATGAGAGAACATCAACAAATTGGAGAGTTTGGATACCAGATGGACCAGGCGCTAGCCGAGATGTCCCAACTGATGCCAGCGGACCTGATTATTGCCAAAGTTTCCGACCAAAAAACGCAAACTGACGATAATCTTAGGTTGTTCGTAAAAGCATTAATTGAAGCCGTCATACTAGTTGTTTTTGTCGGTTGGATTGGATTCCGTGAATGGCGCTCAGCGGCATTATTGGCTGTCTCAATTCCTCTAACTCTAGCAATGACATTTGGCTTTGCTGATATACTTGGAATAGAGATTCAGCAGGTTTCAATTGCATCTTTAATTATCGCACTGGGTCTACTAGTGGACGACCCTGTTGTCGCAGATGACGCCATAAAGAGCAATCTTGCTCTTGGCCACCCTTCTATTATTTCAGCATGGTTAGGGCCGACAAAGCTTGCAAGAGCAATACTATTCGCAACTGCCACAAATATAATTGCTTATTTACCTTTCCTTATCGTATCGGGAACAACTGGGGAGTTTATATACAGCCTGCCTATTGTAATGGCATGCGCTCTAGTAGCGTCTAGGCTTGTCTCAATGACTTTTGTACCCCTTTTGGGCTATTACTTACTCCAACCTAGGAAAAACGAACTTACGTTGGAGGAAAAAAGAAGCAAAGGATTTACTGGTTTTTATTACCGGATAGCTAAAATGGCTATTGAGAATAGAAAGAAAGCTTTTGCAATTTCTCTTGTGTTCTTCGTTATAGGTGGTTTAGTAGCTTCAACATTAAAATCCTCATTTTTCCCACTAGATGTTCAATACTTATCGTATGTAGACGTGTGGATGCCAAATGAAGCCACTCTTTCTTCTACAAATGATACCGTTATCAAAACTGAACAGGTTATCAGAGGAGTAGCTGAGAAATATGCAAAAGATAACAACACCGACAACCCACTAGACTCTATAGCCACATTTATTGGGGGAGGAGCACCCAGGTTTTGGAGCACCGTTACCCCTCAGCAGCAACAAGCAAACTATGCTCAGCTAGTTTTAAGATTAAAAGAGAGAAGAGATACCCCTACTCTCGCTCCTTTATTTCAAGAGGCTATATCAGAAAAAATTCCGGGTGCTCATATTGAAGTAAGGCAGATCCAGCTAAATGCAGTTGATTACCCAATTCAGATTCACCTTACCGGCAGAACTAATATTAATTCCGATTTAGAAACAGAAGCTCAGGATATAGCAACACTAAGAGAA
>BQJP01000012.1 GCA_021604765.1 Thermodesulfobacteriota bacterium
TTTTGTTTCTCGACCTATTTGATACAGTTGGAGCCTTAGTAGGGGTAAGCCAGTCTGCTGGATACATGAAGAATGGAAAACTTCCCAGGGCCCGGGGGGCATTGCTATCAGATGCAATCTCGACGACTACAGGAGCGCTACTGGGAACTTCCACTGTTACTGCATATATAGAAAGCACAACAGGAATATCCGCAGGAGGAAAAACCGGATTAACAAGTATTGTAGTTGCGCTGCTTTTTATACTAGCTATATTCATAAATCCTTTAGTTCAACTAATTGGAGCAGGCTATGATGCTAATGGTATTACACTTTATCCAGTTATTGCACCGGCATTAATAATGATTGGTGCCATGATGTTCAAGAATATTGCTAATATAGATTGGGAAGATTATACGGAGTCAATTCCGGCATTCCTTACACTGCTTATCATGCCGCTGGCTTTTAGCATAACACAGGGGATATCTTTCGGAGTTATTTCGTATGTGCTTTTAAAAATAGTAAGTGGCAAAGGCAAGAAAATTCACTGGCTATTGTACCTTTTTGCAGCTCTTTTTATTGCAAAATATATATGGCTTTGAGATTAAGATTCTATATAAATTACAAAGCTTGGATATGGAATGTTTGCAATGATGTAATCAACTAGTAGAATATCGTAAAAACCAAAAGATACTTCAATGAAAACCGTCAAAATAGCTCTAATTCAAACCAAAGTCTCAGAGAACATACCCTCAAATGTTACAAACACGCTCAAGATGATTGAAAAAGCCGCGAATAAAGGTGCTCAGATAATTGCATTACAAGAGCTTTTTCAAACCCCGTATTTCCCACAGTGGAAGAACATCAAAAAAGACAATTATGCCGAAACACTCAAGGGCTATACTGTCAGCGAAATGAAGAAAGCGGCTAAAAGATTATCCGTGACTATAATCGTTCCTATTTATGAGAAAAAAAATGAGAAGTATTTCAATACAGCAGTAGTTATTGGAAAAGATGGCAAACTATTAGGACAGTATAACAAAACCCACATACCACACGACCCGGGATTTTATGAAAAAGAGTATTTCGAAGAGGCTAAATCAGGCTATAAAGTTTTTAGCGCAGATGGGGTTAAATTTGCAGTCCTCATATGCTACGATCAGTGGTTCCCTGAAGCTGCTCGCTTGGCACGCTTAAATGGCGCTGAGATTATTTTCTACCCGACCGCCATTGGAGATATCGTCGGTAACGAAGAGGAAGGCAATTGGCATGATGCATGGGAAACGGTTCAAAGAGGTCATGCAATCTCAAATAGTATTTACATAGCCGCAATCAACCGTGTAGGGCGTGAAGGCAATATTAACTTCTGGGGACTGTCATTTGTCTCAGACCCCTTTGGCAAAATTCTCAAGCGAGCTTCTGCCACTAGACAAGAAACAGTTGTAATAGAACTCGACTTAGAACTGAACAACTTTTACTCTGAGGGCTGGGGATTTTTAGATAACCGCAGACCTGATACATACTCAAAAATCACCTCGAGTATTAATAAGAAAAAAACTAAATGAAGAATTTTATTGATCTGAATTACTCAATGCCCGCTGAATGGGAGCCACACTCCGCCATATGGCTTGCGTGGCCCTATGATGAGGACACATTTCCTGATAGAGTGGAAAAAGCAGAAGCTCTCTTTATTGAAATTATAAAGGCCGTCCACTTAAGTGAACAAGTAGAGCTCTTGGTGCTTAATGAGGTAATGAAAGATCGAGCTACTGAGTTAATTAAGAAGTCAGGAGCTGATCTATCAAAGATAAAATTTCATATGACACAATATGCCGATGTCTGGTTAAGAGATACGGGACCAATTTTTGTAAAAGATAACTCTGGAAAAATAGTTATAACCAAATGGAACTTCAACTCATGGGGAAACAAATTTCCGGAACTATTAATAGATGGAGAAATACCTGAAAAAATCAGCAAGTGGAAAAGTCTTCCACTAGTCAGACCCGATTTAGTGCTCGAGGGCGGAGCCATTGAAATAAATGGGCATGGGGTTTGTCTAACAACTGAGCAATGTTTATTAAATGAAAACCGGAATCCTGGAAGAACCAAAGAAGATATAGAGCAGTTTCTTCAAAATTACCTAGGTATAAGAAAAACAATCTGGCTTAAAGAAGGTCTTACTAATGATCATACTGACGGGCATATCGATGAGCTTGCGCGTTTTGTCACTCCTAACAAAATAGTTTGCGCTTTTGAGGACAACGAAGATGATGAGAACTACCACATATTGCAAGAAAACTACAAACAGCTAACACAAGCAACTGGTATTAATGGAGAATCTTTTGAGATAATCAAGCTTCCAATGCCGCATATGAATTATGATGATGGAAGGAAAGCACCTGTATCCTACACCAACTTTTACATAGGAAATGAAGTTATCCTAGCTGCGATCTTCAGAGATAAAAATGATGCTGCGGCGCTTGAAATCCTAGAGAAATGCTTCCCAGATCGTCAGATTATAGGAATTGACTGTAGTGACATAATTTATGGCGGTGGTGCCGTTCACTGCATAACTCAGCAGGAACCGGCACAGTAATTAAGACTTGGATAATTATAGTTCAGGGGCAGCGGCTTTATCCAAAAACCATTCTAAAATACCATTTTCTGGGTCAACCATAGAAGCAGGATATGGAAGCGCTTCTGAAGCGCCCTTCTCAAGAATTTCTTTAAACACAGGTTCTTTTGCTGCACCTGCTACCAGGAAAGAAACTCTTTTGGCATTGTTTATTACCGGGAATGTAAGGCTAACCCTTTTCTGTCCTGTTTGAGGATGCTTTGCAACAACACAGATCTTTTCCATCTCTTTTAAATTAGAAGCTCCTGGAAAGAGTGAAGCAGTATGACCATCATCACCCATGCCGAGAAATATCCAGTCAAACTGTGGAAACCCATTTGCGCTAGAAACATTTTCTTCGATCACTTTGGCATACCTTAAGGCTTCGTTTGTAGGAGGGTCTTCGCCTAATACTCTGTGAATATTTGAAGCAGGTATATCAATATGCGAAAGTAGCGCTAGATTCGTCATCTTGTAATTACTCTCATCATCATCTGGTGGAACACAGCGTTCGTCGCCCCAAAAGAAAATCACATTGTTCCAGGATATCCCTTCTCTATAAGGTGACTCCGCAAGGATTTCAAAAAAAGCTTTTGGTGTGTGTCCGCCGGATAGAGCAACAGTCATAACCTCGCCGGATGCAACTTTCTCTGAAACAGCATTGTTGAAATCTACTGCTAATTGTGCCGCTAATTCAGATTTGTCTTCAAACAGATAATATTTCTTTTCCATAATTGTTCAAACTACATTTTTATAGCTCGCAGTATTCACCGTCATGAGCTAGATTCCTGCATGGATAACGCCAATCCTCTCTAGGGTCATCAAAGAGTTTGCTTGCTTCAGGCGGGCCCCAGGTGCCTGCCGGGTAACCATACATTTTAATCCTGGAGTTACTCTCCCAGGCTTTTAGTATCGGATCAACAAACTTCCAGCACGCTTCCACCGCATCTGCTCTTGCATAGTGAGTAGCATCCCCTAGTATGCAGTCAAGTATGAGGCGTTCATAGGCTTCTGGAATATATGCATCGGCAAGCTCAGAATAACGGAAGTCCATACCGACTTCTTTAATATCAAATCCAGCTCCGGGTTTTTTCATGCCGATCTTAAGCAGAATTCCCTCATCCGGCTGAATTCTTATAATCAGCTGGTTAGGCATAGCTTCGCATAACTCGCCCTTAGTAAACAAATGATGGGGTGTTCTTTTAAAATGAACCACGACTTCTGTTACTCTTGTAGGCAGATACTTTCCTGTTCGAATGTAAAACGGAACATCTCCCCAGCGCCAATTGTCTACAAATAATTTAAGAGCTACATATGTAGCTGTGCGGGAATCAGGAGCAACATCTTTTTCCTGTCTGTAGCCTAGAACTTTTTTACCCTTTATTTTTGATGCAACATACTGACCCTGCACTGCAAATTTCTTTACCTCACTGGTTTTAATGGGTCGAAGGGACTCAAACACTTTAACACTTTCGTTACGAACGTCAGTCGCATTAAAAAATGAAGGAGGCTCAATTGCTATTGTACCAAGCACCTGAAGTAAATGGTTTTGCACCATGTCCCTCATTGCGCCGTAGTGGTCATAATAGCCCCCACGCTCTTCAACTCCGATTGATTCTGCAGCCGTAATCTCTACATGACTGACATAATTCCTGTTCCAAAGCGGTTCAAAGATACCGTTAGCAAATCTTAGTGCAAAAATATCCTGGACAGTTTCTTTACCCAGGTAATGATCAATCCTGTATATCTGATCTTCATCAAATATGCTTTGAAGATCCCGGTTTAAAGCCTTAGCTGACTTCAAATCCCTACCAAAAGGCTTCTCAACAATGATCCTTCTCCAAGAAGAGTTTTTGCCTTCTTCTTGTAACCCCTTTTTGCCAAGGTTCTTGGCTATCGCAGTATATAAACTTGGTGAGGTTGAGAGGTAATAAATATAGTTTCCACCGATCTTAAGTTTTTTATCAATCTCCGCTAATCTAACTTTCAGATCATCATAGTGATTTATCTGTGTTGCGTCTAGAGCCTGATAATAGAGGTGCTTAGAAAACGGTATGAGTTGTTTTTGATCGGCTCTTTTAAGTTTGGCATAAGTTTTAATATCACTCACAATTTTCTTTCGGAAAGCTTCATCTGAATAGGGTGATCTGCTCGTGCCAAGAATTGCAAAATTCTTAGGCAGAAGTCCCTGACGGTATAAAGCATAAATCGCCGGCATCAATTTTCGTTTTGTTAAATCCCCTGAAGCTCCGAATATCACAATTACGCAATTGTTCTCTTGTGCCATTTAAACACCTCTTTTTATATTCTTAATGTTTAAAGTCAAAACTTCTTATTAATCGTCCGCTTTCTTCTTAACAGCATGACCGCCAAACTGATTTCTAAGCGCAGCAATTGTTTTCATCGAGAAAGAATCGGTATCTCTTGAAGCAATTCTTGCCAGAAGTGATGCTGTAATAATTGGAGCTGGAACATTTTGTCTTAGCGCTGCTTCAACTGTCCAGCGTCCTTCTCCACTGTCCCAAACATATGGGTCCAAATCATCAAGAGTTGGGTCAGCTTTAAATACCCTCTCTGCGAGTTCCAGTATCCAGGAGCGGATTACGCTACCATATTGCCATACTTTACTGATCGCACGTAGATCAAGATCAAAGTCAGAGCTTTGAAGAACAGCATAACCTTCGGCATAGGCTTGAAGCATTCCGTACTCAATACCGTTGTGTACCATTTTCACATAGTGGCCTGAACCCTCTGCACCGCAGTACAAATATCCGTTTTTAGGTGCTAATGTTTTAAAAATTGGTTCTGCTTTTTCACAGGTTGCTTTATCTCCGCCATACATTAAGCAGTAGCCTTCTTTAAGACCCCAGACGCCGCCGCTAACTCCGCAGTCAATATATTTGATACCACTTGATTTAAGTGACTTGGCTCTTTTTTGAGAGTCTTGCCATTCAGAATTTCCACCATCTATAATTATGTCGCCTTTTTTAAGGTATTTCTTAAGTTCCCTTATGTTTTGGTCAACCGGCTTACCAGCTGGAACCATTAGCCAGACAATTTTTGGCTTAGGCAGTTTCTTAACCAGGTCGGCAACTGATTTAGCGGGGATTGCGCCCTTCTTTGCTGCTTCGTCAATAGGTCCCTGAGTCAGGTTATAAACTACAACCTCATGCTTATCACGAAGCAGACGCTCCGTCATGTTACCACCCATTTTTCCAAGACCAATCATTCCAATCTTCATGCTGCCCT
This sequence comes from Thermodesulfobacteriota bacterium, assembly GCA_021604765.1. GTDB lineage: Bacteria > Desulfobacterota_D > UBA1144 > Nemesobacterales > UBA2774 > CR02bin9. Next base: position 5,840 of record BQJP01000012.1, read on the forward strand.
CCTTAAAATGTTATTTGTATTTTTTAATCTACAAAACCCTATTTTTTATAATATCACTATTTTTATCTTACTGCACGCTCTTTAGTAACGCATTAACATTTTCTTTGACCGAGGCTTTGGAGTTATAGACACTGGACCCTGCTATCAATACAGTAGCTCCTGCTTCGACGATGAGTGGTGCTGTTTCTACCCCCACACCACCATCAACTCCAATAGGAACGTCCAGACCTCGATCCTCAAGCATTTTTTTTAAGGTTTTGATTTTATTAAGCTGGCTCTGTATAAATTTCTGCCCGCCAAAGCCGGGGTTTACTCCCATTACTTGTACAAAATCTGAGAGCTCAAGCACATCTTCGATCATATCGGGTGGGGTAGCCGGATTTAAAGTTACTCCTGACTTTATCCCGAATTCTCTAATAGATTGAAGAGTGCGGTGAAGATGAGGACATGTCTCCTGATGCACTATAATTTGATCAGCTCCCGCTTTAACGAAATCTTCTATATATTTCTCCGGCTCTACTATCATTAGATGAACATCCAGAAACATTTTTGTAATAGGCCTTATAGCAGCAACAACACCTGGACCAAAATTAATGTTTGGAACAAAACGTCCGTCCATAACATCAATCTGTATTGCTGTTACACCAGCGTCCTGCGCCTCTATCACTGCGTCCCCTAACTTGGCAAAATCTGCCGACAAAATTGATGGTTCTATAATTATCATAATATACGCTCACTTTTTAAGAATCGTTTCTTTTCTGATATCGAATACCGTTTGATGTAGCTACAATAACTTCACTTGCTGTGCCCAAGAACAGTCCAAATTCAGCAATGCCTGCTTTTTGACCTAATTTTTGTGCCAGTTCCTCTAAATTAGAAATCGGTCCGAAATTAGAATCCAGAATAAAATTATCTTGATCGGTAGTATAAGTCTTTCCATCGTCTTTTTTTCTAAGAACAGGATCACCGCCCAGAGATTTTATGAACTTAGCAACTGGCATCCATGCAAAAGGAATTACTTCTATAGGAACAGCGAAGTGTGTACCTAATTTTGGAGAAAGTTTACTTTCATCCACTATCATAATATTTCTTTTGCTCGACTGGGCCAGGACTTTCTCTCTAAGCAGCGCTCCGCCACCGCCTTTTATTAGATTGAGTTGCGGATCGACTTCATCAGCTCCGTCTATGGTGAGATCAAGCTCCTGTTTTTCGTCAAAAGTAATAATAGGAATCCCAAGTTCCTTTGCCCTGTTTTCTGTCTGGACCGAGCTGCATATGCCAACTATATCTTTTAGTCTTCCTTCTTTGAGCCTTTTCCCTAACTCTTCAAGTGCAAAGCGGGTAGTACTGCCTGTACCGAGCCCTAAAACCATTCCAGACTCTACAAAGTCTACTGCACTTATACCGGCTTCCTTTTTCAGCTTATCCTGAAGGCTAACTCCGTTGTTAGAAGGTGATGTCAATTAGTAATCCTCTTATGTGAATTTAATTCAGAGATAAAACTTTTTGCCGTCTCAAGCAAATTAGATGGGTTATCAACAATACGCAGAATATCACTTGGAGGAAGTTTATGCACCCCCTCTCTTGTGTAGTCTGTAGTTACTGCAATGCAGCCAATAGTTGCAGCAAGAGCAGCTTTAACACCTGAGGAGGAATCCTCAATTGCCAATGCTTCATCATGTGAGACTCTAAGCTCTTCGGTAAGTAAATTGTATATTTCTGGGTCGGGCTTCCCATATTCTACATCCTGAATGGTAGAGATAACATCAAACTCAGAGCGGATATTGAGAACATCCAACACTCTATAAGCCTCTTTTCGGTGTGACATCGTACCGAGCCCAGTAGGGTAACCTTCACTTCTGGCCCATTTAAGTAGAGCCAGATTATAAGGACATAAATGTTCTTTTAATATTTTTGGATCAGATATCATTTTAAAATATGTATCAAGCCTAATATCAACAAAAGCCTGCCACGGCTTGGCAACATCAAACTCTTTCATTCTAGCTGAAGCAGCTTCTGTAAGATCAAATTTACTAAGTAAACCTTTAGCAACTTCTTTTCTGGATAATCCCACAAAATCCTTAAAGCCTTCAACTACGTCCTCTTGCCGTAATGAAGGCATTAATTCAACAGCGGCCTTGGCATAAGATTTAGCCTTTAAAGCTTCTGTTTGCACAAGTGTGCCGTCGAGATCAAAAATAAGTGCTTTTATCAATTTTCTATATGCTTCTTGTCAATTTGTTAATATCTTTCACAACATCTTCCCCTAAGTGGAATGTTATCACATTTCTTTTGTTGCGGAGAAGTGCCTGACGGTCACCAAGGGCCTGTGCGTTCTTCAATACACCAAAGCTCATTGATGAAGCCTTCTTACCAGCTTCGTCTGGAATCGGGGCATCTTCAGGCATTTCAGATGTAAACTGTATAAATAGCCCGTTTCCGGCGTCTCCCTTATGAAGTTGTCCTGTTGAATGTAAGAATCTCGGCCCAAACCCCGAAGTTGTTGCTAAACGGAATTTAGACTGGATTTTTTTACGCATCTTCTGCATTGCTTCGTAAGTCTTGTCATCAGGCTTCACATAAGCCTGGAGTGTTACGTAGCTTCTGCCCTTGCCCCCATTACTACCTTTTTTAGCGAGTGCAAGAAATTTCTTAAGTGCATCCTCTACACTCTTAGCCTTAAAACCAGAATAAACCGTTATACCTTTATCCGTTAAAGTTGGTTTTACATAAGGGAGTTTTCCCTTCTCCTGGTACTGTGCAATCATCTTGCGAGCCAAAATCTTGGCAGCCTCTACATTGGGCTGATTAAAAGGATGGATTCCTATTATTCTACCTGCTATTGCTATTGCAAACTCCCATCTAAAGAACTCGCCTCCAAGATCGTATATGTCTTGTAAATTGATCCTTACTACTGGATGTCCGTGGTCTTCAAGTGCTTTCACTTTTCTGTCATATGTACTGTCATTCGCAAGGCGTAGATACACAAAAAGTCTGTCATTTGCGTAATTCTCAGGAGGACCCATAGGCTCACGGTCTACGGGAAGAATTCCTTTTCCAGTCTTACCCGTGCTTTCAGCAATTAGCTGCTCAGCCCATGCGCCAAACCCCTGAATTGGAGGTGAGGTTATGAGTGTAACCTTGTCATGCCCGGCTAAAGTCAACTCACCCATAATTGCTCCAAGCCATGCTCCGGAGTGATCACCCTCTACAGCACAGTTACAACTCTCGTTGTTATGCAGCATTTTTATAGCACGCTCTAAAAGAAGCGGAACATCTACACCTTGAAAAGCTGCAGGTGGGATTCCGACAAAAGAAAGAGCAGAATAACGCCCGCCAATATTTGGATCATTTAAGAACGTTGTTCTGAATTTAAGATCCTGAGCTATATTCTCAAGGTTGCTTCCGGGATCTGTAATTGCAACAAAGTGCTTTCCGACATCTTTTTTACCAACCTCGTCTAGCACCTCGTTGTAGAAATACTTCATGTAGGAAAGAGTCTCTGCTGTACCACCTGATTTGGTGGAGACAACAAAGAGAGTTTTTTTCATATTTAGGTTTCGTCTATACTCCAAGACCATGCCAGGGTCTGTGCTGTCCAGAACATGTACATTAAGATAGCCTCTCTTAGTCCCATATGTTTCCTTTATTACTTCAACAGCCAAGCTTGATCCGCCCATACCTAAAAGAAGCAGGTCTTTATAGCCTTCTTTTCTTACTTGGTTGACTACTACATTTATACCGGCAAGAGCATCTGCCATGACCTCGGGTATATGAAGCCAGCCGAGCCGGTTACTTATTTCTGTCGATTTCTTTTCCCAAACCAGATAGTCAAAATTCCAGATCTTCTCGATTATGTTGTTTTCGCGTATATCCTCCAAAGCCTTATCGACGGCAGCCTGGTACTTACCCAGACTAGCCGTATACGGCTTTTTTCCCTGAACAATCTGCTCCTTTTTATCAGCAATGCTTTGCATTAAAGTCTCAAAAGACGCTGCAAACTTCTTAACTCCGTCCTTAAGCAGAAAATCAGTAACGTCATCTAACTTAATCCCGAGTCTTTTAAGCTTAGCTAGATCGGCATGCGCCTGCTTCAGATTTTTGGTAAGCGTAGTCTTTGGAGTGCCGTGGTCACGGAAATTTTTATATGTTGCTGGCGGAACCGTATTTACTGTATTAGGACCGATCAGCTCGTCTACATAAAGCGTGTCAGAATAGGCTGGGTTTTTGGTGCTCGTGCTAGCCCAGAGAACCCTTTGTGGTCTGGCGCCTAATTTTTTAAGTTTATTCCATCTCGGACCTTTAAAAACTTTTCTGTATTCTTCATAAGTTATCTTTGAATTAGCAATTGCAATTTTGCCCTGTAGATCCTTGTTACCTTTTTTCTCAAGCTCAGCATCCACAACTCCATCGACTCTGCTTACGAAAAAAGACGCGACAGAAGCGACTTTATCAACTTTGTGTCCCTTAAATACTGTAGGACCATTTTCAGCAAGTCTCTCAAGTCCTTTAATGTATGCCTCAGCTACAGCCTTGTACTGATCAAGACTGAACATGAGAGTAACGTTAACATTGATACCAGAGGCTATTACCTCTGTGATTGCTGGAATACCAGCTTTAGTAGCTGGAATTTTTATCATCACATTTGGCCTGCCCAGTGCAACAAAGTATCTTTTGGCATCTCTAATAGTTTGTTTCGTTTTATTGGCTAAAGTTGGGCTGACTTCAAGACTAATAAACCCGTCTCCGCCATTAGTTTCTTCATATAGTGGTCTGAACTCATCAGCAGCCATAGCTATATCTTTTAATGCGAGAGCTTCATAAATTTCATCAACTGATTTATCTTGCTCAACTAATGCTTTCAAATCTTCATCATAATCAGAACTACCCGCAATAGCTTTCTCAAGAATAGATGGATTTGAAGTTTCACCTCTAAGACCTTCATCAATTAAGGCTCTTAATTCACCTTTAGTTAAAAAAGAACGCCTGATGTAATCATACCAAATTGATTGCCCCAACTCGGTTAGTTCCTTAATTTTCTTAGACATGATGCTCTCCTATAAATGGTTTTATCTTTTTCATAACTACTTATTATTTTTTTCTGTTTTTCTTAAGAGTTTGTCTAGCTTTAGCCGCAACATTATTAACTGTAAACCCAAACTCAGGCCACAGATCGGCTATAGGGGCCGATTCTCCAAAGGTGTCTACACCTATCGCTGTACCCTTGTCATGAAGCCCAACATATTTTTGCCATCCAAAAGTGGCGCCGGCTTCAACTGATACTCTTGCTCGAACTGAATCGGGCAGAACCTTTTCCTGATATTGTGGGCTCTGCATGTCAAACAACTCCCAGCAAGGCATGCTGACTACCCGGACTTTAATTCCCTCTTTTGTAAGCCTTTCATACGCGCCCAGACACAGCTGAACTTCAGACCCCGTTCCAATGAGTATTAAATCGGGCTTACCTTTGCAGTCAGCAAGAATATAGGCACCTTTTAAAGCTCCCTTGGCAGGAGCGTATTTGCTCCGGTCGATGGTAGGAACATTCTGTCGGGTAAGGACCAAAGCAATTGTTCTATCTTTGACTTCCATTACATGCTTCCACAACGCACTCAGCTCATTTGCGTCAGCAGGCCTTATAACATCAAGGTTAGGCACTGCTCTGAGCGCTGCAAGATGTTCGATCGGTTGATGGGTAGGCCCATCTTCTCCAAGTCCTATACTGTCATGAGTAAATATATAAATGACAGGATTTTTCATTAAACACGACAGCCGAAGAGGCGCTTTAAGATAATCTGAAAATACAAAATAGCATGAGGCATAAGCCCTTAGCTTGCTCAAAACCATTCCGTTAGTCACAGCCGCCATACCGGCTTCTCTAATCCCAAAGTGGAAATTTCTTCCGTCGTAAGCGTTTTTTTCAAAACTGCTGGCATCGTCTAAGTAGGTTTTAGTTGAAGAGCCCACATCACCAGCGCCCCCAAGTAACCATGGAATATCCTTACCAATGGCATTTAGTATCTTACCGTTAGAGCTTCTGGTAGCCGGCCCTTTTGGATCTGCTGGGAAAGTCGGTAAGCACTTCTCCCAGCTTTCGGGCATCTCGCGATTCTCCATCATTTCAAACTGCTTTGCTAAATCCGGGTACTTAGAGGCGTACTTGGAAAATTTCTTGTTCCACTTATCCTCATCATTTTTACCCCTTTTTAGAATTTGTTTTCTGTAGTCTTTTACTTCGCTTGGAACATAAAATTTCTTTTTCGGGTCCCATCCGTAATTAATCTTTGTTTTTATAATTTCATCCTCTCCAAGAGGCTCACCATGCGCAGCTGGAGTGTCTTGTTTATTAGGGCTCCCAAAACCAATTTCACTGTCTACAATTATTAAAGAGGGCTGCTCTGTTTCTTTTTTGGCTCTACCAAGCGCTTCTTCTAAGAGTTCTAAATTATTTGCGTCTCCAACGCGCTGCACATGCCAGTTGTAGCCCATGAACCGGGCCGCTACGTCTTCACTAAAAGCAAGGTCTGTGTGACCTTCAATGGTTATGTGGTTGTTATCGTACATCCACACCAGGTTGCTGAGACCCAAATGGCCTGCAAGGGAGGCAGCTTCACTGGAGATTCCCTCCATCATGCAGCCGTCTCCTCCTAGCGCGAAAACATGGTAGTTGATTATCTCATGTCCGGGGCGGTTGAAGTGTTTAGCTAACCATTTCTCGGCGATTGCCATTCCAACAGAAGTCGCATAGCCCTGTCCCAGGGGACCTGTAGTAGTTTCAATACCTGGAGCCATGCCGTATTCGGGGTGTCCGGCACATTTACTATGAAGCTGTCTGAAGGTTTTGATATCATTTAGAGAAAGGTCATAACCGGTAACATGCAGCAAGCTGTATAAAAGCATTGAAGCATGGCCGGCAGAGAGAACAAAACGGTCACGGTTTGGCCAATCTGGGTTTTTAGGGTTAAACCTCATGAATTTATCCCAGATGGTGTAAGCCACAGGAGCCATAGACATAGGTGTTCCCGGATGTCCGGAGTTTGCTTTTTGAACTGCATCCATAGACAGAGTTCTAACTGTATTAATAATCAATTGTTCTAGTTTATCTTTCTTCTTACTAGGCTTAGATGCCATTACCAATCTCCTTGAATGTTGATTCCCTAAACCAATACCGTATTATCTTGAAACACCTGTTTTATCTTTACAGTATTAAACTATATATATTAACTCCAATCAAAATAATTCATAGAACTACATGATTTTTTTGGTACATATTTCAGTATTTTTAATTCCTTGATCTAAAACTCTTAAAAATATGTTCTTACAACAATAATTGTAATATAGTATTTGATTATTGATGTATTTATTAGGATGTAACTTTTGAAGAATTTGTTTACAAAACAAGTATAATTACCTCACCTTTTTAGAACCCAATTACTCCGCCTGATGAAAATTATACCCTTTCGGGATTATCTCATATCAAATATCGTTTTTCAAGAACCACAAGAACATTAAAGTTCTATAGATAAAGCAGCTCCTACAATACCAGCATCATTATGCATTTCGGCAGGAACTATTTTTGCTTTAAGTTCAATAAAATCAAAAAATTTCTCAGGTTTTTTACTAACACCGCCGCCGATAATAAAGAGATCAGGGGAGAGCAATTTTTCCATAGTCTGAAGATAGGTATTAACTCTATGGCCCCATTTCTTCCAACTCAATTTCTTACGCTCTCTGACACTGGCTGCAGCGCGTTTCTCAGCATCCTTGCCGTCAATCTCAATGTGTCCAAGCTCTGTGTTGTGCACGAGATGTCCATCAACAAAGAGCGCAGTACCTATTCCGGTACCTAGAGTTACCATAATGACAACTCCGCCGCCGTGCTTATTATATTCCTTCCCGGCGCCGAATTTCATCTCTGCAAGCCCAGCACTATCCGCATCATTGATAACAACTGCTTCACAAGAGGAAATTTTGTTTATCTGATCAGCCAAATTGATGCCAACCCACTGTTTAGAAAGATTGGCCGCCGTATGTACTTCCCCATGTTTTAAAACCCCCGGAAAACCACATCCAATTTTCCCTTTCCACTCCCAGTGCTCAATCAATTGGCCAATTACTTCCAACATTGCTCTAGGTGTGGGGGGTTGGGGAGTTTCTAATCGAAGACGATCTTCCAGTAACACTCCTTTTTTTATATCAACTGGAGCCGCCTTTATTCCCGTCCCGCCAATATCAATACCAAGAATTTTGTTTTGAGTTCTACTTGTTTTCTTTGTGGTTCTTGTCGCCATTTAGATATCCCTTTTTAAACTCTGGTTTGATTAACTATTGTACACCAAATCAATCTAAGAAATAAAGTACTCAGATTTATTTATTGGATATATAGATTGCGAAAGAGATTCATTATTTATAATAGCAAGAACGACTAAGTTGGTTACATTATTACAGGAATTCGAAAGTCAGGAGGATATATAAAATGCCTTGGATATATCTACTTATAGCCGGGATAATGGAATGGGGATGGCCTATGGGGCTCAAATACGCGTGGACAGATAAAGGATTTCAATACGGACCAGCAGCTTTCGCAATAGTGAGCATACTTCTTAGCGGCTTCTTTTTGTTTCTGGCTCAGAGAGAAATTCCGGTTGGTACAGCATATGCGGTTTGGGTGGGAATAGGAGCGGTAGGCACTTTCTTCCTAGGCATTTGGTTATTAGGCGAACCCACTAACCTACTTAGATTCGTATTTATTGGATTTATAATAGTCGGCATCATAGGTCTTAAATTAGCTTCAGCTTAAACTTCAGTGTTGAGTGCTAATTAGCTGTGTGTGATATACTTTCCTAAGGAAAACTAAAAATATTATGGGCAAAGCAGCACTTATTACAGGTGGGGGAAAGAGGTTGGGAAAAGCGATATCACTCAGCTTAGCGGAAAAGGGATATGATATTGCTATACACTACAACCATTCGGATAGAGAAGCTAAGGAAACAGCAGAATTAATTAGGGAAATGGGGAGAAAATGCGAGATATTTCAGGCAAATCTATCTGATATCAAGCAGGTACGTACGCTCATTCCTAGGGTTTTTGAGACTTTTCCGGATTGCTCAATTTTAGTAAACAGCGCTTCAATATTTGAAGATGTAGGATTTCAAGATGTAACTGAGGAAATTTTTGATAGAGACTTAAATGTCAATTTTAAAGCCCCTTTTTTCTTATCTCAAGATTTTAGCAAAGGACAAAATGCCGAGCTTATTATAAATATGCTCGACATGCGTATTAATAAAATTGAGACTCAACATTTTAGCTATAACTTGAGCAAGAAAGCGCTTAGAGATTTTACCCTGATGGCGGCAAAAGAGTTAGGGCCGAAAATACGAGTTAACGGAATATGCCCTGGACCCATTCTCCCGCCTCCTGACAAAGATATTAAATATTTAGAAAAAATAGCGGAGAATACACCACTAAAAAAACCAGGGAATCCCGATTATATAATTGATGCTGTAAAATACATACTAGATAATCCTTTCGTCACTGGGCAATACCTTTTTGTTGACGGTGGACAACATCTTATATAGGAAGAACCAATGATAATAAAGATTGAAAATTTGAAGCTAAGAACAATTGTTGGAATATATGAATGGGAAAAGAAAACCAAGCAGGATATTGTAATTAACGTTGAAATAGAATTTGACGGAACTAGAGCGATAGAAACTGATGATATTGAGAATACTGTTGATTACAAAACTATAACAAAAAAGATAATAGCTATGGTTGAAGGGGCTCAATTTAATTTAATTGAGAGAATAGCAGGGGAAGCCATGAAAATAGTTATGGAGAATGAGAAAGTAGAGAAAGCCAGCGTACGTGTTGATAAACCTGGAGCCCTTCGATTTACGGATTCAGTCTCAGTTACACAAACTCAGAGTCGTTAACAAGAAAGCTTATGAAATTAAATGAAGTAGTAATCGGCGTCGGATCAAACATTGATCCTGAAAACAATATAAAAGAAGCTAAAAAGGCTGTTGAGCTAACTCACAACTTAATCAGAACCTCATCCTTCATAGAAACAGAGCCTATAGGTTGTAAAAATCAAAACAACTTCTTAAATGGCGCTTTTCTTATAAAGACAGAAATGGATACTCTCACTTTAAAGTCCTGGCTAAAAAGTCTAGAGAAAAAATTAGGAAGAATTAGATCGGAAAATAAAAATGGTCCAAGAACAATTGATCTTGATATTATAATTTGGAATAAAGAAGTCGTAGATAATGAAGTTTATGAGCGGGAATTCCTATTAAACTCTATTAACGAGCTTCTTCCTGAACTCAAAATCAATACGAAATAATTATTATTTAGAAACTTCCCCCTTACATTTCGTATCTAAGTTAATGTAATATTGTTTTAGAAATCTACCTCCGCGGAGACTAAATAATGCAGGCATTGAATTTATCAATTCTTTTTTTGCTAACCATATTACTTTTACAAATTAATAGCTACGCTGACACTGATGATGTTCAGATTGTACGTGGTCAACTAGCTTGTGTTCAGTTGGATAAGACTGGGAATGCTGAAGTGTCAAAAGAATTTACCGAGTGCGGCGGATTATTATATTTGATTGGAGTTGACGGGAATTTGTACTCTCTTCATGGATCTGAAGAAGAGATAGAAAAAATAAAGAAAAGTTCTAAGGATAGGATGGGTTACCGCTTGCCACTAAGGCTCGAAGGCAAAACTGTCGGTCATGAGAGAGCATGGCAGATGTATACACCATCATTAGACCTTAACGATAGTTCAATAAAAACCACTGTAACAGGATCAGTCCTATGCGTGTTTCCGGATTATGATGAAGACAACGTGAAACCAGTAATAGCTGATGGTGCTTGTGATGAATATGAACCACATGCTCATTTTATTAAAACAGACAAAGGTGAAGTTTATGCTCTTCTAGGCTCTCCTGAGACAATTAAAACACTTGAGAAGAGCTCCCAAAAAGAAAATGTGACCTTAGATGGAACTCTAAAAGCTAATAAAAGAGGATGGATTCTTTATGTTGATTAAATCTTATTTAAAGTATACGCAGTAATGAAGCAGTTTCTTGTCTAGAGTATTGTCCTCCAGCTCATAGTTCCTTCCAAATGATTGAAGCTCGCTAAAGTCAAAGTTCTTGGGGAGTCTTATCACTACCGAGTCTGTAATTGAAAATGCTAGTTTCAGCAATATGGTCCCATCCGGCTCGAAATCTGTTAACTGAAACTTTTCTCTTTTGTTGTAATCAACCCCTCCCCATGGAGGATCTAAAAAAATGGTATCTGCTTTCAAAGTAGTCAGTAGTTCTAATGAGTCTCCGTTAATGAATTCAATCCGATCCGAAACCTCGAATAGCGATGCATTATATTTTGCCATCTCTAATCTAGATTGATCTTTTTCAATGGAAACTACACTTTTGCCTGCCCTGGCAAAACCAATTGCTGAGCCTCCTAAACCGCAAAAAGCATCAAGTATTAAATCCCCAGGAGTTCTCTCGGCTATTTCAAGAGCGACTGACTCAAGGGCAAGGGAATAGAGTCCCTCTTCATCAAGCTTCATGCTTTTTTCCCTATCAGATAAGCGGTCCCAGTAGTGTTGAAGATCGGAACCAAGAGGACATATATCATTGGCTTGAATTTTTCTCACCTTTACCAAACCATCCGGATATTACCTTTTCAGCTTCTTTACCATATGGGGTAAAACCCTTCTCATTATTTCCCTTCTCATAGCTATTCATATCTGTAAAATATTTCCAGATAAATATCCCTGCTAAATAGGGTTTATCCTTAAATGCAATTGAAGTAGCTTCAAAGGCTAGCGCTTGTTCTTCTTGACTGGTTTTACCTTTTTGTTCCCACTCCCATGGTTTTATTGCCGTGCCCTCAACTGATTTAAATCCGATTTCAGTGAAGATAATTTGCTTTCCATATTTATCTGCTAAGGATTTGATTTGTGGCTCGTATTTTTCCCACCCTTTTGTAAGCTCCTCTAAACTTGGTTTGGCTTTATCCGTAAGGGGAAAATACGCATCAATCCCAATGTAATCCAAATCATCCCAGAACTTGATCTTTTGTGCGTTCATTCCCTCCGCGGCATATGTAAGTTTCCCGCTATATAGTTCTCTTATCTTCGCAATAATTCTTCCCCATTCATCAGTATATTTAGAGACACCTACAAGCTCAGTACCCACAACCAACATTTCAGTCCCTGTTCTTTCTGCAATCTCTGCCTCTGCTAAAATAAATTCACTGTAACTCTCAAACCATTTCTTTCTTTTCTTCGGATCATCAAAATCTATCTTGCTTCTCCAGTTATCAGGGTCAAGATCATGTCCCCCTATCCAAATATGTGGTTTCAGCATGACTTTAAAACCCATATCATGAAGGTTGCGAATCTCATTCTCAACAAATTGAGGTGCCATCGATGGGTCTCCACCAATATATATCTTCACATCTTTACGGTTACGCATATAAGCAAAAGTATTTAGCTGAACGTAGTTATAGCCTATAGAGCTAAGATGTTTATGCATATCAATTGATAAAGTTGACCCGTACCCGTTTCCAATTCTGTGGATATGGGCTAAAACTGCACCTTTGTATTTAAGTTCTTTTGTATCACTATTATCAGGAACTTTTATTGTCGAGGAGATTGTAAATATAAGTGCTGCTGGAATTACCACAAATAGGACAAGATATCTTGTAAATGTCAGATTTTGAAGATAGGACATACCTATTAAATTACCTTCAGGGGATTAAATTTTAAACAACAAATATCAAACATATAAATTATGATGTGATTAAACAGCTTTGGTTTTTCTCTCAAGAAATATCCAAGCGATAATAAGAACGAGCAAAGTAAATAATCCCGTAGTCATAAAAACGATCTTATAAGTATGAATCTCTCTTAACAAAGCGCTAAGTACTGACAAACCGATAGTAGCTCCAAAAATCTGAGCCGTCAGAACAATCCCACTTGCCTGACCTTGTTTCTCAACAGGGACCGAGTTCATAACTGCTACCAATGCCGGTGCAAACATCCAGGCAACAGATATACCCCATATCAATAGTGTAGGAACGAGAAATAAGTATCGATCTGTGCCTACAGTTAACCCCATAAGAGTAAGCGCTATCGCAGCCAGAAATAATCCCACTAGAACCGGATTCCTAGCGCCATATTTATCCGTCGCATTCCCAGCTAGCACTGCCATAATTGGAATGGGCAACATTGCCGGTATTAGCGCAACACCCGCTTTTAATGGGTCCATCTTTAAAACTTCTTGTAAATAAAGTGCTCCGAAAACAATCACCGCAATCTTGGTAAACTGACCGGTAAAGATAACGAGATTTGAAGACGAGAAAGTCCCGTTTTTAAAAAGGTCTATCTCGATCAAGGGTTCTCTTACCTTAAGCTCAAATATATAAAACAACGCTAAGAAAAGAGCTGCAATTATAAAGAGGCCTATTATTAGGGTGGAACCCCACCCCCACTCGGCTCCCTGCATTATTGCAAGAACTAGAGAACTGATACCAATAACGAGTGTGATCAGTCCGGCAACATCTATTCGGGGACGTGGTATATTCAAGTCAGGCTCCCGCCAAGCAAGCCAAAAAATGAACGCTATTATTAAGATTATGGGAAAGTTTATCCAGAATATCCATCTCCATGATATGTCGTTGGTAAGATATCCCCCGATGAGTGGTCCGGAGGCACTACAGCTTGAACCTATTGCGCCGTATATACCCATTGCCTTTCCCCTCTGTTCGACAGGAAAAGTAAGGGCTAATAGAGCCATGGAAGCGGGGAAAATTATAGCGGCCCCTAATCCCTGTAATGCTCTTGTGGTTAGTATCCAAGTTGAGCTCTCCGCAAAACCGGCAGCAAGTGAGAATATTCCAAATACCAGAACACCCGCAATAAATAGTGTTTTATAACCAATTACATCACCCAGTTTTCCACCTACTGCGATGAACCCTGCAATCACTAGAAGGTATGAGTTGATGATCCAGTGAGATTGCAGCACATTCATTGAGAGATCATGCTGCATTGTAGGCAGTGAAACAGCAACTATTGTCTCATCAAGCATGATAAGCCCGAAAGCCAGACTAGCCACTGAGAGAATAATCCATTTCCTGTTTTGATCGTTGATCAAAAAAACCACCCCGTAGTTTAAAATTAGATTCTAATTAAATATCGTTACCAGATACTCAAGCAAGTCAGATGCGCTTGCCGGCTGATTACGAAAGGCAATATAGCCGTCAGGGCGAATTAAGTAGATGCTTGCTTTTGCAGCACCAAAATCTTTATGCATATTGTGACCAGTATCAATCCAGGTTGATGGAACCTCTGGAAGTCCATCTGGAGTTTCTTTTGAGCCAATAAGCAAATGAGTTTCGATCAAGCTTCCGTATTCTTTAACTGACTCAACTATCTTAGAGAGCTCCTGGATCTCCATATCTTCAGGCTCAGCTCCAGTAAAAATCAGGAGCTCATGTTCGGAGCCACTTAAAAGATTATATAATTCAGTTGGGCTTGAGCCGTCTACACTCTTAAGACTATAGTCTTTGAACCTTTCTCCGGCTTTTAAGTCGTGACCATGAGGAACATAACCCTCTACTTCTTTTGATTCAAACCATCTTTCATCAACTATAGGACTGTCTTTGTAATGAAACTCAAGCTGTGTAAGTGTGCTTACAATCTTTTCCTGCACAGGGGTAATTTTTGATAAAATTCCAACCATTTTATTTCTGATTACACTAATAACCGGGTTATGAATAGTTGCCATTTTCGTAGCTGTATCTGTAAGCCCCACTACCTCCTTCCCAATCCGGTGCCTCTCAGTGTTGTAGCTATCTAAGAGTCTTTCTTGGGATTTGCCTTTGAGAACCAGTGCCAATTTCCAAGCTAGATTGTAAGCATCTTGCATACCTGTGTTCATACCCTGTCCACCCATTGGGCTGTGGATATGTGCTGCATCGCCGCATAGAAAAACTCTGCCCTCACTGTACTTATCTACCATTCTATGATGGAGCTTAAAGTACGCAAGCCAATTAGGTTCTGAAATTCCATTGTGCTGGATTCCTCTTTCCTCCATAAGTCTGTGTACATCATCTATAACTGGAAGAGCCATCTCTTCATCAATTGGAGCATTCTCGAGCTCGAACATTAACCTCCCTCTATCCTCACGAAGTGGAAAATAAGCAGTTACTCCAGTTGGGTGTATGAAAATCGACAAATGAAAAGTAGGGTATTTCCAATCTATATTACAATCAGCGAGGAGCCAGTAATTAGGGTATGGGGCTCCTTTGAATTCAAAATTGAGCTGGTGCCTTGTAATACTATGCGCACCGTCACATCCCACAAGATACTTAAAATTAAAATCTTCTCTGGAGCCATATTGGTTTTTAATAGTTGCAACCACACCATCTTCTGTTTGTTTAATTCTATTAAGTTCAGCATTGCGCTCTACTTCTATTCCATAACTAAGCAGGTGTTCATGTAATATTTTCTCAGTATCACTTTGAGCCAGCATTAACACAAAAGGATATTTGCTCTCTATGTTATCGAACTTAACGCTAGCCAAAGGCTCTCCACAATCATACATATCAAAGGCGTTACATGCATTTCCCTGGTTTAGAAATGTGCCTACTATGCCCATGTTTTCCAGTAGCTCAAGCGTTCTCGGATGAATCCCAAAAGCCTTTGATTTATCAGTCGGGGCAAGCGCTTTATCTATAATTCTGGGAGTGATACCATGACGAAGTAGCTCACAAGCTAGAGTAAGGCCTGTGGGTCCCGCACCTACTATCAATACATCTGCATTAGAATTGTTAGAAAAAGTCATGTGCAACCCTCCGTAGTATCTGAATTGTGCTAAAAGTTCTGAACTCTTTTTATTACTGCCTGTGCTCTTGGAAACATCCAAAAACTCAACCCAAGTGAAACAATACCGAACGGAACGATTCTTGAAACATCGTCATATATAAAGGATATTGCAGATCCGAATATGACTATAAGTTCATTTAATATTAAGGTTAGAATCGTAATTTTTTGAAGCTCAAATATTAGGGAATATATTTTTAACTCATCTGAGGAAAGAGACTTAAGCTGGGCAAGCTTAGTTTGATCAATTTCTTTAGTCCTAGGATTTTTAGCCAACAGATCGATATCAACATCTTTCTTCAAGAAGCTCTTCAAGTTATTGTCAGAAAGTGCATGGCGATAATAGAAAATTGATCCAATAGCACACGCTGCTGCAAGAATGTATATCAAATAATCTACTACGCTTGCAGAAGAGATCGCTAAAGCTTTATCGCCGCCTAAAACGAGATAGACAAAAGCAATATAAAAAATTATGGAACCTACGATAACGAACCAAATTATGTTCTGTACAAGTATTGCTGGACGAATTAATTCTCTTAGCTCATCTGATATCATATTTGTCTACTTGTATATTGCCTTTGATGTGGATTATACACAGAATCCGCATTACAAGAAAATTGAGTTGGTACTAATCACTTTTGATAAGATTATTTACCGCTATTTTGCGGATTAGAATTATTTTGTCCCATAAATTGGGAAAGAGTCCCTTTGGGGTTAATGATGCCTTTTAATTGAACATAATTTATAGTAACAAAGAATGCTCCGTCTGAATATGGACCTACTGCGTATGGAGCAAAAGCAAACTGAATGCCACGCGGAGAAAGTGCAAACGGACCAATTTCATCCTCTTTGAGTGATGTTATCTCTCCATTGACGACCCATCCAGCTTTTTGTTTCTTAAGGTCCTTTATAATTAGGTCAGATATAACGCTTACATAATCTGTCTTTTCTTTAAAAAGATCTGATAGTTTTAGGAGTTTGGAATCTCCGTCTTTAATAGAATAGTTAGATGATACAAAGTATGTATTTCCATGAGCTCCGCCTGTATATGAATAAACCTGGCCGGTAAAGCTAATGAGTTCCTCTGAGTAATATTCAATAGAATAATCATAGGTAAATAACCAGGTACTTGTAATTACATCTGTCATGAACCCTTCTTTAGCATCTTTTTGGTACTCCTCTATTTGAGGCTTCATTCGATCTCTAAGTTTGACAGATACTTTCTGAAGAACCTCATTGTCAGAAATTAGTAAAGGGTAAGACCATTTAGCTTCACTATACTTACCTTGCTTAATGATAGAGAAATCATAATTGGCTACTTTAGTAAGTTTAATAGGAAGTTTTTCTGAAGTAACTTTATCTAAGTAGGTACCATTAATAGTGGTTCCTAAGCCCCCGTTAATTGGGGTAAACTTTGCATTAATATCGCCCTCTTTGTTTGAGAGCGGACCTCTAGCCTTTAGATTCCCACCCTCACCTCTAACTACTAAATTGATTGTAGATTCATTGGAATTTATTTGCCCTAAAAGAGATCTAACTGCTCCGCCTTTATTTCCACCCTGTTCATAATAGAAGGAGCCCCTTATATCACTGCCTTCAACTAATATTTCCATCTGTACAGAAAGTTGATATATGGAGGTCTCATCTCCGATCTTACCAACGTAGTAATATTTAGCTTCGTCTTTATCTTGAGCAAAAGCTAAAACCGAAGAAAGTAGAAACATTAGAATTGTTAGACACATATAGTGCTTTTTCATATTATCACTTTTAACTGGAGCTAATCATCAAGTGCCAAGATCTCCATCATTTGTCCGTGAACAATGGAATTCGATGCTAAAATTTCTTTGTCGTAAATGCTGTATTCATCACCTGTAAAAGTACATACATGACCGCCCGCTTCTTTTAGGATCAATACGGCAGCGGCTGTGTCCCATGGATTTAGCCCAAGCTCCCAAAAACCGTCAAACCGCCCGCACGCAACATAGCAAAGATCAAGCGCAGCTGAGCCATCGCGCCTGACTGCTCTTGCTCTTCTTATAAAATTCCCGAAGTGTCTGATATTCGCTTCGACCATCCACTCAACCTCGTGCATGAATCCCGTGCAAACATGACAATGTTCAATTGCATCGGATTTAGAAACACTTATGCGTTCACCATTTAAAAAAGCGCCTTTACCCTTCTCGGCGGTAAACATTTCATCTTTCACAGGGTCGTAGACTAATCCAACTTCTACTTCCCCATTTATCTCAAGCGCAATAGATATAGAAAAGAATGGGTAAGCATGGGCATAATTTGTAGTTCCGTCTATTGGATCGATTAACCAGACATTGGGAGATGTATTTGAGTCCCTGCCAGATTCTTCGGCAAAAATCCCGTGGGAAGGAAAGTTATTTTTTATGTTGGTAATAATAATTTCTTCTGAGAGCTTATCTACTTCAGTAACAAGGCTGTTTTTGGCTTTAAACTCAATTTCTTTAACTTTTCCCAAGTTTTCTAAAAGAATAACTCCCGCTTCTCGCGCAGTTTTCTCAGCAACTTCCAGATAGTTCACATCCGCTCCTATTTTATAAGTAAATTTTTTAGATCACTCGTTAGTATGTATCGAATTAGTGAGCTAGGTACTATAACTTAATCAGGCGCTAATCCTGAGCGCCTTCAGGAATTATTATCCAGCCAATTATGTAGGCTATTGCAATCGGAATGACTGCAGTTATTAATCCTACAACAACTACGCCCAAACGAATCATTGTAGGGTCAACTGAAGTCATCTCTCCAATCCCCCCACAAATTCCAGCTATCATCTTATCGTGACTCGAACGATAAAGTTTTCTTACTTTTTCAGCCATCTCATACACCCCCATTTTAGAGTAATAATTAAATTATACCAAATAACCCAAGAATAACCTTAATATTAATTTTTGATCGTTAAGAAGGGATTAATAAGTTTGTTCAGTCCAGAGTTTCTAACATCTTTAATTCGTTGTAATAATTCTCAGATAATAGATCATCCGCTGCTAGAAGATGATCCAAATATAACCTGGTGGGCTTAAGTTGATCACGTGTT
The DNA here is from genome assembly GCA_021604765.1 of Thermodesulfobacteriota bacterium. Taxonomy (GTDB): domain Bacteria; phylum Desulfobacterota_D; class UBA1144; order Nemesobacterales; family UBA2774; genus CR02bin9. The sequence continues at coordinate 24,810 of BQJP01000012.1, forward strand.
TTATCTTGTTGGGCAATGTAAGTCTTTATCTCTAAATGCTGGTTGACTTTATATGGAACTCTTAGAATTACCCTGTCATATTCATTGGGATAATGTTCATATTTATCTAAATTCAGTATCCCTTTTAAAGTAACTTGATACAAAACACCCTCAACCACAGCATTCTTATCTGGAACTATGTTGGCCGCTCCGGCGTTTGGGGTCGAAACAGTTTTGTTAAATATTAGGCCATAGCCTGGGAGTATCAAGCGTTGTCTTGAATAAAAAAGAACCCCTCTTTCCCTCATTCTTTCAGGGTTCATATTAGAACCATATGCGAAATAGTTCACAAGTCGTGTTCGATCAATGTGTTTCATTACACTGTGTGTTTAAATTATTCAAAGGTCTGGATTTTATAAAGACCATGGTAGATACCGCTTTCAGCCATGAGCTCTTGGTGTGTACCCAGCTCTGCTAACTTGCCCTCATCAAATACTGCTATTTTATCAAATCCACTTATTGATGGCACTCTGCTTGATATTGCCAGAAGTGTACTACCCTTCATCTCTCTTCTTAAATTTCTCAATACAAGGCTTTCGGTCTTAAGGTCTAGAGACGAAAACACATCATCTAGAATCAATACTTTGGGTTTTAGCAAAATAGCTCGTGCAAGGGCCAACCTCTGTCTCTGACCTCCTGAAAGACTTAGACCTCTCTCGCCTACTCTTGCTTTAAAGCCTCCGGGGAATTTCATTATCTCATCGTATATCTCAGCAACTTTGGCTGCATTCTCGATTTGCTCCTCTGTGATTTCAGGATTCATAAAGGAGATATTATCCTCTATCGTCCCACTGAAAACAGTTGTTTCCTGAGGCACATAAATAACACCATGTCTGAGGCTTTCCCGTTTAATGGTTTTTACATCCAAATTGTCAATATAGATCGAACCATCAGGCGGCTCTTCTATTCTGGATAATAAGTGGAATAAAGTAGTCTTTCCTGATCCTGTCGCACCTGTAATTCCCAGCGCTTGTCCAATTGGTATCTTTAAGGAAATATCCTCAAGAACTGGCTTTCCATTATAGGAAAAAGTTAAATCCCGAAATTCAATATTTCCTTCTATTTCAACCTCTGTGGCATTAGGTTCTGATAGAGTTTTGGGTTTATTAGCGAGAACAGCATTGATCCTGTTCAATGAAGCGTTGCCCCGTTTAATGATGTCGACCGCCCATCCCATTGCCATCATAGGCCATGTAAGCATAGTCAGGTAAACAAGGATAGCTGCGAAACTCCCGAGGGTGATATCAAGGGTTATTGTATCGATGCCTCCAAGCCAGAGAAATATCGCTGTTGCCGAAGCCGCAGCAAATGTAATAATAGGCTGATAGACACCCCATATTTTTATTAGGCTCAGATTTTTATCCAAATAATTATTGCTGGACTCTGCAAATTCTACTAGTTCCTTATCGTGTCTTACTAAAGCTTTTACAACTTTAATTCCCGATATCGATTCTCTAGCACTCTCGGTGAGCTCTGAAAACGAATCCTGCACCTTTTGAAACCTCTGCTCAATCATTTTACCAAACATATATATAACAATGCCAAGAATTGGAAATGGGATGAATGCATATAAAGTAAGTTGCGGCGATATGTACAGCATTGCTCCAAATATAAAAACCAATAGAAAGATGCCGTCGTAAGCAACTAACACACCGAGACCGCATGCGAATTTGAGAGTCTCAACATCGTTAACAGTGTGAGCCATGAGGTCTCCAACCTTTTTTTCTGAAAAGAAATCAAAGTTGAGGCTTTGTAGATGAGCAAAGAATTCGTTTCTGAGTGATTGCTCGATTTTCCTTGCGGCGCCCATGATGAAGTATCTCCAAAAGAACCTAAAGACTGACATGGTTATCGCAATGATAAGCATATAAAGACCATATTTGGAAATGTCGCTTATCGTTGCGTCTTCTAGAGTTAGCGCATCTATAACTCTTTCAATTATGAGCGGAATGGAAAGCTGACATAAATCCACGACTGACAGCGCAACCAAACCAGCCAGAAAAGAATATTTATATTTTAATAGAAGAGAAAAGAGGGTTTTCTTTTTAGTCATGGATCAGGCATCTAATATTAGTAGAATTCAATTAGTAATACAGCACAATTGAGAAACTTTAGTATACCCGAAGGCTATTTTTGAAATAATACCCCATCTAGTTTTAGACTAGATGGGGTATAGGGTTTTCTACAAGTTTAAGGGCTAAATGTAAAACATGAGGCAATTAATTATGGTCTGATATTAATAACATTCTTGTTTACTTTAATCACTTCTCCATCAGGAGCATAGTCAGCAGCAAACCACCCTTCGGTTTGTTCGTTTCCACCAATTCTGGACGCAACGTTAATTTTATCGAGATTTCCATCAGTTGAAAACTTCTCTCTTACTATAATTGTTCCGATTGGAAACTCGGCTTCGTCTTTTTGAATGGCTTCAAATGCAACCGGGTTTACATAAATGTTATCTTTTCCAGGCCAATTTTCCCATTTTAATTTGTAATCTTCTGTCTGGATTAAGTCCCATACTTCAGGAGCTACTTTGTCAGGCATTGATGCATCGAATTTCATTTCGGCTTCTTGATGCATCTCTTCAGATTTGTCTACAACTTCTTCACCTTGCTTACATCCTAAAAAGACGAATGAAACAGAGAAAACTAATAAAAGTAATAATCCTGTGCTTCTCATAACTACCTCCTATATTTATTTTATTTGTTATAGTATCATTAAGAATTAAGCAATTGCAACTTCTATCTCCTTCTATCTTATATACGATCATTCACTAATCTGTATTCTCGATACGGCATTATAATTTCAATGGGAATTATCCAAAAATGATTATTAACCGGGACCCAGTTTAGTAATGCCGGTTGAAAATATTTTTTTCTTAAACTGAAAAAAAGTACTTGACAAAGAATTTTAGTTATAATACTATTCAGTGACTGACTAGTCAGTTCAGTAATTGCGTGATGGGATATATTGGGATATATAATGGCAAAACCACAAAAACTAATGAATAAGAAAGTACCCCCAAGTAAAAAGAGGGTTACGAAAAAAAGCCGTAAAGAAGAGATAATAAAGGCGGCAGCCGTTCTCTTTTCTCAGAAAAGCTATCATGACGTAACTGTAGACCAGATAGCTGAGCAAGTCGGAGTTGCTAAGGGAACTATCTACCTTTACTTCGAATCTAAAGAAAATTTGCATCTCGGAATTTTGGAACATACACACGAGACAATAGAATCAATTCTGGTTAAAGAAATCGAAAAGAATGACCCGGCTCCTCAGAAGCTGAAAAAAGTTCTTACTCTTATATTCCAGTTCTATTTCCAGAATAGGGACGTGCTAAGGATTTTAACCAGAGATGAAACTCGTCTTATTAGAGAACACTTCGACTTTACAGAGCGTTGGAGACATAGAAGAATAAAACTTTACAGAAAAATTTTAGAAAAAGGTATTAAGGAAGGATCGTTTCGACCTGCAAATACTGAGCTTATGGCTCTTATTATCTTTGGATTGGTGGGATCAGTGATGTCTTATCATCCAAAAGGTATGACTGCGGGAGAAATAGCGGAGGAGGTATTTTCAATGATTTCTGAGGGCATAATGATCTCTCAAAAGAAAGTACCCTAGGGGAGAGAGGTTTATAAGTACATCTTTAGAAGTCATTAATTTATAGGAGGTATTTCAAATGTCAGTTTCATATCCATTCAGTTCAAAGATTAGCCATTTTGTTCCACCAAGACAATGGGCTAGCATGAGAGTGGCTCGGGATTTAGAGAAAAAGACTGGGCAGAGAATTATTCATTTTGAGAAGGGAGATTATCAGGGACCCGATTTTGATACTCCCCAACATGTATTAGACGCAACTGAGCAGGCACTCAGAGACGGTTATGTAAGGTATGATCCAGGGCCCGGACTTCCAGAGCTTAGAGAAGCTCTTGCAGAAGAAATGACAGGGCGCGGAAGACCGACAAAACCTGAAGAAGTAATTGTTACGGCAGGTGCTAAACACGCTCTGACCATGACATTATTAACTTTCCTTGAAGAAGGAGACCATGTGATTTTCCCAAATCCAGGTTATCCACCTGATGAAGTATGGGCTAAGTATGTTAGGGCGCAAATTGATCATACACCTCTTACCGACCCTGATTGGCAGTTTGATGTCGACAAACTCGATGCTATGATCACGCCAAAAACAAAGTTGCTTATCATCAATACCCCGCAGAGACCGAACGGACATCTTGTTGAAAATCCTGAGGCGATCGCTGAACTCGTTTTTAAAAATCCACAATTAATGGTAATCACAGACGAAATATTTTCACACGTGACATATGATAAGCCTCATAAATCCATATCTAATATTCCGGGTATGGCTGAGAGATCATTGGTTATTGATACATTCTCAAAAACTTATGCTATGACAGGATGGAGAATAGGTTTTGCAGTTGCTCCAGTTCCCGTTATCGATAAACTCTCAATATTCCTGCAGGACAGTATTACAAACGTTGCAGCTTTTATTCAAAAAGCGGCTTATGTTGCACTAACCGGACCTCAGGATTGGGTTCATGAAAAGCATGCAATGCTCAAACAAAAAAGAGACAGAATGGTTGCAGGTTTAAATACTGTTCCAGGTGTTAGTTGTGACACCCCTGACGGAGCATTCTATGCTTTCGCCGACATTAGAGGCACAGGGTTAACATCTCAGGAATATACAGACCAATTAGTTGAAAAAGCCGGAGTTGCTGTTGTAGCCGGAACTGCATTTGGAAGCCAGGGTGAAGGATTTATCAGGGTAACCTATGCATGCGCCGATGAAGACATTGATGAAGGCGTTAGAAGAATGAAAGAAGCTAACTTAAGCAAATAGGCTTTATATAAAAAGTAGATAGGGGACAAGCTTTTATCTGCCGTTAACTTGCGGTAGATAAAAGCTTAGATCCGAAATTTTAATTAAGAATCGACTATAAATAGGTTATATTAACTACTAAAAATAGGTGATTCGCAATGTTAAAAAACCTCATTTCAAAAAAACTAAGTATTCCATTATTAGTCCTTGTAATTACCCTTTTATTTTCTACTACGATAATATCGTGTTACAAAGCTCCCGTGACTGGGCGCAACCAGTTTATTATTCTTTCCCAAGCTCAGGAAAATGAGATGGGGCTTACCGCATTTAAGCAGGTACTAAAAGACGAAAAAATCTCTAATAACCAATCATATAACGATGCGGTTACCAGAGTAGGCCAGAGAATTGCAGCAGTATCGCACACCCAGGGGTACGATTGGGATTTTAAAGTCATAGATGATGATGAGCAGATTAACGCATTTGCTCTACCTGGTGGTAAAGTTGCAGTCTACACAGGGATACTGCCCGTTGCACAGACTGACGCTGGCCTTGCCACTGTTATGGCGCATGAAGTTGCACACGTAGCAGCGCGGCATGGTGGAGAGAGAGTATCTACAGGAGTGCTTGCCCAATTAGGAGCTGTTGGAATTGGGGCAGCTATGGGTGGTAGTGATCCTTACGTATATGAAGCAGTAATGCAGGCATACGGGCTTGGAGCAAATGTAGGGGTACTTTTGCCCTTTGGCAGGTCTCAGGAATCAGAAGCAGATAGGATTGGACTAATTTATATGGCTAAAGCAGGATATGATCCTAGAGAAGCAGTAGGATTTTGGGAGAGAATGAATGCCGCTTCAGAGGGAAAATCAGCACCACCTGAATTTCTTTCAACACATCCCGGTTATCAAACGAGGATTAACAATTTAAAGATGTGGCTTCCTGAAGCAATGACTTATTACAATAGCGCTTCCAAAGCACCGAACAACAAAATCACAAATTAATTTCCGTCAGCAAATAAATATCGCCTCACAGATTCTAGCGGCACAAAACAATGAACACGTCAGAGCGCATCAAAAACATATACAGACTGCTCTATAAAAAATACGGAGCTCAGGGCTGGTGGCCGGGAGATTCCCAACTGGAGTGCATATTAGGAGCAATACTAACTCAAAACACTTCCTGGAAGAATGTAGAAAAAGCGATCCATAATTTGAAAAGCTTGGATCTAATATCTATAGAAAAATTAAAATTAATAACAACTCAAGAGTTAGCAGTACTGATTAGACCTTCAGGATATTTTAATCAAAAAGCGATAAAGATTAAGAACTTCATAGCTTTTTTATTCGAGAATTACGAAGGTAGCCTTGATACAATGTTTGATGAGGATGACCATGTAATTAGGAATAAACTTCTGAGTATAAAAGGAATAGGACCTGAGACAGCAGATTGTATTATGCTGTACGGCGGGAACAAGCCTATATTTGTAATAGACACCTACACATACAGAATCCTTTCAAGACATTGGCTTGTGCCCGAGCAAACAAACTATAACGAAATGCAAGAGTTATTCATGGATTCATTGAACAGCGATCCTAAAATGTTTAATGAGTATCACGCATTACTTGTAAAACTAGGCAAAGAGCATTGCAAGAAGCAAAATCCGATATGTGCGGGCTGTCCTCTTGAGGAAGACCCGCACACCGTTTAATTTTGTTAGTTTTTAAGATTTGAACTGGAGTATTGTAGGAACTAAAAACAATACTATTGTAGAACAACCGAAGTTTTTAATTTAAGCCTGACTTAGCTACATCAACTACTGCTTTAAAACTCTCAGGTTCTCTGATAGCCATCTCTGAAAGTGCTTTTCTATCAAGCTCGACCCCTGCTTTCTTTAAAGAACCCATGAATTTGCTGTAAGATAATCCATAAGGTCTTACTGCTGCATTGATTCTTGCAATCCACAGTCTTCTGAAGTCTCTTTTTCTTTGACGTCTGTCTCTATAGGAATAAGCCAGAGCTCGGATTAGAGTCTCTTTAGCTCTTCTAATGTTATTTTTTCTTCTGCCCCAGTAACCTTTGGCTTGTTTTAATAGCCTCTTTCTTCTTTTTCTAGAAGGAACTCCTCTTTTTACTCTCATTTCTTTCTCCTAATATCTATAGACCCTTATTTATATATAAGTTTTTATTCTTTTAGCCACGGCACCGCTTAAAAACTCAGTTTCGTTAAGCCTTCTCTTACGCTTTCTTGCCTTCTTAGCGTTCAGATGGTGTCCCCCACCCCTCGCTCTTTTTACCTTGCCGCTACCAGTAAGCTTAAATCTTTTAGCAGCGCTTCTATTTGTCTTAACTTTCGGCATTCTCTTTCCCACCTTGAGTATTTTTCTTTGGTGTAATCACCATTATTAAATTCTTACCTTCCATCTTTGGAGGGATATCGACACCCCCGAGATCCGCGACCCTTTCAAGAATTCTATTTGCTAACTTTCGTCCCAAATCAGGGTGCACTATCTCTCTACCTCTAAAAAATATTCTAATTTTTGTTTTATTATCTTCTTCTAAGAACTCCCTGATGCGATTAATCTTTACATCAAGGTCATGATCTCCAATATTTGGGCGAAATTTAATTTCTTTAACTGTCTGAGATTTCTGTTTTTTTGCCGCAGCTTGTTTCTTTAGTTCATATTTATATTTCCCGTAATCCATCAACCTACATACAGGAGGATCTGCATTCGGTGCAACTTCGACTAAATCAACTCCTCTTTGTTCAGACAAATCAAGCGCTTCTCTAATTGTGACGACGCCTAATTGTTCACCACCGGTATCAACAAGCCTAACTTCTCGTGCCCTAATCCGTTGGTTTATCCTAACCTCAGGTTCTTTAGGCCTACTATATCCTCTTCCTTTCACTCTAGCTATCTCTAATCGACCTCCCGCCATGTTTGGGGATCAAGTTCAGATTCTATAGAATTTAAGAAATCTTCAATTGTCATAGAAGATAAATTCTTCCCTCCCAATTTTCTAGGAGCTACTGTGCCCGATTCCATTTCATTATTCCCTATAACAAGTAAATAAGGAATTTTCTCAAGTTGAGCTTCCCTTACTTTAAATCCTAATTTTTCATTTCTAAAATCTGTTTCAACTCTCATATTTTTTTCTTTCAAGACTTGATACACTTTCTCGCCGTACTCAACATGTTCATCGGCTATTGTTGCAATACGCATCTGAACAGGACTCAACCACAATGGAAACGCTCCCCCATAGTGTTCTATCAATACCCCAAAGAACCTTTCCATCGAACCGAATATAGCGCGGTGAATCATTATAGGCTGATGACGAGCATTGTCATCACCTATAAAACTCATGTCAAACCTCTCAGGAAGGTTAAAATCTACCTGAACTGTAGAGCACTGCCAAGCTCTACCCAAAACATCTTTTATTTTTAAATCAATCTTGGGACCATAAAAAGCTCCTCCACCCTCATCTACTTCATATTCAAGACCTTTTGAATCAAGAGCATTTCTAAGAGCATCTGTCGCTCGATCCCAAACTTCTACGTTCCCTACAAATTTCTCAGGACGCGTAGAAAGATAAATTTCATAATCATCAAATCCAAATGTTTTAAGAAATAAAATTGTTAAATTAAGTACACCGAGCACTTCTTCCTCAATCTGATCAGGTCTGCAAAAAATATGCGCATCATCTTGGGAAAATCCTCTTACACGAAGAAGCCCATGTAAAACTCCAGAGCGTTCATAACGATATACTGTTCCAATTTCCGCCCATCTCAGTGGTAAATCTCTATAGCTTCTAATATCAGTTTTGTATATCATGATATGGAAAGGGCAGTTCATTGGCTTAATCTGATACTCTGTGTTGTCGACTTCCATACGCGGATACATATTTTCGCTATAAAACTCTAAATGACCGCTTGTCTTCCATAGATCAATATTTGCAATGTGAGGTGTATATAGAAGCTCATATCCATAGCGGTCATGCTGCTCCCGCCAGAAATCCTCAATGACTCGCCTTATTCTTGATCCCTTTGGGTGCCAAAGAACTAAACCCGGTCCTATATCTTCTTGTATGCTGAATAGGTCAAGTTCTTTCCCTACTTTTCTGTGGTCACGTTTTTTTGCTTCTTCAAGTCTATTTAGGTAACTCTTGAGTTCTTTGCGATCCCAAAATGCAGTGCCGTATATCCTTTGAAGCATTGCATTTTTCTCATCCCCTCTCCAATATGCCCCAGCTGAGCTTAACAACTTAAAAGCTTTTACAAACCCTGTAGATGGCGCATGAGGACCTCGGCAGAGATCATACCAACCGTTCTGGTCATAAATAGTTATCGGTTCGTCTGAAGGAAGATCATTTACTATCTCTACCTTATATGTCTCTCCGTCTTTATCAAAAATTCCAATCGCATCATCTCTTGAAACCGTCTTTCTAGTTAGAGGTTTCTTCTGATTTACGATCTCCTTCATCTTATTTTCTATTTTCTCTAAATCCTCAGGTGTAAAACCCCTTGAGTATTCAAAGTCATAATAGAAACCGTTATCAATAACTGGACCAATAGTAACCTTTGCTTCAGGATAGAGACTCTGCACTGCCTCAGCCATTATGTGTGCCGCAGTGTGTCTGATAAAATAAAGTCCTTCCTCGGAATTAATTTTAATTGGCTCTATTTCAGAGTCACAATCAATTTCGAAGAAAAAGTCAGCCAAATTGCCATTAACTTTGGCCCCAACAGCAGAGTTCTGAGCACCGATAGATTCTATAACCTCACCTACCGTTGTCCCTATTGGGAATGATTTATTAACTCCGTCCGGGAGTTGTATGTTTATTTCAGCCATATTATTAAGTCTTGTGGTGAGCACGGCAGGATTTGAACCAGCGACCTCTTGCATGTCAAGCAAGCGCTCTACCCCTGAGCTACGCGCTCATAAAGTTTTAAAACGCTTAATTCTCTTATATAAATCACTACCTGTCAAGGTTAATGCCTTAAAGCTATAAAAATGAATTTTTTTCTTGAATTTACATAGATTACAGTAATTTTATTGATAAGGATATAAAATCTTGGTAACATACTCACGTTTGTGTTGGGCCGTCGTCTAATGGTAGGACCCTGGCCTTTGACGCCAGTTGTAGAGGTTCGAATCCTCTCGGCCCAGCCAACGTTTCATAGCTTACTGTAAACACTATATTATTATATATCCCTGACTCCTCCTTTCGTCGTCAGTACCAATAAATCAATCATTGATCATGCAAATCTATATAATATATGATCCCATAGGAGTAAAAATGAGTACTTATTATCGGAAGCATGGCTTTTTAGTAGATCATTAAAACTTGCATTAAGGTTATCAAGTTGATAAAAGTACTAATATAGCAAAATATCTTGCAGTGGAGGGATGCAAATCATGAAAGGGTCAAAATATCAGGTGCTTAATAATAACTATAGGATTAAAAGAATTGGTTTTCTATTCTTTTTATTGTCTGTGTTTGCATTTTCAATTTTAATTACTGGTTGTGCAAAAACTTACACACGCACAGCCCTGCCTCAGAATCTAGAAGATCAAGTTCGAGTAGCAGGATTTGAAGATGTGAAGGGATTAAGGGCATGGGGGGATAAACCTAACAAAGAGTTTAATGAAACTGCTATACTTTCTGTGAAGAAAGAATCTCAATCATCTACTCAGATAGGAGATGAAGTTTATTTCTTAGCTATAAGTGGTGGAGGTGCTGATGGTGCTTATGGAGTAGGACTTCTAAACGGATGGAGCGAAGCAGGTACACGGCCAGAATTTAAATTAGTTACAGGAATTTCTACAGGTGCCCTTATAGCCACTTTTGCCTTTTTGGGGTCTGATTACGATCAGCAATTAAAAGAATCTTATACGGGTTCATCAGATGAAGATATCTACACAAAGAAAAGCATACTCACTGCTTATTGGAGAGATTCCTTATTTGGTGTAGAGCCACTTAAAAATCTAATTGCTCAAAACATAACTCAGGAAGTGCTACAAGCAGTTGCAAGGGAATATGAGAAGGGAAGGTTTTTACTTGTAGGAACTACTCAATTAGATGCACAACGTTTAGTAATTTGGAATATGGGAGCTATCGCTGCAAGTGGGAAGCCTGGAGCGCTAGATCTCTTTAGATCTGTACTTCTGGCAAGTGCAAGTATGCCTTCAATATTCCCACCTGTTTTCATACCTGTAAGCGTAAATGGGCAAACCTATGAGGAAATGCACGTTGACGGTGGAACATTTACCGAAGTGATGCTCTACAATGAAGCCCTATCCCCAATGCTTAAAAATGTAGACGATGTAAAAAAAATAGTTGGCGACAATGAGACATTTGAGAAATTTCTTAAGAGAAAAAGAGTTCTTTACGTGATTAAGAATGATCAAAAAGAACCAGAGTGGAGTGATGTTCAAGACAGAATTGCACCTATAGCTGGAAGAGCAATTGGAACTCTAATCAAGTCTCATTATGACGGAGATATCTACAGGATTTATGTTCTCTCTGAGAGGGATGAGATTTCATTTAACCTAGCTTCTATTCCAGAGGGAACCAACATAAAAACAACCAATGGAATGTTTGATACAGTGTATATGCAGAAGCTTTATAACTTAGCTTTTGAGAAAGCTAAGAACGGCTATCCATGGAGCAATTATCCTCCGGGCTTTCAACCTGTAGAAGAAGGACAAGAATAGAAATGGGTAGACTCCTATCTGTAGGGCTAATATTACTATGCTTTACTTCATTTGCACTATCTGAGGAGGAGTTTAAACTCGGCCCTCCAAATCAAGACAGGCCTGTTGAGGTTAAGGCCCACTTTGAACTTCATGACATAAATGAAATTAATGATGAAGCGGATACATTTGAGTTCTCAGGTGTACTAACACTCAAGTGGGTGGACCCAAGAGCAGCTTTTGATCCTGCTCTGGCTGGTGTTGATGAAAGAATCTTTCAGGGAGCCTATCAGTTCAATGAGGTTGCGACTGGATGGTACCCGCAGTTATTCCTTATAAATGAGTCTGGCCTATACGAAATTAATGGAGTTACATTACGTATTCTTCCTGATGGAACATCAACCCTAATCCAGACAATTAACGCTACGGCGGAAGTAAGACTAGATATGAGAAAATTTCCTTTTGACAAACAGCGTCTGGATGCAATTTTCCAAGTCCTGGGGTTTGACAATGGTGAAGTATTGCTGCATCAAGAATCTGATAGTACCGAGCCAGTAGAGATTCTATTTCCAATACCACAATGGACTATAAGTAGTCTCACTCAATCTGTACGTGATTTCCCCTCATATTATGCTGGGACCAAAGGGATTTCATCGACTTTTGTCTTAAGTGTTGATGTAAAGCGAAAACCTTTTTATTTAATCCGACTTGTCGTTATACCTCTGATTGTAATTGTGCTCCTTTCTTTTACCGTATTTTGGATGGATAAATCCTCACTCGGTGACAGGCTTAATGTCTCATTCATAGGGATTCTGACAGGTGTTGCTTACCTGCTAGTTACTAGTGATCATTTGCCTAACATTTCTTATTTTACACTTATCCACGGATTCCTGAATCTCAGCTACTTAACTATGTGTGCCACAGTTGTGATCAACCTTATAGTGGGCTCACTTGATAAGCAGGGTAAAAGTAAAGCTGGTGATCGTGTCGATCAAGTTTGTAGGTGGGCATTTCCTATAGTTTATTTTGGACTGTTGATAATAATGTTTGTGATAGCTGACCTCACCTTCTAAATTCTTAATATCTCTATTATCAGCTGACTAGAGACTGGACCTAACAAACTAAGATCCAGTACAAACTTCATCTGCCGACGGACACCCGACACATGTGCCGATTGATGGATCATCGCACAAACATGCGTTGCACCATAGTGCTCCGCTAAAATCTGCACCGAACAATATCGCACCGGTTAAATTTGACTCCAGTAACCTTGCATCTGTTAAATCGGCAAAGGCCAAATTCGCATTGGTTAAATTTGTTTCGTTTAAATCCGCAGTGTTCAATCTCGCCTCAAACAAATTCGCGCCCGTCAAATTCGCAAAGAACAAATCTGCAATACGCATATCCGCACCAGTGAAATCCGCTCCGGACAGATCTGCGCCGGTCAAATCAGCGCCGAATAATACCGTATCTCTTAAGTTGGCATTAATTATGACCGCAGTTTCGAAAAGTGCGTTTTCCAAATTTGCACCTTGGAAAGTAGCATTTTCCAAATTTGTATCTGGTAAAAACGCAAAGCTTAAATCCGCATCCGCCATATTAGCACCCATCATATCTGAAAAGTCAAATTCCGCTTCTATCAAATTAGCAGAGTTTAAATTTGCATTGACCAAAGTAGCAAATGTTATATTAGCACCCAATAAATTTGCACCAATCAAATTCGCGCCCGTCAAATTCGAAAGGAACAACCTTGCTCCCATCAAATCCGCACCCGCCAAATTTGCTCCTGACAAATCGCAAAACACACATCTGTTTGTACTCAGAAGTACTTCTACGTTTTCCTCTACTGGTCCAGGTTGAGGTTGAGGTATAGTTTGAGTTTGAGTTTGAGCTTGAGCTTCTTTGGTTACAGTCTTTTCTATTCGTTTAAACATATTTGCAGCAGCCAGTTTGAAACTGTTGAACAATCCCTGTGTATTTTGAGCTTGCTCTATATTTTCAGGATTTGGAATTATAAAAATAGGATGAGTGGTCTCTATTCTTCCATCATGATGAAGAGTAATCACATAATCCCCTGCCTCCAATACAACCGTTTTACATTCTCCGTTCACATCCAATCTAAATATCTCCTTACCCGCACTATCATCAAGCTCCATAAAATGCCCTGCTTCTCCATCATCATCTTCCCAGCAGAAGGTATGATCAACCGTACGGCTATATCTTAATGGTATAGTGTCATTTCCTGTCTCCCCTGTATCGTTTTCAGGAGTATCAGAGTCTGGATGCTCAAGGAACTTTACTACTATCTGGTTTTCAAGGTTGGCTTGTAAACTTGGGTTGTTTGAAAAATCATTTTCAGTAAGTGCTTGTGTGTTTCCTTGCCCCCCACCGTTATCACTACAGCCCCCGATTGCAAATATAGATATCAACCCGAGTAGCAATACAGCACTACACTTTCCAAAAAAATTTCTTGGTTTTTGTAATGTAATCATATCTCTCCCTCCTTGCCTATTACTACTGGCTCACCACTTCTTATAATACTATAACAGTGATTTTGAATGCAATACGGAATTTTAATTGAGTAGTCTTGAATTGTAATAATAGAAATCAAAGTTTAATCATGCAGGCATTTCACTTATTCTATTACATAAACGAACAAACGCGTGCTCTAGATTAATGTTTAAGAGATCTAAAAATTTCTTTTTTAATGGTCGTTCTCGCCAGTCAAAATATCTTTGATATAGCTCCTCATTGTATGACAACTCCTGCAAGTAAGCCGCGAGTGATTCAGGATTATCCCACTTGGAAGCATCAATAAAACAGTTCTCACCGGGACTGAAGTCCTCAATGTTTGGAGCGCCCAGATATACTGGAACAGATCCTGCAATCAGTGGCTCATAGAATTTTTCAGTAACATAGTCAGTGCTTATAGAGTTTTCAAAAGCAAGAGTGAATTTGTATTGGGAGATGATATCCATCTTGGTCTGACGTCCTTTGTCTCTATTGAGAATATGAGTATTGAGCAACTCTCCGTATGAATCAACTTGAATGTGGCCCATCAACTGCATTAGCAGCTGAATTCTTCCGCTTTTATTCAAGGGCCTTGAAATAAATGTATTTGCTATATTTTCCGGTTTCTTTGGACTAGGAGTGTGCTTAATTAAATCTGTAAAATCATTGGTCACATAGGGAACCGGAATGTCCGAATCAAGATGGTATGTCATGGTCATATCAAAATGAGACATGAAGTGCCGATCCATCATAATAGGATAATAAGAATCCGATTCCATAGACCATGCAACCCAGATCTGATCTTTTTTCTTGTTCACATTTTCTTTTAAGAGCAAGTCTGTAGATAGTGTGGGTATATGAAAAACTACTGCAGCAGCCCGATCCATCATGTTCCTATCTGTTGTTATCACAAACCCTTGCGGTATCTCTTTTGAGGGATAATTCAAGGGAATATTCCACATTTTATTATAAAATAATACTATCTTGGGTGTATTCATATCAATCATTCAACGTAATTTTATACTTATATGTAATGTTTTATGGATAATACATCAAGAACCTTAGTTATAAGTGATATAAATCTCACATTATGTTTATAATAGTGAATATCCGGGTATTTTTAAACTATACGGTAAAGAGTGAAGACTCCAGTTCCCGAGATATTTGATTAATCACACAGTTCAAGAAAACTAGTATTATTTAACAAAACCTTAAAAGCTATATGAGCACTTCACATAAAAACAATTTAAATACGGATCAAAGCCGGGCTGTAAAGCACTTGGGAGGGCCACTTCTTGTACTTGCTGGTGCCGGTTCTGGAAAAACCAGAATTATCACTGAAAGGATCTCTAATCTTATAAGTGAGCACAATGTAAGACCTTTTAATATACTTGCCGTGACTTTTACTAATAAAGCGGCGAACGAGATGAAAGAGAGGGTTTATCGTCTTGCTCAGAAAGAAGCTAAAAATGTTTGGATAGGAACATTTCATTCAACCTGTCTTAGAATTCTGAAAAGAGATATTAACAAATTAGATGGATATAACCGGAATTTCATAATATATGATGACGGAGATCAATTAAAACTTATAAAAGACTGCATGGGGCGGCTTAATATTGGGGATAAACTAGTAAGCCCTAAATCAGCCAGGTCTCAAATAGACGGTGCCAAGAACAAAACTATAGGACCCAATGATCCTGAGTTAAGAGAATATGACAAACATGTTCAGAGGATATATTCGTTATACGAAGAGGAGCTTAGAAAATCAAATGCGCTTGATTTCGGAGATCTCCTCCACCTAACTGTAAAACTCTTAGAGAAAAATCCCGATGTCTTAGAGAGCTATCAAAACCAATTCCAGTATATATTAGTAGATGAGTACCAGGACACAAACCATGTTCAGTACAAAATTGTCGAGATGTTATCTAGAAAACACAGAAACATATTCGTTGTGGGAGATGACAATCAATCAATTTACGGTTGGCGCGGGGCAGATATTAAGAACATACTTAACTTCGAAAAAGATTTTACGGATGCAAAGATCATTAAGCTTGAGCAAAACTACAGATCCACGCAAACTATCCTTGATGCTGCCAATAAGCTTATAACACATAATAAAAACAGACATGAAAAAAACCTGCACACCAAAAATGATGTGGGTGATTTAATAAACTACTATGAAGCTAGTGACGATAGGGACGAAGCCAAGCATATATCCTCACAGATCGTAAACCTTAAAAAAACCTCAGACTACACATATAAAGATATAGCCGTCTTTTTTAGAACCAATACACAGTCAAGATTGATTGAAGAGGAATTACTACAAAAAAGTATTCCTTATAAAATGGTAGGCGGTACAGAGTTTTATAAGAGAAAGGAGATTAAAGACATTCTCGCTTTTCTTAAAGTAGTAGTAAACCCTTCAGACGAAATAAGCCTTAAGCGAATTATTAATGTCCCACCCAGAGGCATTGGTAATGTGACAATTAATAACATTGATGAGATTACAAGAGACAGAGGAGTCTCTTTTTATGAGGCAATTCAAATTGCTCTTAAAGAAAAGAGTATTTCAAATAGTGTTCTGATTAAAATTGATAGGCTAAACAAATTGCTTACAAAACTAATAGAGTTCCCTGAAAAGGATGATATTGTCGGTCTTATTAACCATGTACTTCATAAAACCAAATATTTAGACATGCTGGAGAAAGAAGAGGAGAGAAGAGAGAATATAGGTGAGATTATAAATCTGGCTGTTGAATTCCAAAAAGAACGTGAGGAACCTACACTAAATGATTTTCTGGACAGTGTTTCACTTGCGAGCGATCTTGACAACTACTCTGAAAACAGCGATCAGGTAACTCTTATGACTCTTCATTCGGCAAAAGGACTGGAATTCCCAGTAGTATTCATTGTAGGCATGGAAGAAAATCTTCTCCCCCACTTCAACTCAACAATAAACGGGCAGGTTGAAGAAGAAAGAAGACTATTTTATGTTGGAATAACAAGGGCTAAAGAAAAAGTATATCTCGCCGGCGCTGCGAGACGGATGGTATTTGGAAAGCAGCAAGGCTCAATCCCTTCAAGGTTCATATCAGAACTCCCGGAAGAGCTTATAAACTTAGAGACCCGTAAATTTGAAGGTAGTTATCAATCTAAAAAAGCTAAGCGGTCTTCAACAATAACCACTTCTATACCAACTAGAAACTATCAAGACACAGGACGTTATAAAGTCGGACAAAAAATTGTCCACTCGGCTTTTGGTGAGGGTCTGATAAAAAAGGTAGAAGGCTCAGGAGACGACGCAAAAGTAACAATATTCTTCCCCAGCGTAGGTGGTCATAAGAAAATCATTGCAAGTTATCTGGAGAATTAATTTACTGTTTATGAAGAGCAGCTAATTACTAATTTCTTGCCCCAATCTGGCGAAGCTGCCGCGTAATCTTGATATTGAATTTGCTCAGAAAAAGGATCTCTTAAAATTCTATGCAGACGCTCAATCTCTAAGTAATCTCCGTCATCAACCGCTTTTCGGATCGCATTCTCAGCAAGATAATTCCTAAGTATGAATTTAGGGTTTATTAAATCCATTTCTTTTTTACGCCTGCTATCAGAGCTGTTTTCAGCTTTAAGCCTGAGTTTATATGACGCTATCCAATCTGTAATGGCGGTACCATCTTCAAACATAGAAACTATGTATAGAGCATCATCTGAATTACTTGACGAGATATTTCCCAGTTTTCTAAAGAAAATTGTATAATCCACTTCATTGTTGACCAATATGTCCAATATTCTTTTTATTAACTCCACATCTTCTGGTAATTCCTCATTAAATCCAAGCTTTTTGCTCATAATGTCAACATAACTCTGTGAGTAAATGTTTCTAAATTCATCCAAGTTCTTCTGAGCCCGCTCTCCATCGATAATAGAACTTAAAGCCACTGCTAACTTATTTAAATTCCAGTGCGCTATTGCCGGCTGGTTCTGAAACGAGTATCTCCCAAAACTATCTGAATGATTAGGAGTAAACTCTGGATTATAATCCTCTAAAAAACCATAGGGTCCATAGTCAATTGTAAGCCCCGTGATAGACATATTGTCAGTATTCATAACTCCGTGTGTAAACCCGATTGATTGCCATTTAGAGACGAGCCTGGCAGTCCTATCAACTACTTCAGAGAAAAACAGGGAATATTTATCACTCTCTGAGATAATATCTGGAAAATGATGCTCAATTACGTAATCCGCCAACAGCTTCACATAATCTGCCCGGTCAGTATAGTGAAAAGCTTCGAATGAACCAAATCTGACATGAGTAGGCGCCATTCTAACTATCATAGCGCCTCTTTCAGTGGTCTCACGCTCCACCTTTTCGTCGCTTCCTATGATACATAGAGCCCTAGTCGTCGGAATACCAAGCCCATTCATGGCCTCACTGCATAAATACTCTCTAATAGATGATCTCAACACAGCTCTACCGTCAAAAACGCGTGAGAACTCAGTTCTTCCAGAGCCTTTTAAATGTAGGTCCCAGCTCTCTCCTTTATTATTTCTAACCTCACCTAATAGTATTGCCCTACCGTCTCCAATATCAGGATTATAGACTCCAAACTGATGGCCAGTGTAATACATAGCAAGCGGATCTGAACCCGGGAGTGTTTTTTTTCCGGAGATATAATCTGAGAATTCAGGACTCTGTGCTTCACGAGAATCAAGATCAATTAGAGCCGCCGCATCAGTATTAAAAGCAACAAGATGAGGGTTATTAAAAGGAGTTGGCTTAACCAGGTGATAAAAGTCCTCTGGTAACTTTCGGTACGTATTTTCAAATTGAAGATCAGTGATTTTTCTCATATAGATATATTTTGAGTTTGCGTTGGTAACTACAAAGAAGAAATTATAACATCCCTCACTTCATAGCAAACTAACCAAAATCATTGTATATTATTTTGAACAATAGAATACATACAAGTTTGTACGATCTTTGAGAACATAAGCAATTAACTTCGGAACAGATGAAACATAGAAAAAACAAAATAAAGCGTCAGCATGGAATTATAAAGGGTTTAAAGAAATTTCTTGAGCACAACGTTTCATCGCTTGACTCAGTTGAAGGGATAATTCCCGGGCGAATAAAAGTAGGAAAGACACCAGGTGAAAACCTGATAGTAAGCTATCAATACAGCACTGTAAGCGGGGCAAAATTAATAGGAAGAAGCGGTACATCAGTACAAGAAGTTTTCGTTATAACTAATGATCCAGAAAAACTTAAAGATGTAATCAATGAACACTATCCTGATTAGTGAACTAGATAAATCTCACAGCACGCTCACCCAACAGCTCTTCAACTTCGGATATAAATCGGTCTTCCACATCAACTTTAAAATCACCAACCTCTACAACTAATTCGCCATCATCGGTATTTATATGTACATGAACTTCACAGCTCCCCGGATATTTGCCTAGAATTCGCCTTAATTGCTCAAAGTTCTCTTTGTTTGAACAAGGCCGATCAAAATTAATGTGCACTGTCGAGCCATTTCTCAAACCCCTTAGTGAAATAATATCCAGTGCGCGTAGTTTTACTTGATCCTCATTAGGCTCAGCCATTGCTTTAATAATAATGGGCTCTACTTTTTCTTCTAAAATTGTACGGGTTTTTCTTAATAATTTGTCAAAAATAATGACTTCTACAGAACCTTTCATATCTTCTAGAACCAGGTTTGCGTAAATCCCAGAGCCGCTTTTAGTAGTTTTGATAACAAGCGTTCTTACAACCCCAGCAATACTAACTTCCTGTTTTTCTGTTATTTCCATAAGCGATTCAGTATCTATGCTGGTGATTGCGTTATTCATTTCAGATGAGTATTTAGCCATAGGATGACTCGTAACATAAAATCCAAGCACTTCCATTTCATTGGACAACACATCTTTTTCTTGCCACTGATCGATATCAGATAAAGTAGGCATAGTCACGGAATCGTTCATAGCAAAAAGTGAATGCTGTCCTTCTGCAGAGCTCTTTTGTTTAATGGAGGTATAGCTAAGCAGGGTTTCTACCGACTCCATCAGACAGGCGCGGTGTTGTCCCAAAGAATCAAACGCTCCACTTTTAATTAGACTTTCAAAAGTTCTTCTGTTTAACTTTCTAGCCTCAACTCGCTCACAAAAGTTAAAAATTGATTCAAAATTCCCGCCTTCTTCTCTAGCTTCTATAATAGCTTGTACTGTGCTTCCTCCAACATTCTTAATACCCGATAAGCCAAATCTTATTTTGCCGTTAGATGCAGTAAAGCCCGCCATGCTCTCATTTACATCAGGAGCAAGAACAGGTATTCCCATTTGCTTACATTCTGTAATGCTGGAAATAACTTTGTCGGTGTTCCCTGATTCCACGGAGAGAAGAGCTGCCATAAATTCAGCGGGGAAGTGAGCTTTTAGGTACGCAGTTTGATATGTAATTAGGGCATAAGCTGTGCTGTGACTTTTATTAAATGAATATTCGGCAAATTTTTCCATAGTATCAAATAGCTCTTTTGCCTTCTTATCATTAATCCCTTTTTTCTTAGCGCCCTTAAGAAACCTGTCACGCTGAGCTTTCATTTCCTCAGGCTTCTTTTTACCCATGGCTCGCCTAAGAAGATCCGCTTCACCGAGGCTATATTCCGCAACTACACTTGCGGTCTGCATAATCTGTTCCTGATATACGAATAAACCGTATGTATCTTTTAGGATTTCTTGTAAATCAGGAAGTGGAAATTTAATTTTTTCCTTTCCATGTTTTCTTTTAATAAAATCATCTACCATGCCGCTATCGAGTGGTCCTGGTCGATATAAAGCTAATAGAGCAATCAAGTCTTCAAATTCTGTTGGATGAAGCTTATTAAGAACATCTTTCATACCAGAGGACTCAATTTGGAATATCCCGCGGGTACGTCCTGTTGTAAGAAGTTCGTATACTTTCTTGTCATCTAATGGAATTCGATCTATCCGTATCCATTTGTCCTCTTCATAATTATCTTTTATTAGATTTAGCGCTTTATTTATAACGGTAAGAGTCTTTAAACCTAGGAAATCAAATTTTACAAAGCCCAACTCTTCAATTGAGTTCATATCATACTGCGTAACTACCTCATTCTTTGAGCCTTTGTATAGAGGAATATGGTCAGCTAGTGGCTCATTAGCTATTACGATCCCCGCTGCGTGAGTTGAAGAATGTCTCACCATATTTTCAAGGGGTCTGGCTAACTCAATCATTTCCTGAAGTTGTGGGGAGTTTTTAATTAGGTCTTTTAACTCTTTGACCTCTTTAATTGCTCTGTCAATGCTGAAAACCTTTCCTCTGAACGATGGAATTAGTTTTGAAACCCTATCAACATCTGCGTAAGGAATACCAAGTACACGGCCGACATCTTTAACCACCGCTTTTGCAGACATAGTTCCAAAAGTACCTATCTGAGCAACTTTATCAGCCCCGTATTTTTCAGTAACATATCTGATTACTTCATCCCTACCCTCTCCACAAAAATCAATATCTATATCTGGCATACTGATACGTTCAGGATTTAGAAATCTCTCAAAAATAAGATCGTATGGTATTGGATCCACTTCTGTTATGCCTAACACATAAGCAACCAGACTGCCCGCGGCACTACCCCTACCTGGCCCAACCGGTATGCCGTTTGATTTTGCGTAATTGATAAAATCGGCAACAACGAGAAAGTAACCGGGAAATCCCATTTCTAGGATTATTTTAAGCTCAGTCTCTAACCTATCTGAATATTCCTCAAATTTTTCTTCTGGTATTAATCCTTCATCTATTTTTTCCTTTAATTTCTGCCTTGAAAGCTCAGCCATATATTCGTCGAGCGACTGATCCCCTTCAACCTCATATTCAGGGAGCTTGTATCCAGTATGCTCAAACTCAAAGTTACACCGCTTGGCAACCTCGCCAGTCCTCTGAATTGCGTCCTCGAACCCGTCTAGATCTCCGAGCATCTCACCTTCTGACTTTAGGTAATATTGATCTCCCTGAAACTTAAACCTGTTCTCATCCTGAATAGAAGAGCCTGTTTGTATACAAAGAAGCGCGTCATGAGGCTTTGTATCTTCTTTTCTTAAGAAATGACAATCATTTGTGGCTACAAGCGGAATACCGAGTTTCTCTCCGACTTCCTTAACTTTTTTATTAACCCTTACTTGTTCCGGCAAACCTGTGGCCTGAACCTCAAGGTAATATCTGTCCCCAAAAATCTCTCTATACATGGCTGCAACATCAAGCGCTGCTTTCATGTCTTTGCTGAATATCGCTTTAGCCAACTCACTGTTAAGACAACCGCTTAGAACTATTAGCCCTTCATTATGTTTATCTAAGAGTTCGTGGTCTACTCTGGGCCTTCTGTAAAAACCGTCAAAATAAGCTGTAGTAACAAGCCTTGAGAGATTTTGATAACCTTTTTGATTCATTGAGAGCACAGTTAAATGATGCGTCTTACCCTCTGAAGCATTATCGGGATTGATCTTGGGAGTTACATAAATTTCACATCCAATTATGGGCTTAACCCCTGTTTCTTTAGCTTTTTTGTAAAAATCATACGCGCCAAAGAGATTGCCGTGATCAGTTAGAGCAACAGCCGGCATTCCAAATTCCTTAGCTTGCGGAAAAAGGTCTTCGAACTTAATGGCGCCGTCTAAGAGTGAATACTGCGAGTGAAGATGGAGATGAACAAATCCGTCTGACATTTGAACTAGTATATCCAAGAAGATTTAAGCTTAGCAAGTAGTGAAAAAACATTCTTTGATTTCCGATATTTACAACCCTTATTTCATTAGTTTTTAAAAAGGATTTATAGAAATTAATATTTTATGATGTTGAAAAGCATCATCTTAAAAGTATATTTACCAGATAATTTAGGGATAAGTACTTTCTAAAGCACTTATGTTATTCTAACTACTCAAGCAAACAATAAAGATAACCGTTCTCATTTGAGAGAAAGGAGGATGTATAAATAATGGAAGAAATATTATCTATATTAAACACGATACCGAGTCCATATAACGACCTGGTGGCTGTCGCTATCATATTTGTAATAATTGCTGCAATAGGATTTATCATTTCATTTCTATTTGGCGGGAAAGCTCCAGAACAACCAGAAGAAATTGAACTCCCACAAGAGGTTGTTGAAGAATTAGAAACTCCGGATCTTGAAGAAACAGCCGGTCAGGAATTTCAGACACAAACTCCAGTGGTGAGTGAAGATGCAGTAGAAACACAAGTTGTTCCTGAGCAAGAAGAGATAATAACCCAGGAGTTTGAAGAAGAACTCGAAGAAGAAATTGAGCCAATTGAAGAGGTCGATGAATCAAAAGAAGGCTTATTTGCAAGGCTTCGCCGGGGGCTCTCTAAAACACAAGCAGGACTTTTAGGCGGATTGGGCACAATAGTTTCGAAAAAAGAAATAGACGCCAACCTCTGGGATGAATTCGAAGAGACTCTTATTATGGCCGACCTGGGTGTCAACACCACTATGAAGCTCAGGGAAAATATAGAAACTAAGCTTTCCAAACAGTCGTTAAACAGCCCGGAATCTATAACCGATACTCTAAAAGAAGAAATTTTAGAAATTCTAAAGAGCGCCCAGGGCGCACCGATTAATGTCGACGCAAGCCCTTTTGTGATTATGGTAGCCGGAGTAAACGGAGTTGGTAAAACAACAACAATTGGCAAGCTCGCCAACAGACTTAAAACTGAAGACAAAAATGTTATGGTCGCTGCTGGGGATACTTTCAGGGCTGCAGCAACTGAGCAGCTTGAGGTATGGTCAAAAAGGGTCGGCACTGATTTTCTAAAAGGGCAAAGTGGCGGAGACCCATCGTCGGTTGCATTCGATGCCGTCAAAGCCGCGCAAGCGCGCGGGACGGATATTCTTATTATTGATACCGCTGGAAGGCTTCACACAAAAGGAAATTTGATGGATGAGCTTACAAAAATGAAGCGCATTGTCGGCCGTGAGCTTGAAGGCGCTCCACACGAAACTCTACTTGTACTAGACGCAACAACCGGACAAAATGCGGTTCAGCAAGCCAAGCTCTTTAATGAAGCTATTGGAGTTACAGGAATTGTTCTCACCAAGCTAGACGGAACTGCTAAGGGCGGAGTGATAATCGCTATTGCAAATGAACTCAACATACCGGTTAAGTACATAGGAATTGGTGAAAGTCTAAGCGACCTAAGGGAGTTTAACGCTGATGAATTCGTCGAGGCTCTATTTTATTCCGGAGATGAAACTGTTCATTAAAGTCGATTTTGGCTCAAGTTCATAATCACATTAATATGCTTTTCAAAATAATAGACAATGGATAGTCACACTAAATACATGTCCCTAGCTTTAAGACTGGCTAAAAAAGCTGAGGGGATGACAAGCCCAAACCCTATGGTCGGTGCAGTGCTCGTAAAGAAGAACAAGATTATAGGACAAGGCTTTCACAAAAAAGCAGGACTGCCTCACGCTGAAATTGAAGCATTTAACGATGCAATAAAAAAGAGAAACTCTATAAATGGCGCGACCCTCTATGTAACACTTGAGCCTTGCTGCCATGAGAACAAAAGAACCCCCCCTTGTGTCAGAGCAATCATTGAAAACAAGATATCAAAGGTATATGTCGCCATGCTCGATCCAAATCCCAAAGTCTCGGGAAATGGGATTAAATTACTAAGAAAAAATGGAATTAAAGTAGAAACCGGTATTCTTGAAGACAAAGCAAAAGAACTAAATGAAGCTTTTACAAAATATATTACTACCGGAAAACCCTTCGTAATCTTAAAACTTGCTGCAACTATGGACGGTAAAATCGCTGCATATACTGGCGACTCTAAATGGATCGGGAGCCCGATACAGAGAAAATATGCTCACAAACTAAGAAATCAAGTAGATGGAGTAATGGTAGGTATTGAAACTGTCCTCAAAGATAATCCCAGTCTTAATGTAAGACTTAGTGGAAAAAAAGCGGACCCTATTCCTATCGTTTTAGATCGTAAGCTACGAATACCACTCGATGCCAATCTCCTAAAAATCCATGAGAATCAAATAGTTGCAACATCAACTCAATCAAAATCAACTAAGGTTGAGAGATTAGAAAACCTAGGAGCAACCATTTTACAGATTAAAGAGGATAAAAGTGGACGTCTTAGCTTGAGAGAATTAGTAAGAAAATTAGGAAAACAGGAGATCATGAGTGTCCTAATAGAAGGCGGTAGCAAGGTGGCAGCTTCGGCATTGAAAAGTGGCATTGTAGATAAAGTAGTATTCTTCTATTCACCTAAAATTGTTGGGGCCGAAGGTATTAGCATGATAGGAGAGCTCGGAATCTCAACAATTAAGAAATCTCTGCAAATAAAAAATATTAAAATAAGAAAAATCAAAGACGAAGTGATGATTGAAGGTTATTTATAGGAACTCCCTCAGCATAAACCCTATAACATGTTACAATCCCTATTGATTATGGGCACTAACAAACAAAAAAGAGTAGGTCTTTTCGGAGGCACTTTTGATCCAATTCATTTCGGACACCTTCGAGCTGCTGAGGAGATTAAAGAGATACTCAGTCTTGATAGAGTTTATTTTATTCCTTCTGCAATTCCACCCCATAAATCAGATTCAAAGATAACTAATTCTTCAAAACGGCTAGAAATGTTGAGACTGGCTATAGAAGGAAACAAATATTTTGATCTCTCTGTATTTGAATTACAGTCCGAAACCCCATCTTATACAATAAAGACTCTTGAGTATTTCAATCACGCTGAGCCTAACACTGAATACTATTTTATTCTTGGTAACGAGCAGTTTAACCATATAGAAAGCTGGAAAGATTACAAAAGGTTGTTTGAACTTTCCAACTTTGCTGTTATCACTAGACCGGGGTTTTCAGAACCAGGCTTAAATAAAGTCCCACTTGCACTTAAAGATGATTTTCTATATTATAATTGTATAGAAAACGTGATTTCATATACCAATAAAACAAAGGATATTGTATTTATAGAAATTAAAGGAATAGAAATTTCTTCTACAGATATTCGAACCTTTGTTAAATCAAAAAAATCCATTAAATATCTTGTTCCGGATAAAGTAGAAAACTTCATATTGTCTGAGAAACTGTATGACTAGGAGGCACCTAAATAAACTCTAAGAATAAAGCTATTTCAGTTGCACATGCAGCCTGGGAAAAGCAGGCTATAAACCCTATCTTACTAGAAGTAAAATGTACTAGTGATGTTACTGATTATTTCTTTGTTTGCAGCGCCAATTCTGATCGTGGTGTTAAAACTATAGTTGAAAACATAGAACGGATGCTAAAAGATACAGGAGAAAAAGTGATCGGCATTGAGGGTTACAAAGAGGGTAAATGGGTCCTTGTAGATTCAGCAGATGTGGTTGCGCATGTGTTTTACGAACCACTTAGAGAGTTTTATAACTTAGAGAGTTTATGGATAGATGCCCCGAGACTGGATCTAGATTTTGAGGATAACCCCACTCCACATAATCCAAAACATTCTCAAGAAATATCCAGATAGGATTTCTAATAAGCCCAACTACTTGTTACCACGTCAACACAACTAAAGATTAGTTGGGAAACTTCAATAAAATCAATCGGTTACAGCAGATTACTGGCCTTCATTAACACCGCGTCTTCTAATAAATGCCGGTATTTCAAATTCATCGTCACTACTGACTTCAGGAGGAAGTTGTGTAACGACTTGCTGTAGTTTTTCTGCCTTAGCAGAATTTATTCCAGTAGCAATCACAGTAAGCTGTACAGCTTCTTTAAAATCATGATTGAAAACTAATCCGAAAATTAAATTCACATCTTGATGTGCTCTTTCTTTAATGTAATTACACGCTTCATTTAATTCTTCAATCCCAAAATCAGGTGAAGCTGTAACGTTCAATAAAATACCTGTTGCGCCGTCTATAGATATGTCTTCAAGAAGTGGGCTGGTAATTGCGGCTTCCGCTGCTTCAATAGCCCTGTTAGCTCCTTCGGCATAACCTGCTCCCATAAGAGCCTTGCCGCCGTTTTCACCCATAATACTTTTAACATCAGCAAAGTCGACATTGATATAACCGGTTCCTGTAATTATGTCAGAGATCCCGCGAACCGCCTGATGAAGCACTTCATCTGCTTTTTTGAAAGCATCCAATATGCTTACCTTGTGAACTTCAGCAAGTCTATCGTTTGGAATGACGATTAAGGTATCAACTTCGCCATCTATATTGCTTATTCCTTCAATTGCCTGTTTGTTTCTTTTAGGTCCTTCAAAACCAAAAGGCTTAGTTACCACACCTATTGTCAAAGCACCTATTTCTCTAGCGGCTTGAGCAATAATGGGAGAAGCTCCGGTACCAGTACCACCGCCCATTCCAGCAGTGATAAAAACCATATCAGCTCCATCAAGGGCTTCGGCAATCTTTGCCTGATCTTCAATTGCAGCTTCTCTACCCAAGTTTGGGTTTCCGCCAGATCCTAATCCCTTAGTAGTTCTAGTACCTATCTGTAATTTTGTAGGAGCAAGGGATTTTCTGAGATCTTGAGCATCGGTATTTGCAACTACAAACTCAACACCGTTAAGACCTCTTTCTATCATAGCATTAACAGCATTGCCTCCGGCGCCGCCAGCTCCTACTACTTTAATCTTTGCTTTTTGTTCCACATTGATATCTTCTAGTTCAAAATTGGCCATATCCTATCACTCTCCTGCAGTCTATATTTTCATTGTAACCTAAAAAAACTCTTCAAACCAGTGTTTCATGCTATCAAATATTTTTTTAAATACATTTTCGTCTCTAATACGGAGTTTTTTATCCCCTGTATACCCCGCACCGTAAAGAACTAAGCCTACACCAGTTGAGTAAACTGGGTTTGCAATAATATCAGTTAAACCACCCACAGCAGTTGGAATGCCCATTCTAACAGGCATTTCAAGAATACGCTCGGCAAGTTCAACCGTACCATTCATGATAACACTACCACCGGTTATAACAACACCGGCAGGTACTAAATCTTCATAACCTGATTTTTGTATTTCACTTTTTGCTAAAGCAAAAATTTCTTCCATCCTAGGTTCGATAACCATAGCAAGATCTTTTCTAGAGACTTTTCTAAAATGCTTCCCTCCGACGCTTGGAACCTCGATCTCTTCTTCGGGAGAAACAAGTTCAGCTAAAGCGGTGCCATGTTTTTCCTTTATCTTTCTTGCCTCAGCTAAAGGGGTTGAAAGTCCCAAAGCAATGTCTCGGTCAATATTATCACCACCCAAGGTCACATTCTCTGTATATCTTATACTTCCACTCACAAAAACTGCAATATCCGTTGTTCCTCCACCACAGTCAATAAGAACCACTCCTATTTCTTTCTCATCTTCTGTGAGGACAGCTTCGCTTGATGCCAGCTGTTCTAGAACTACATCGGCTACATCCATTCCAGCACCATGTATACACTTTACGAGGTTCTGTGCTGCTGTGACTTGACCTGTGACTATATGAACTTTTGTCTCTAATTTAATTCCATAGATTCCAACCGGATCTTTTATTCCGGCTTGGCCGTCTACAATATATTCTTGGGGAATAACGTGGATTATTTCTCTATCGGCTGGAATTAGAACTGCATTGGCTGACTCTATGACTCGGTCCAGATCACGCCTGGCTACTTCACGCTCTCTAATCGTAATCATTCCATGTCCGCTAATGCCTTTGATATGACCACCGGCTATACCTACAAAAACGGTCCTGATTTCACAACCCGCCATATGCTCAGCTTCTTCTACTGCATTTTTGACTGACTGGATAGTATTTTCAATATTGACAACTACTCCTCTTTTGAGACCAAAGGAGGGATAGGTTCCCACTCCTATAATCTCGACTTCCTCAGTTTGAGGATTCAGCTCTCCAACTATGGCACAAATCTTAGTAGTGCCAATATCCAACCCTATTATTAAGTTTTGCTCTTTACCCATCTTCTTCGGTATCTGTTTTTACAACAGGCAAATCAAAGTTAACAACACCCATATTATCCAAACTAATATTTATGTATTTCCCCTCAATACCAATCAATTCGGCATGAGTAATGATTTTTTCAACCTTCCGCCACTTATCGACAATATTCTTAGTATCAAATTCAATACGCTTCTTATCAATTGTAAATAAGTTAATCCCGTATATTGAATCAAGATGGACTTCAGAAATAGTGCTCCAGTTAAGCACTTTGCTTTCTGAAGATAACTCCAATAATTGTATTGCCTCTTTTACAAGATCAGGATCGTTTATACCTTCGCCTATCAGAACGGGAAAATCAAGACCCTGATCAAAATTTGCGGGACCTAGTTTTTTCCCGCCCTTACTTATGTAGTAAAGTTCTTCATTTTCATCAAACAATAGGCAGTATGATTCTTCCTCATTTATTTGAATATTAACTTTCTTGGGAAACTCCTTTGTAACAGATACATCCTTTACCCAGGGATTTTTTAATATATTTTCTTCCACCGAAGCTTCGAAAAAGAAAATGCTGCTCTGGCCCTGTCTTAGACCGGATCTTTTAAGAATTTCTTTTTTATTGATCTTTGTATTGCCACTGATGTTAATCTCTTGGACAGTGAAAATTCCGAGGTGAAGTGTGAAATAAGCTGATGCAGTCAAAGCTATCAGCACTAAGAATACGGACAAGATTTTTATATATTTGAGATATGAGAAACTACTCTCTTCGTTATTTTGATCGTTCACTTTTCTTTGTTTCCTATAACCCTAACTTCTGTCTCAAGTTTTATTCCCCTTTTTGAAAGAGCCTCGTTTTTTGCTTTCTCTATGAGCTCTAAAACATCGCTAGCCTTTGCGTGTCCGGTATTGACAATGAAGTTTGCGTGGAGATCAGAGAACTGAGCACCGCCGATACTAAATCCTTTTAAACCCAGTTCTTCTATTAACTGACCTGCTGCAATATCAGGAAGATTTTTAAATATGGAGCCGGTATTGGACATCTTTATGGGCTGAGTTGAATTTCTTTTTGTCATATATTCTTTTACATTCTGCTCGCTTTTATTGCTTTCTCCATGTTTCAAGTTAAATAGCGCTTTTGTAACAACACTTCCCTCAGGCAAATTACTTTTACGATACTCAAAATTTATTTCACTTCTTTTTATCGAAATTTCTTTGCCGTCTAGCCAAATCCATACAGTATCAACTACGTCTTTAATTTCACCATTATTAGCGCCTGCATTCATGAAAATTCCACCGCCGACTGTGCCGGGAATACCAGCAGCAAACTCAAACCCTGTGAGCCCGGCTTTAATTGTCTTATTTAAGATTGCACCAAGTATCGCACCTGATTCAGCAAGCACTTTGGTCTCCTCAATAATCTCAACTTTTTTAAGTTTCTTAGTTGAAATTACAACGCCTGAAATACCTTTATCATAGACAATAGTGTTAGAGCCCTCACCTAGTACAACCCAAGGCACGTTTGATTTAGATAAAACATTAAGAAGGCTTATAAACTCATCATTACTATTTGGCTCAACAACAAAATCGGCATCACCGCCAACCCTGAGCCAAGTATATTTTTTCATTGGGTAATTAGGGCTTACTTTGCAACCAATGTCTTCAATTTGATTAATCAAATCTTTCACCGAAGCCCCTCGACTATTTTTTCTCCAAATGCCCAAACATTCCCTGCTCCAAGTGTGAGAACTACGTCACCTTCTTTTAGTTCTTTAAGCACTGCAGAGAGTATCTTCTCACCATTTAAATGCCTGACATTCTTACCGCCTTTCTCTATAACTGCTTTGGACAGAGTTTCAGACGAAACTCCAGAGATCGGATCCTCACTTGCAGCATATATATCCATTATATAGAGCATATCTGTTTTTGTAAGCACTTGAACAAACTCATCAAATAGTAGTTTTGTCCTGCTATATCTGTGCGGCTGAAAGATAACCACAACCCGGCCGTTGTGTGATTGTTTAATGGCTTCCAAAGTAACTTCAATCTCTCTTGGATGATGGGCATAATCATCTATAACTTTAATTCCCCTTCCCTCACCTTTTATTTGTAACCTTCTGTCTATTCCTGTAAATTCAGATAGTCCAAGGCGTACATCCTCAAAGCTCATTCCAAGCTCCATTCCAACAGCAATTGCTGCAAGAGCATTCTGGGCATTGTGCCGACCTGGCACATGAAGGGTTATTGAGCCAAGTTCTGTATTATTTAAAAACACTTCAAACTTTGTCTGAAATCCTTCTATAGACACATTCTCTGCTCTAAGTTCTGCCCCTTTATCAAAACCATAAGTTAAAAACCTCTTTTTAAAACTTCTGGATAGTTCTTTAGTTCTTGGACAGTCGATACATAAAACAGATAGACCATAGAAAGGTATTTTGTTTATAAAGGTTGAGAACGCGCCCTCAAGCTCATTCATATCTTTATAGTGGTCCATATGCTCTTCATCGATATTTGTGAGTATAGAAATAACTGGAGAGAGCCTCAAGAATGAGCCGTCACTCTCGTCAGCTTCAACAACCATAAAATCACCCCTACCTAAGCGTGCATTGGTGCCCATAGCGGTTACCTTACCGCCAACTACAATTGTTGGATCTAATTTCCCGTAAGAAAGTACTGCGGCAACCATAGAAGTTGTAGTTGTTTTACCGTGGCTTCCTGCAACTGCTATACCATAGCGTAGCCTCATAAGTTCAGCCAACATCTCAGCCCGTGGTATAACGGGTATGTTGAGTTCTTTAGCGCTTAGTACTTCAGGATTATCAGCCCTTATAGCAGAGGATATCACCACAACTCCTGAACCTTCTACATTCTCTGTGCTATGTCCAATAGTTATATCAGCGCCCAGATCCTTAAGTCTTTTTACAGTAGATGATTGCCCTATGTCAGAGCCGCTTATTTCATATCCCATATTAATTAACACTTCAGCAATACCACTCATCCCAATACCGCCTATCCCTATAAAATGAATCCTTTTAATCTTTCCGTACACTAGTTCTCTCCGGCTAATTTATATAGTTCATCTACTATTACTTTTGAAGCTTCTGGCTTACCTAATTTTTTAGCATTAGAAGACATTACGTTTAGTTTGTCTTTGTCTAATACATTGGTCAATGTGTGAGCTAATTTATCGGGTGTTGCGTCTTTATCTTCGATAAGTATAGATGCCCCTTGCTCTTCTAAGATTTTTGCATTTTCTAACTGGTGATTATGCGCCGCATAAGGAAAAGGAACCAGTATAGATGGTTTTCCAAGCGCTGTAATCTCGGCAATAGTTCCAGCTCCGGCTCTTCCTATAACCAAATCTGATTGGCTATATGCAAGTGCCATATCGTCTATAAACGCTCGAACATCTGCATCAACAGCGTTATTGTGATATGAATCCTTTACGTAATCAAAATCCTTGGTGCCTGTTTGATGAATAATTGAAAGATTCTTGTTTTCGATTTTGGAAATTGCCTCAGGCGCGGCTCTGTTTAATGATGTTGCTCCCTGACTGCCTCCGAATATTAAAATTGATAGAGAATCAGATTTCCGTGTACTTTCAGAGGTCTGAAGTATTTTGTTTCTAATCGGGTTTCCAGTTACGTGGAATTTCTTTGATGGAAAATACTGAATACTCGAATCGTAAGACGCAAAAACCTTGTCAACAATTTTGCCTAGAATACGGTTTGTAACCCCAGGCACTGTATTTTGTTCGCAAATTGCAGTTGGTTTTCGAACAAGGAAAGCGGCAAGTAAAAATGGGCCGGAAACATAACCCCCAACTCCTAATACGACATCTGGTTTATACTCTTTGATGATTGAGATGGAATCAAATAATCCTTTCAAAGCATGAAAAAAGGCTATAAAGGTTTTGAAAACACCACGCCCAACAAAACCTCTTGAGCTAATATGCTTTATTTGATAACCGTTTTTGTGAACTAATTCGTTCTCCATACCTTTTTGAGTCCCGACAAAAAGGATTTCATCACTATTATTTCTTCCTGAGATTTCATCGGCAATTGATATTGCGGGAAAAACGTGCCCGCCAGTACCACCGCCGGCAATTATTATCCTCATTTTATTCCTGATCTAGAGACATTAAGTATTACTCCAACCGCTGTTAAACTTGTTATTAAAGATGTTCCTCCGTAACTGATAAAAGGCAGTGTAAGCCCTTTTGTGGGAAATAGACCTACAGCAACAGCCATGTTCATTCCGGCCTGAAGAGCAATGAGCACTACACAACCAAAGACTAAATAACAGCCGAACAGATCAGGAGCTCTAAGTGATACGCGCAGGCTCCTTACCAATAAAACTACAAAACCTATTATTACTAACAGCACACCAATAAAGCCAAGCTCTTCTCCAATTATTGAGAAAATGAAATCAGTATGAGCCTGCGGCAAGAAAAATAGTTTTTGCGAGCTGTCCCCCAAACCTGTGCCGTAGATACCTCCTAGAGCGAAGGCAATAAACGATTGTATGGACTGATATCCAGCGCCAAGAGGGTCTTGCCATGGATCCATGTAAGCAGTAATACGCCTCATCCTATAACCTTTGGTCAGCACTGCCACTGTCAGTAAAGCAGCAGAGATTAATCCCAGTGGTACTAAATACCTAAACCTTACTTCCCCTATAAACATCATGGAAAAAAGAACTGCAATCATAGTCGTGGCTGTACCAAAATCTGGCTCAAGTAGTACAAGAATCACATAGATTCCTGCAACAAGTATATGAGACGCGAATCCTACTACAAAACTATCTACTTTATCCCTTTTTTTGGTTAGTGAATGAGCTAGATATAGCACCAATAGATATTTTGCAATCTCTGAGGGCTGAAAGCTAAATGGACCTAAATCAATCCACCTTCTCGCCCCACCAACATCTTTACCAATTACAAGAACAGCTACAAGCAAAACTATTCCTAATATATAAGCCGGGTAAACAAGCTTTCTAAAAACTCTATAATCAACACTCATTACAGCGAACATTCCTAGCAAACCTAATGCAAGATACATTGCGTGGCGTTTTAAGTAATAATTCGGATCTCCAAAATTTTCCATGGAGTAGACTGAGCTTGTGCTATATACCATCAGCACTCCTACAGCAGTTAAAAAAACCGCTGAGAGGATAACGCCAATATCATAATTCCTACCCTTTGCGGGTTCAAAGTTCTTTAACAATTTCTTTAAACTTAGCCCCCCTATCTTCGTATGACTTAAACATATCAAAGCTGGAACAAGCCGGTGAAAACAAGACACTATCTTCATCTGTAATATTTTGAAATGTAATATCCAGCGCCTCTTTAAGAGAATCTGCCAATTCGCTATGAACACTAATCCCTAACTCTTCTTTCATTCTTTGTTTGGACTCTCCGATGAGAACCATAAGCCTTACTTTTTCATTTACCAACTGTTTAAGAGGTTCAAAACTAACCCCCTTGTCCTTTCCACCGGCGATTAGAATAATTGGCTGCGGGAGACTCTCTAAAGCTCTTACAGTAGCAGCCGGGCTGGTTGATTTCGAATCATTATATACCTTTGCTCCTGATAAATTGCCGACGTATTCATTTCTGTGCTCAAGAGGTTCAAAACTGTTTATCTCCTCTTGGATTAGTTGTGGATCACAACCTAAGATGGAAGTACCAATAATAGCTGCCATCATATTCTCTACATTATGTATGCCTAAAAGCTTGGTAGAGCTTATATCGTAAGTATGTTCCTGAAATTTTATATCAGTGCCGTTAAAGGTGGCGCCATCTTCTACACTGTCCTTACTAAACGGTACTTTTTGTGATTTAACATTAGGCAAATACTCACTTGTGATTTCATCGTCTTTGTTATAAACAAACCAGTCATCAGAACTTTGGTTGGAATATATTTTCATCTTAGATTCCACATATTCTTCAAATGACTCGTGATGATCCAGATGGTTAGGGGAAATGTTTAATATAAGAGCTATATAGGGTCTGAAAGTTTTTATCCCTTGCAACTGAAAACTGCTTAATTCCAGTACAAGAATATCAAACTCATCAGCTTGCCCGGCAATTTGAATAAGAGGGGTTCCTATGTTTGCGCCGAGAAAAACCTTCTTGCCATTTCTTTCAAGTATTCTGGCAATCAGTGTAGAGGTTGTAGTTTTTCCATTGGAGCCGGTAATTGCTATGATAGGTGTTGTGATAAATCTTGAAGCAAGTTCTACCTCACTTATAACTTCAATGCCTTCTGTAATTGCTCTTTGGATCTGAGGGACACTGAAGGGAACTCCAGGGCTAAGAACAATAGTTTGTGCCCAAAGAAATGTCTCATCTGTGTGGGTTTCTGCTTCTACCCTGACCCCTTTAGATTCAAGTTCAGCTACTATCTCTTTAATTTTTTCTATGGAAGAGCTATCACTAGCTCGCACCTGAGCGCCTTTATTCAGCAAGAATTTAATAGTGTCCTGACCTGTTTTACCAAGTCCGACAACAAGAATTTTTCTATCTTTAAGTTCCATTATCTTTCTAAAAACTCCAGTTTCAAAAAAGCTTATGCACTTATCACTCCTACCTAAGCTTAAGTGTAGATAGTGCAAATAATGCTAGTACCAATGATATTATCCAAAATCTGATTACAACTTTTGATTCAGACCAGCCGCTTAATTCAAAATGATGATGAAGAGGAGCCATTTTGAAAATTCTCTTTCCTGTGAGCTTAAATGAAAAGACTTGAAGAATTACGGAAAGCGCCTCCGCAACAAAAAGCCCCCCTACTATAATGAGTAATAATTCTTGTTTGATTATTAGTGCTACTGAACCGATCGCGGCACCTAGAGCAAGCGAACCCACGTCGCCCATAAAAACCTCTGCCGGATGAGAATTGTACCAGAGAAAACCAAGACATGCCCCGCCCACGGCGGCTAAATAAACCGCAAGCTCTCCTCCCTGTGGTATATATGGAATCTGAAGATAACTTGAGAATTCTTGGTGTCCGGAAAGATAGGCAAAAATAATATATGTAGCTGTAGCTATCAAGATTGAACCAATCGCAAGACCGTCTAGACCATCTGTTAAATTTACAGAGTTTGAAGCCCCCACAACAACTATCACGCCGAAAGGTATATAGAACCAGCTAAGGTCTAAGACCGCCTTCTTAAAAAATGGGATTAATATGGATGTATATGAATATTCAGTCGCTTCAGTTCCGCTAAGAACCATACTAAAGCCGTTGATTTCGCTTAAAATTAGTGCAACAAAGAGAGTCCCAAAAACTATCTGCAATAGGAACTTTAATCTGGCGCTCATGCCCTTTCCTTTTGAGTATTTGAGCCAATCGTCTAAAAATCCAATAAGCGCATAACTAAATGTGAAGAGGAGAACAGTCCACATAACCTGGCTTGAAAGGTCTACCCAGAGTAGAGTAGATACAGTTATTGCTACCACTATAAATGCGCCGCCCATTGTAGGGGTGCCGGCTTTTGTTTTGTGGCTTTCAGGACCGTCGTCGCGAATATTTTCCTTGAACTGCCTTCGAGCAAGAAATCTGATAAAATATCCGCCTAAAATTATACTAATAAGGAATGCCGTCACACCTGCCCCAAATGATCGGAACGTTATATATCTAAATACATTAAATATTATAAAATCATCCTTCAGTAAATACAGAAGATGAAACATTCAATCTTGCTCCTTTACTATTTCTTTTATAACTTGTTCCATTCTGGATCCTCTAGAACCCTTTACCAAAACTAAATCTCCGGGGGTTGCTAATTCCATTAATAGCTTTGCGGCTTCTTCGTGTGTTTGAGCTAGTAATCCTCTTTGCGAGTTACCGTAGCCCTCTAAAGTTTTACTTGAAAATGTGCCAAACGAAATAAGATTATCTACCCCTTCATTTGAAACGTACTTACCTAATTCATAATGCTCTCTGTCACTTCCTTCGCCAAGCTCCAACATGTCACCTAGAACCGCTAGGGTTTGTCCTGCACCTTTTAATCTAGCGAGCTCATCAATCGCCCTTCTCATTGAATCCGGATTAGCATTATAAGCGTCGTTTATGATTTTAAACCCATAGGGAGTATCCAAAACTTGAAGACGCATATTTGTCGGAGTGTAATTTGAAAGACCTTCTTGAATTTGTGCGCTGTCACAGCCTAAAGAAAGAGCAATGCCGGCTGCACAAAGCGAGTTCAAAACATTATGAAGACCAATCCCTTTCATTTTTATAGGTAATCGTTCTCCGGAAATTATCATATTAAAAGTCATATTTGAGAGATCATTAGATTCTATATCTTGTGCTCTAATCATTGCATCTTCTGAATTGACTCCAAAAGTTACTTTCTGGCAGTTGAGGTTATCAGATATTTTTCTCACACGCGGATCATCTAGATTCACAACGAAGACATTATCTTCCTTAAAGTTCTCAACCAGCTCCCCTTTTGCTTTGGCCACTCCGTCAAGACCGCCAAGCTTTTCCAGATGAGCGTGACCTATGTTAGTAATTGCTCCAATGTTAGGTCTTGCGATTTCAGAGAGTCTCTTGAGCTCACCGAAATCGTTCATACCAACTTCCACAACAGCAGCGCTGTAATCTTTATTCAGCTCAAACAGTGTCAATGGCAAACCAATCAGATTATTAAAGTTACCCGTATTTTTTAAAGTGTTGTGTTTTAAAGAAACAATACTCCAGGTCATCTCCTTCGTTGTTGTTTTTCCATTAGATCCGGTAATTGCAGCTACCTTGAGATCAGGGAAACTCATTCTCCAGCTTGAAGCAAGATCCCCCAAAGCTTTAAGTGTCGAAGGGACCTGTATAAGAACTTTACCATTTACCTCTTGTGTTTGAGAATCCTCTACAACTGCTCCACTAGCCCCATTATTAAAAGCTTCTTCTATAAAATCCTGGCCGTTAAAATTCTCTCCTTTTAAAGCAAAAAAGAGTTCATCTTTTGTTATTTTTCTCGTATCTGTAGAAACTCCGGTAAAAACGCTAGCGGCATTCCCTGAGAGTAGTTTTCCTTTTGTTGAGTTAAGAATAAAATCTAGATCCATCATGTCATTATCCTAATATCTAAATCTCTTTTAATGCCTCCCTTGCAATTTCTCTGTCATCAAACGGGTGCTTGGTTGTTCCAATAATCTGATAATCCTCATGTCCCTTACCGGCAATTAGAATTGTGTCATCTTTCTTAGCTGTCTTTATTGCTTTTCTAATTGCTTGAGTTCTATCAGCAATTCGATGATAAGATTTTTCTTTTTCGGAGGCTTGATTAACACCTTGTTCAATATGATCCAAAATTATTTCCGGGTCCTCAGTACGAGGGTTATCCGAAGTTATAATGAGTACATCTGATAGCTCCATTCCGATCTTGCCCATTAGAGGTCTTTTAGCATTATCTCTATCACCGCCACATCCAAATACCAGTATTAGTCGTCCCTTTGTGAGTGGTCTTGAAGCCTGAAGTACATTCTTAAGAGCATCTGGTGTATGCGCGTAATCTACAAGCACATTGAACCCACCTTTATTTTCTATCCCTTCTAATCTTCCGGGAACCGACTTTATATTAGAAATACCTCGTTCTATAGACTCCTTGGATGATCCCAGTGAAACAGCTGTTGCAACCGCAGCCAGGATATTTGATAAATTATGCTCACCAAAAAGTGTTGAATTAATTTGGATATCGCCAATGGGACTATTTATATTAGCCTCTATACCTTCCTCTGTAATTCGTGAGGTTTTTGCATAAACTGTGGAATTAACATTCTTAATAGAATAGGAAACTAAATTACCGGAAATCTCTTTAACAAGCCGAGCTCCAAATGGATCATCAATATTAATGATGGAGTATTTCTTTTCCTTTTTACTATTTGCTAAATACTCTGAGAATAGTCTTTTCTTAACTTGGAAATAGTCCTCCATCGTATCATGATAATCTAGGTGATCTTGAGTTAAATTAGTAAAAACCGCTGCGTCAAACTGACACTGAAGAGCCCTATCTTTATCAATTGCGTGTGAAGAAACTTCCATAGCTACAGTTTCTACTCCTAATTCCCTCATTTCTCTAAACATCCTCATTAGATCTAAAGACTCAGGGGTTGTCATGGATGATTGCTTTATATTTTCGCCGTAGCGGTAATCAATAGTTCCTATAATTCCCGATTTCCTCTGTTCATGATTCCAGATTGATTCCAATAAATAGGTAATTGTAGTCTTTCCATTTGTGCCTGTAATACCAACAAGAGTAAGTTCTTTTGTTGGATGTCTGAAAAAATTAGCCGAGGCTGCAGCCAGCACTGCCCTGGAATCATTAACTTGAACAACTGATACTTCTTGAGAATTAATTTCCGGAGTTTTTTCAACGATTAAGGCTTTAGCACCGTTTTTAACTGCAGAATCAATGTACCTATGACCATCGGTGTTTTCGCCTCTTAATGCTACAAACAGGAAACCGTCTTTTACGTTATTTGAATCAATACTTATCCCGGAAACCTCTAATCCATCATCTCCATTGAAATTTACAATATCAATATCATTAAGAAGGTCTCTAAGGATCATATGTTTTGTTTAAGCTCAATTGAGCAAACCATACCCTCTTTAATCAGATCTCCCGGTAGAGGTTTTTGGCTTGAGACATATCCACTACCTTTTACATCCACCTTAACCCCTTGTTCTTCGGACCATTTAAGAATGTCTCTCACACTCATCCCGCTAAGATCTGGCATTACTTTCATACCAACTAGTTCTTTTTTGGGACTTACATCCATATGAAAAAGAACTTTTTCTGCAATATTTTTGAAAATAGGTCCGGCAACAGAGCCTCCATGAGTTTTTTTCCTTGGAGCCTCTACAACTACCGCCATAACTATTTTAGGATCTTCAACAGGAGTAAATCCAATGAAAGAAGCTATATATCTGTCAGAATAATATCCGCCGGATTTGGGGTTAGGAATTTGTGCCGTACCGGTTTTGCCAGCTACTGAGAATCCGGGAATTTGGGCTTTCTTACCGGTTCCGTCTTCTACTACACTTTGTAACATTTGCTTCATCTGATGGGAAGTATCATAGGAGACAACTCTTGTAATAACCTCAGGTTTGTTTTCTGTAACAATATTTCCTTCAGGATCCACAATTTTTTCTATTATGTAAGGCTTCATAAGATATCCGCCGTTTGCAATTGCAGAAAGGGCAGTAACTAACTGAAGCGATGTAACTGAAACACCTTGACCAAATGAAATAGTAGCGAGCTCGATAGGTCCCCATTTTCTTGGGCTTGCAAGCTGACCTTTCGATTCCCCAGGAAGTCCTATGCCTGTTTTTTCTCCAAAACCGAATTTTTTTAGATATTTGTAATATGTATCACGGCCCATTAATTCCCCAATCTTAGAGGCTCCAATATTGCTTGAGTACTTTACGATCTCTGAAACTGTTAGAGTGCCACGGGCTTTTACATCTTTAATTACTGCAGAACCTATTTTTCTTCTGCCGTTCTCACAATTAAACTGGGAGTTTGGATTTACTTTTTTTTCTTCCAATGCAGAAGCCGCCAGAAAAACCTTCATAGTTGAGCCCGGCTCGTGGGCATACCATATAGGGAGGTTTCTTCTATTCTGCTCTGGGAATTTGCTGTAGGAATTTGGATCTATAAAAGGATATGAAGCCATGGCGAGCACTTCACCGGTTTCTGGGTTCATTACCAATGCCATACCTTTTTCACCACCCATCTCTTCTATGCCCTCTTTCAATTCTCGCTCAACTATATGCTGTATCTGTGAATCAATTGTCAAAACAATGTCCTGACCAGAGGTTTTATCCGTATCAATATCTTGAATCTCGCTTAGGTCGCTTAAAATTTTATTCCCGCGAGCATCTCTTTTTAATGTAATTTTTCTGGTCTTACCGATTAGAGAGCCGTCGTATTTGTATTCAATCCCCTCTATTCCAATAGAATCAACATCAGTAAAACCTATTACTTGTCCCATTAGAGTTCCGTTAGGATAAATTCTCTTAGGTTCAGGAATAAAACCTAAGCCTTTTATGTCAGAGGTTTGAAGTTCTTCAGCAGGTTTTGAGTCCGCAAGTCTTTTGATCCAGACAAAAGATTTATTTGAAGCTACTCTTTTATGGATTTTCTCCTCAGGAAGACCAAGTTTGTCCGATAAAACCTTTGCTGTAACTTTGGGATCTACAACATTCTTTGGGTTTGCGTAAATGGATTTAACATCCACGTTTACTGCCAATTTCTTACCATTTCTATCAAATATTTTCCCCCTTCTAGGAAGAAGGGTAGAGGTACCATGATGTTGCTTT
Organism: Thermodesulfobacteriota bacterium; assembly: GCA_021604765.1. Taxonomy (GTDB): domain Bacteria; phylum Desulfobacterota_D; class UBA1144; order Nemesobacterales; family UBA2774; genus CR02bin9. Next base: position 66,193 of record BQJP01000012.1, read on the forward strand.
CTGGCTATCTTGAATGCCCTCTCACGATCTAAAACCTGAAGTTCAAGGGCTTTTATTGAAACCATAGCAAAGAGCGCAATTATAAGAGTAGCAATGATAAAGACTCTCCACCTGGGTTTATCCAAATCCCTAGCGAGAGACATTCTTTTTGTACTTCTCTTTGGCTTCATTACTTACCCACTACCTTATTTTTTTCGATAAATATTATGTCTTCTTGGGTTGGAAATTTAAATCCTAGCTCAATAGCAGATTTCTCAAGCTTCTCAGGAGATTTCAGTTTCATGAAATCTGATTGAAGCATTCTATTTTCTTTTAACAGATCTTCGGTTTTTTTCTTATTTCTAGAGATCTCATAACCCAAACTTAACTCTTCAACTTTTATCCTTACGTAAACAAGAGAAAGCCCTACCACAATTAATATCAGCACTATCATGCCTGTGGACAAAATAAAATTGCCGGACTGTCTTTTCTCTTTTTTCTTAGTTACTTTCTGAATCGCCATGTTAGAGTTTCTCACCTACCCTCATCTTTGCGCTTCTTGATCTAGGATTATTAGCTATCTCAGCTTCGCTCGGAATTAGAGGTGACCGGGTTAAAATATTTAACTCGCTTCTTTTGCCACATCCGCACATAGGAAGATCCGGAGGACAAATACATGGAGAGGATAGATTGTTAAACAATTTCTTTACGAGCCTATCCTCAAGAGAATGAAATGAAATGATGACCAACCTTCCTCCGGTTTTTAGGAAAGGTATTGCCTTGCCGATAAATTCCTCAATACTGTCCAACTCATGGTTAACCGCTATCCTGAAAGCCTGAAACGTTTTTGTAGCCGGATGTATCCGTTGAGGATGAAACTTTTTAGGAATAGCCTCAAAAACAAGGTTGGCTAGTTCTGCAGATGTGTTAATAGGTTTATCATTTCTTGTAGATACAATACGTTTTGCAATCCTTCTCGACCACCTTTCCTCGCCATATACTTTCAGAACTTTTGAGATTTCATCAACACTCATCTCGTTAATCAAATCAAAAGCTGTAAACCTCAGTCTAGCATCCATCCGCATATCCAGTTGCTCATCTCTTATTAAGCTAAAGCCCCTGCCGCTTGAATCGAGTTGAAACGAAGACATCCCAAGATCCGCAACTATTCCGTCAACCTCTCCTCTCTCAAGATCAAGGAGAACTCGATCAATATCAGAGAAGTTGCTGTTCCTAAAAATTATATTGCTCTTATATTTAGATAAATTATTGCCGGCTATAGTAATGGCCTCTTCGTCTACATCAAGACCAATAATCCGTGATTTATAGTTAGTAGAATTTAATATTGATTTAGTGTGTCCGCCCAATCCTAGGGTAGCGTCAACATAAAGTCCGTCCTCACGGGTAATCAAGTAATCAATGACCTCTTGGGTCATAACAGGTATATGGGCCGGAGCCTTTTGTTCCAAAATAGCATTTTCCATGGTCTTATAGTCCTTGTGCTGCAAGTATTTCCCTGCTTTTTTTAAATTCTTCATAAGAATTATCAGACTCTTCCTGTTCCCAAACCTCTTTGGACCAAATTTCAACTTTAGTCAGCATACCTAT
>BQJP01000013.1 GCA_021604765.1 Thermodesulfobacteriota bacterium
AAACAAGGTATTATAAAAGACATTAATGATAATTCAAGACATAATAAGGAGTCATTGAAAAATTAGCTTGACAAAAAGTTTCACAAAAAAACAAAGAGATATAATTAATTTACACAGAATTGCGCGTATGGCGACTGTGGATGAATTTGGAAAACCGTTGGTAGTTCCGATTTGTTTTGCTTTTGATGGCAGCTTTATTTACTCCCCTATTGATAAAAAACCTAAAAGTGTACCTACCAGTAAATTAAAGAGGATAAGAAATATTCTCAACAATCCTAATATTTCTTTTGTGATTGATGAGTATTTAGAGAACTGGAGTATGCTCAATTATTTAATAATTCAGGGCACAGCCGAAATAATTAGCGAAGGCGAAGAGTATGAGAATTCACTTTCTATACTTTCTAAAAAATATGATCAATACCGCAAGATGGGTTTAGAGTCCTTAGGAGCACCTGTTATTAAAATAAAACCTGATAAAATAATATCTTGGGGTAATTGATAATTTTGAGTTAGCGCGTATTTTTATTCTCCTGGTATTTAACATAAATTTTTATTGTATATAAACAATTAAGATTACTAATTGTTCCAAGATCTCTAAACTTAAGATTATGGAAATGTGTATCACCAATTTGTAATACCAAAACTTTTACTATCAAGGGTAAATATGATTCAAGCAGGCACCGGATATTCTGACCTCGAAAATAGCCATGAAGCAGCCAATGCTGCTGCAAAGCAGGCAATGGATAATGCCGGGATTAGTAAAGCCGACTGGGTAATGGTTTTTTGTACTTTTCCGCATAGAGCTAATTATGAAGAGATGTTAAAAATTGTTTGCCAAATTACACATACTCAAAATGTGAGTGGGTGCAGCGCCCTAGGTGTTCTTTCTAATTATGGAGAGACGGAAGCCCTTGCCAGTATAGTAGTCTTAGTAGTTTCCTCGACTAGTATAAAGTCTAAACCCTTTGTTATTTACCAGCTGGGAGCTGGTGGAACGAAAGCGGGTGAAGAAATTGGTGAGCTTCTGAAATCTTCTAAGGGTTCAAATTCAATTCTGACATTATTGCCTGATCCTTTTCATATTCATCCGGAGTTATTATTTAAAGGTATAGAATCAAGATTGGGTCAAATTCCTATAGTAGGGGCCACTGCTTCAGAGGATCCAAGGATTAATGATACTTTTGAGTTTTATGGCGATAGTGTAGCATCAGGCGCGGTATCAGGACTTTTGCTGGATGGAGATTTTTCTTACAAAGTTGATATTACTCAGGGGTGCCAATTAGTCGGACCCCCTTGTACGGTAACAAAGTGTAATAAAAACATTATTTCGGAACTTGATGGACAGCCAGCCTATGAGGTTTTAAAAAAGCGTATTCCAAGTGGAATACTTGAGGACCCGATGGATATTTTGCGTCTACTTTTTGTAGCTTTTCCACCTGATCCTGATCAACGGGAGATTCATGGCAGTGATTATCTAGTAAGAAACCTTATCGGTGTTGACCCCAAGTCAGGTTACGTTGCAGTTCCCCAGAATGTAAAGGAGGGACAATTAATTGGTTTTACGTTGAGAAACCCGGAAATGGCACGAGAAGACCTCAAACAAATGTTGGACAGAATTACTTCTAATCAAAATCCCGAAAATTCTTTTAAATTTGGACTATATTTCAACTGTTGCGCTAGGGGATCTTCATTATACGGGCATCAGGGTATAGACTCCGCATATATAAGCAGTGCTCTAGGAGATGTTCCTTTTATAGGTTTCTTCGGTAACTCGGAGTTTGCCCCGATTCAAGACAGCAACCATCTTTTCACTTACACTGGAGTACTGGTTTTATTTTCAGATAATTGATAGTTCCCAAAAAATCTTTTGATAATTATGCTTATTTTCTAAAAAGCATAAATTCTATTTTTCGATAACTCTTGCTAACATACGGTTGAATTAACGACGCAAATTTTTATGGCACCTTTTTATGATGTGTGATAATATTAGGTAGCGTCGAGTGTTGCTAGGCAAATTATGCCGAAGTGGCGGAATTTGGTAGACGCGCTGGACTCAGAATCCAGTGGGCATTGCGCTCATGGGGGTTCAAATCCCCCCTTCGGCACCAAGAGTAATGCTGGTTGTTTGGGTTAGATTTAGTGAATAGAGTTACTTTAAGATAGGGGTAATTAAAGAATGGGGGTTTCTTATGGGAAAACTAAAACCACAACTCATTATCACAGGGTCAAATAAGAAAAAAAGTGGTTTCGCTAGCGGTATTGGTCACTTTCTGATACTAGTCGTTGTATTTGTCTTGGGTGTTTATGTAGGTATGAGGATGGATAATACCGACATGGGCGGGGAGCAATTCGGTGGCGTTTCTGAGGATGCAGCTCCAGCAAGTCAAAATAATATTGTAGAATCAAGCAATGTCGAGGTGGTGGTGGATCCAGAAATAGTGCCCGAGTCAGTAACTAAGAGTACAGCAAATATAATTGAAGATGAAATAGACAGAACCGATTTGCGAACATCTACTGAAAATGAGAACAATGATTTAGATATTTCTAGTTCCATAACAGTAGATGATGATTCATCTTCTCCGAATTTAAACAATGAATTTAGTCTTGTCGAACAAAATTTAGTAGATCCCACCTCAGAACCAGAAGATTCTTACAGGTTGCAGGTTGCGGCATTTGGAAATCTCAATGACGCCAATCAACTTGTTGCTGAACTTAAACAAAAAGGCTATGACGCATATATTGTTACGTCATCCAATTCCAGAGGAGAGGTTTGGAATCTAATTAAGATCGGTAATTTTAAAACTGCTCAAGAGGCATGGAATTTATCAACTATCTATCAGAGCAAAGAAGCAGGAGAAGTCTTCGTTGAAAGTTTAAACGAGGGCAGGCTGTATAAGGAGACTTTGAAAGAGAGTAGTGAGCAAGATAGAAATTTATAAAAGGAAAGCAAATATTTGTTAGCTGTTGCGTAGAAGGCCTCTGCAACCTATTGAAATAACTAAATATTTTTCCTCTCAAAACTTTTTTTGCAAATGCGAAGAAAGTACTTGACATAAATATACAAAAGTCGTATAGTTGTACAGTTGTAATAGCTCATATCCAGGCTCTATGCCGGGGCAGGGTTAAATAATAAGCAACATTGTTTTGGGTTAAAAGGTGCTATCATGAAAACAGAAAAATTTAGAGAAGTTGAGGAACAAGTTCCCACTGAAGTAAATGGACTTGAAGTATTTGATCAAGAAGAAGATCAGGCTTATCCGTCTATCAATATTGCAGATAGTGGAATGAATGAGGATCAACCTGAGTTTAGCGTTGAGATCGAAGATAGTCCTGCGAAAGAGCAAAAAACAGAAGAAAAGTGGACTCCTGACGAACAGTTTAGACTTCTTTATGTATATTTCAAAGATATGGCAGTTGAATCCCTTTTAACGGCAAAAGAAGAGGTAGAGGTCTCAGCCCAAATTAAAAAATGTGAAGCTAAAGCAATTGAACTTACTATTAATGTAGATAAGCTGAGAAAGAAAAGAGAAAGTCTTATTAAAAGAGACACGAAGACCGGTAAAAACCGAATAAGCGAAAAAGAGTTAACCAAAAGAATAGAATGCTTTAGAGCCTTTATATCAGTCTTTTCTGAACGTGCTTGTAATATGAAGGAGAGATTTGTTAAAGCTAACCTAAGGCTTGTTGTAAGTATTTCAAAGAGATATATGGGCAGAGGATTGCCGCTAACAGATTTAATTCAGGAAGGGAATGTTGGATTAATGAGGGCGGTAGAAAGATTTGACCATACTAAAGGTTACAAGTTCTCGACTTACGCATCATGGTGGATACATCAGGCTATTTCAAGAGCACTTCTTGACCAAACCAGAACCATAAGAGTCCCAGTATATGTATTAGAGCAAGCAAGTAAGGTATACAGGATTAGCTCTATGCTGCATAAAGAAATGGGAAGAAAGCCTTTGCCTGAGGAAGTGGCAGAGATAGCAGGTATCTCGGTTGAAGGTGTAAAAAGAATTCTTGAATCAACTAATGATGCAGCCCGTCTGGATACCCCAATTATGGATGGCGAGAAGACTACTCTTCTAGACTTTATCTCAGATGAAAAGTCTCCGGCTCCTGATACTGTAATGGCAACTACTGCCCTTACACAAGAGATAAGAGAAGCATTAAACATCCTTACCCCAAGGGAAGAGGAAATAATAAGGCTTCGGTTTGGAATAGATCAGGACGGTACCTACACACTGGATGAAATTGGGAGAAGATTTGATCTCACTAGAGAGCGTATCAGGCAGATTGAGAAAAGAGCTCTTGAGAAACTAGCTGAAGCTGATTCAGGTGATGTACTAAGAAGCTTTCTTGCAATTTAATTAAGGCTTTTCTGATTCTACATCTTAGAACAGCCTTAGTTCACACATTTTTATACCCAATTTAACTTTTTACTATATAGTTCTATCTTAAAGAGCATTGTCATTGCTCTGGATATAGCATAATTTCACTTTTTATTTTTAATCACCACTCTTAAATACTTGATGAGGAATAGATTAGTCTTTAATATACATGGATCAAAATTTACTAGAGGAATTATCAAATGAATAATCAGGAAATAGTTGATCTGATTGAAGCGCATCCCAAATGGTATCAAAAAATCGAATTACCAAACGGTATATCCACGCCTGGTAGAGACCGGTCGAAAACTGCAGACGCTATATTTCCAAAAGATCTAACAGGTAAAACGGTTCTTGATGTTGGATGTGCTGAAGGCTACTTCAGTTTTGAGGCTAAAAAGAGAAATGCAGATAAAGTTGTTGGTATAGATTTAGATATTGATAAGTTAAAAATCGCAAAAAAGTTTTCTGAATTCCAAAATTTAGATATAGATTTTCAGAACCTAGATCTCGATCAACTTGACGACTCTGACACCTACGATTATGTAATATGTTTGAACATCCTTCACCATGTCACTAATCCAATAGCTTTAATAAACAAACTCATCAATAAGACGAAAGTAAAACTCATACTTGAGGTAGCTGATCTCACTATGGGAATTTCTGACATAGGTAAAAAGAAGAAAAGTAAAGCGCTTCTAGGATTCTGGGGCTCCATATTCAAATATCTGCCCGAATCTCTAAAGCCGGGAATCTTAGCGGTAGATTCAAGGGCCAGATTTCTGATCAGCAGAACATGGATAAAGAATTTGATTGAGACTCAGTATCTGGATATTGGAAAACTGAAATTTTTGGATTCCGAGCTTGAACACAGATACATGATTGATGCAAGAATAAGAAATATTAATGACATCTCAATAATTTCGGGCCCTACAAACATAGGCAAGAGCACGTTGATCGAGATGCTTAAGTCGGGAGATAGAGACTCTTTTAAACTTGCGGGTATAGATCCTGATACAAATTGGTCGATAATGACAGCATCGGAGCTCCAAAAGACTCCGAACGTGGAAATAGAGGATCTCATATTGGAGTACGATATTTGCAGAACAATATTAAGAAGATATGGGATATTCGAATATGATCCTGTTTTTAGATTATTTAGAAGCTCTAATCTTAAAACAGTATACGTTCTCGTTTGCAACCGTGAAGAATACCTAAGAAGGGTAGAGGAATGTTTTAATAAACTCAGCAAGCCGAAGAAAAAAGATAAAGAGAAATCTCAAAGGATGATTACTGAGTTTTCTCATGCTTCCAAATATGTGGGAATCTATCTCGACTGGATTGATTTCTGTAAATCAAACGGTTGTGAGGTTAAATATATTGATTCGAACACAGGGAGTATAAAGGTAATTGAAGAAGATGAAGCTCTAAAGATTATTAATTCGTAGCACCCAATCCTACTCTACAATAGATTCCTAACGACAATTCGTTCTGAGTTCAGAGAGAAGTATTAGTTTGAAGGTGTTTCTTAATTAAAATTCATAACCGAAAAAATCAATATCCCTTGCAAATCGCTCGGCAATAAGATCCCTTGTTGCTTCAGTATAATAGGAACGGTAGTTTTTATGGTTGGAGCTATTTTTATGAGGGAGAGCAGCGTTTCCTAACTCGAGATTCTGGAACACAGTTTGTGTATCATTATTGAGATTTTCAAATTTACCTATGAAGTCCACAAGTATTGATCCGTCCTCATCTGTTATATAGTCGAGCTGGTTATAGGCAAAACTTTTGCGTCCGTCCGTGTCTTCGATTATATCCACGCAATTATAAAGAAAATCCTCAAATGTCTTAGAGTTTTCAAACACATACTGCCTCATACGGCTGTACTTCCCAAATCCAGTAAAGCGCTTGTACCATGTAGGCTTGCCCCTTTCCTGAATCATAGTGTACCAAGACACCAACCTGTCCCATGGGTTTCTTACAAAAGCGACTTTGTAGTATTCGTTCCAATCCTGGCCTAAACGCTCCTTAGCCCAGGCCGCATGGTCATGGGGGCCCATGAAATTCTCTAAATCTGTTATGTGCTCCTTTAGAACAGCTTCAAAGCTCCTGCCAGCTGTTTTTTGGATGTGAACGAATAAAAATTTTTTTGAACGCGAAATTATCATTTCTTTCCTTAATTACTCTCAAATATGAATTTTTCGTCTGTTTTCTCAATAAATCAATTTTGCAAAAGATATAATACTATATAAGTCGAAAAAGGCTAATCTAAAAAACCTCATGAAAAAAGAGGAAAAAACTTAAGTCTTCATGCATGGTTTGATATAAAAAACATTGTACTTAACGAACGGATGACCCTTGTTTCTCCAAAAGTGATTGGTTTTTAAGGTCATGATATATTGAATCTGCGAATAATACGTTTGCCTCTGTGTTCGGATGAAAATCCACTTTATATATTCTGAAATCTCTGAAGCTCGTGCCAGCAAATGACGGGAGTGTATTCGAAAAAAACAGATTGTTTTTCTCTGCTAGAGCCATGATTTTTTTGCTGAGCTCATAGTGTAAATAATCGTGATCCAGTACTACAACACAAATAGGTATGCCATACTTCTGGCTAATCTCGTCCAAAGCATGAAACTTCGTGCCAAGTTCATCTAAATGCTCATTATGGTGTTTAAGGAACTTAGGTGTTTTGGTATCATGGGGACCGAATATTTTGATTCTTTTTAGAAGCTTGTACGTATAACTCCTAAAAAAATGATTTTTCTTGGGTTTAGGAACAAACTCCTTGTATTCTTTATCGGTAAATTCAGAGCCGTCCAGAACAAAAAGTACAAGATCTGGGTCGTATTCAAGAGCCTTGAATTTAAGCGTGGCCAGCTTGTTCCTCATCGTATATCCGCCTACTCCGAAATTGATAAATTCATACTTAAGACTCTCTGATTCTCTGTTTAACCTGTCCTCAAGCAGTGAGTGGAAAGTGTTCTCGATCTCGACTCCCGAACCAAATGTAAACGATGAGCCTATGACTACGACTCTAAATGTGTCATCAGGTTTCTCAATTGAGTATTCAATATCTCTAAGTCCTCTGGAATTGGTTTTGAAGCTCACTAGTTTTAACTGCGAGTCGATATTCGGTTTATGCTCGTATACAATTGATTTCACGTCTGAAGCCTGTATAAAACCTGAGTGACCAAGCGATTTAACACTGTACATTTTTTTGTAGCTAAGGGAATCGTAACCGAAAATGTGAAACCGGACGGCTTGTTCCACTAGTAATAAAACCAAGATTGCCAGTATTACTATTACAACAATATTACCGCCGTTTCTCGAAATAAAGTTTTTGTTATTTGCGGATTGATTCACAATTGTTTCCAATAACTACCAATTTGTAATATTTAATATTTTCAGAATGTTTGTGGATGCCCTGATAATATAGTCTTGAGAAGACTAGTAAAAATTATAACAGCCGCTAAATTGCTTTCAATATTGTTATTGTTTCTCATTTTGATAAAAGGTTCAATCGATATCTTCGAAAACCAATTCTTTGACTTCATCTGATTCAATTGAAAGCTCTATTCTAATATTGTCGTCATATTCTCTAATCCAAGAAATCATGTTTTTATAGATATCGACCCTCTGAAATTTTAAATATTTGTATTTACCATCAGTTGAGGGAAACAGTTCTCCTAGGATGGTTGGGCTAGCCGGGAACCTCTTTTTTATAGTTTCAAATAGGACCTTATTGTGCTTAGGCGTTCCTAGCGATATATAGTCGATCTGTTTTGTATCAAGTCTGGTAAAAAGTTCTTGTATCATTTTTTGGTAAAGGTCTTCCCATCCTTCTATTTTAATAATGGGATCAAGTCTTACACCTACTGTATAACCTGATTCTTGGCATCTTCTAGCAGCCTCAAGTCTTTCCTTAAAAGAAGGAGTTTTGTGCTCAATCATGTCGGCAATTTTTTTGGGGCTGAAGGTCCATGAAGGTATCACATTTTTAGGCGGGCTATCTATAGATATTAAATTATTAATATTGGTGCTTTTAGTTCTAAACTCGATTGTTCCTTTATTATGCTTTGAGAAAAGCTCAACTATATCAGTAGAAAATTCAGTAAGATCATCAAAAGCCAAGGCGTCGCATACTTCACCTACATGAAAGTAAGGATTCTCAAAACTATTCAATAATTCTTCAATCTTTTTAAGAACCTCGTCGCGGTTAACAAATACTACAGGGACTTTTGTTTGGAAATAATATTGAAGGTAACAGTACTCGCAATCATATTTGCAGTCGATCTCATGAAACAAATAGAACTGTCCATGATCCATCCTGCCAATATTTTTAATTAGCTCTCCTTTCTTGCTCGCTAGCGCCAAGGAGTTTTTATCTTCATCGGCTCTTTGGTTAAAAGATTTTTCTTGCCCAATTTTTTTATAGTTTTCAACACAAATAATTGGGGCGGAATGTATTTTAGATAATATTTTCTGGGTAAATGGATGATCTAAAATATCTTCTTCGACATAAACTTTGTCGGGAGTTTGAATCAATTTATAATTTACCTTCAGCTAAGACTGATTTTGTATATAATTTGAATCCTTTATTTCCTTAAAATTTGACCGAGCTTCATAGCAAGCCCTATGTCTCCTGACATCTTAACCTTTCCGGTTAAAAGTGCGCTTTCAGGGCGAAGTTTGCCGGTAAACATATTAACAAAATTCACATCACTTGATTTAAAAGTACATTGGGCTTCTTCTTCGGTTTGTCTTACCCCTAATGTCTCTTGTCTTAAGTCAACTATCCAGGTTCCTCCGTCAGGCCCGTTTAATTCAAATTTATAGACTGCTCTAACTTCAGAAAGCTCTTCAGACTTTTCTTTTATTTTTCTCTCTACTTTTTCAAATATTTCTCTAGTTGTAGCCATTTAATGTATCCCCTTATCATTGGGAAAGCATTTTACCATTGATATGTCAATTTATGCAAGATCGAAATTGAATAATTGACGCTAAGCATTTAAGGATTTACAATTCCATTGCGTTTTTCGAATAGGAATTTTAATGATGAGTATAAGTTATCCTAAAAATCATGATGTAATAGTAATCGGCGCTGGACATGCTGGGTGTGAGGCTGCGCTTGCGTCTGCAAGAATAGGATGCCGAACACTCGTACTAACGGCTAATATTGACACTATTGGCTTAATGTCCTGCAATCCATCCATAGGTGGTGTGGGTAAGGGACATCTAGTTAAAGAGATAGATGCTCTTGGGGGAGAGATGGGTAAAGCTGCCGACCATGCTGCTATCCAATTCAGGAGACTTAATACAAGAAAGGGCGCAGCCGTGCAAGCTACTAGGATCCAGGCTGATCGTCAGTCATATAGGACTTATATGAAGAAAGCTCTGGAATCTGAAAAAAATATGGATATCAAACAGAGAATGGTAGAAAGTTTTCTTGTAGAAGGGGGCAGAATTGCGGGAGTCAAGACCAACCTTGGAGAACATTTCTTTTCAGATGCCGTTGTGGTCACGCCCGGGACATTTCCTAACGGCCTAATTCATATTGGTGCAACTCAAATTTCTTCAGGTCGCGCAGGTGAGGCAGCAGCCACTGGTATTTCAGAATCATTTGGGAGCATTGGTTTTAATGTTGGAAGGTTGAAAACTGGCACTCCTCCAAGGTTAGACGGCAGGACTATTAAATGGGATATGCTTGAGGAGCAGCCCGGGGATAAAAATCCAAAACCTTTTTCATTTACCAATCCTATAATTGATAGAGACCAAATGTCTTGTTATATAACATATACAAATAAAAAGACTCACGAAGTTATAAATAACAATCTTCATAAATCTCCTCTCTATTCAGGAGATATTAAAGGGGTTGGACCCAGGTATTGCCCTTCAATCGAAGATAAGATTGTAAAGTTCCCCGATAAAGATCGTCATCAGGTATTTCTTGAGCCCGACGGTCTGGGCACATACGAAATTTATCCTAACGGGGTATCAACCAGTCTTCCGCTTGAAGTTCAATATGAGTTAGTCAGAACAATTGATGGGCTGGACGAGGTCGAGATTATGAGACCTGGATATGCTGTAGAATATGATTACGTCGATCCCACACAGTTAAAACCCACACTAGAAACTAAATTAATAGACAATCTTTATTTTGCAGGACAGATAAATGGTACAACAGGGTATGAGGAAGCAGGGAGTCAGGGATTAGTTGCCGGGATAAACGCAGCTCTTCGAGTAAAAGGTGAGGATCCGTTTATTCTAGATCGTTCTCAGGCATATATAGGTATCATGGTTGATGACCTGGTAACCAAAGGGGTAGATGAACCCTACAGAATGTTTACTTCCCGAGCGGAGTACCGTCTGGTCCTAAGAGAAGACAATGCTGATATGAGGTTAGGCGAATTGGGTTATAAGATCGGACTATTAAAAGAAGAGGATTACGCAAAGTTTGCAATAAGGAAGAAGGCTGTAGCGGATGAGCTATCAAGATTAGAAAGTATAAAAGTTGTACCCAACTCTGAAATTAATGAGATACTAGTTAGATTAGGTGCGTCTGCAATTAAGAAACCCCATTCTTTGAAAGAACTATTAAGACGCCCCGAAATTTCTTACCGGGACCTCGAGTTTTTTGAATCTAATAGTAGTCAACGTTTAATTACTGAGGATGTAGTATCTCAGATAGAAATGGACATTAAGTATGAGGGCTATATTAAGAGACAAATGGAGCAGATTGAAAAATTTAAGAAATTAGAGGATTATGTTATACCCCAAAGCTTCTCATATGAGAATATCCCTGGTTTATCAAACGAAATTATCCAAAAACTTACTAGTGTTCAACCTAACTCCTTGGGACAAGCCACCAGAATTTCAGGAGTGACTCCTGCAGCAATTTCGGTTTTAATGGTTTATTTAAAACGGGATAGTAGTCAAAAGCAATCTCAAGGTCATTCTATCTCTTCTTGATCTTCAAGTTCATCCAGATCTAATTCTTCTTCTTCCATAAGTTCCATCATATCCTCATAGTCTCCAACGTATCCAGAATTGTCCGGATCTTCGAGCATCTCTACTAAATCTTTAATTTTTCTTTTTGCTTTCCTAGGCATGTTCCCTGCCCTCCGTTGCTTGGTTTAATACTATTACTTATTGATTTCACCCATATTATAAAATCAAGTTACTTAAAATCAATACAAATATATTATAGCGGAATTTTTTTTAATTTGTTCAATTTCTTAAATATATTCATATAAATACTTTATGAGTTGTCTGGAGATAACAATTCAATCATTTTACTAACATCAGTTGTTGGTAAGTTGCATACGTGATTTAAGCAAACATAAGCTGTGGCTTTCCCATCTATGCTTGATTGACCTTTAGTGAAATCTGCAAATTCTATAATCTCGGCATTCTCTTCTTTTCCGCGAAGTAACACAACTTTGCTCGGGCTGTAACTTTTTCTGATGGCCTCTATCATAGATTGAGTATCTTCAGATTCTGGGTCACCCACTATTACTACTTCATATGAAGGCCCTAATCCAAAATCAAGACCCATCATAAATAGAGTGTAGGCCATAGGTCCACTTGAGATGGTTTCTGAAAATGCTTTCCCCAGTTGATCAGCTTTCTTCTCATACTCAACATTTCCAGTAATTCTCGAGAGTTTAAGCAGGTTAAGACCAGCTACTGAGTTGCCGGAAGGGATAGCTCCGTCATATATCTCTTTTTGTCTTGAGATGAGTTCTTCTGCGTCATTAGATGTGAAGTAATAGCCGCCGTATTTATTGTCCCAGAAACCTTTATCTAGGTCATCCTGGAGCGCTAATGCGGCTTTCAAATATGCAACATCAAATGTACTCTCGTATAACTCAAGAAGACCCCAGATGAGAAAAGCGTAGTCATCTATATTTGCTGTAATTCCGGCGTCGCCGTTTCTAAATCTGTGAAGGAGTTTTCCGTTACTATCTCTCAAATCTTTTAATAAGAAGTTGGCAGCTTTACTTGCAGCATTTGTGTACTCAGGCTCGTTAAAAGTTCTCCCAGCCATTGAAAAAGCTGCTATCATAAGCCCGTTCCAGTCAGTTAAGATTTTATCGTCTTTATACGGATGTATCCTTTTTTCGCGTTCATTGAATAGTGTGACCCGGGTTTTTTCAATTTTTCCTGCAAACTCTTCTTCACTTATTTCATACGAAGGAGCAATCTCGGATAGAGGTTTTTTTAAGTGCATAATATTAGCCCCGGTTTGGTGTCCCCCTGCTTCTTCTGTGAAATTGCCTGACTTACTCGTGTTGAAATTAGTTATTATCAACTCTGCATCTTTATCGCCTAAGGTCTCTTTTAACTCCCCTTCGGTCCAAACATAAAATTTGCCTTCTTCACCTTCACTATCGGCATCTTCCGCCGAGTAAAATCCGCCTTCTGGTGATGTCATATCTCTGAGTACATACGTCAATATTTCTCGAGCTGTTTTTTCATATTCTTTTTTCCCTGTAGCCTGATAAGCTTCAGTATATGCCATTGCGAGCATTGCCTGATCGTAAAGCATTTTCTCAAAATGAGGCAGAAGCCAGTTTGGATCTGTTGAATAACGGTGAAAACCAAATCCAACATGGTCGTACATTCCACCAAGGCGCATTTCCTGTAGAGTCTTTTCAACCATTCCCAAGGCTTGTTTATCTCCAGTACGCTTCCAGTAACGTAATAAAAACAAGTGATTGTGAGGTGTGGGAAATTTTGGAGATTTCCCAAAACCACCATTTTCTTCATCGAAATTTCTAAGCAATTGATTATATGCAGTGTCAAGAGTTTTTGTTGATAGATCTATGGCTTGAGTATTTTGTGAAACATCGGTTGCTTTTCTAACTGCTTCAGTAACCGCTTGGGCAGAATTAAGTATATTCTCATTATCTTTTTCCCAGGCTTCTTTTACCTTTGGGATAAATTCAATCATTCCAAGCCTTCCGTAACGACTCTCTTTGGGTATGTAAGTAGCTGCGAAAAAAGGTTTTTTGTCTGGTGTCATAATAATATTCAATGGCCAGCCGCAGCCTCCTTTGGACATCATCTGGCATACAGTCATATAAATATTATCAATGTCCGGTCTTTCCTCGCGGTCAACTTTAATCGATACAAAAGTATCGTTCATGAGTTTTGCTACCTCTTCATCCTCAAAAGACTCATGCTCCATTACATGGCACCAGTGGCAGGTGGAATATCCAATAGATAAAAGTATAGGCTTATTTTCTCTCCGGGCTTTCTCAAAAGCCTCTTCGCCCCATGGGTACCAATCTACCGGATTATCGGCATGTTGAAGTAAATAAGGGCTCTTTTCATTTTTTAATCTGTTTGAATGTTTCATTTCTTTTGATCCCGAGGCTTGTGCCCAATTGGTAAGATTTACAAAAAACAAGCAAGGAAATATCAGTAAAGTAATAAGTCCAATATTAAATATTAATATGTCTTTTCTGAAGTTATATATATAGGCTTTCATTTCTGGTTCAACAATACTGAGTTTACTGCACCTACTTTCTTTTACAAGGATGATTATATTAATAAAATAGATTCATTCATTTACGTGTAATATGTATTATTTGCAGGATACTAATAGTCAATTTTCTTGGTTATAATTTAATTCACGCGGGCAGCTTATGCAGATACTAGATGAAAAATATTCTCAGATTATTCTTGAAGAGAAACTCCTACTTACAAATCTTCTGGCTGAGATTGAGATACTTTCTGATGAAGATCTTAAAAATAAACTAATCTCTGTAATAGAGAATTTAGAGAACCTGTTTTCAATTGTTTTTATAGGTGAATTTAGCACAGGGAAGTCTTCTATAATTAATACGATACTTGGAATAGATGCTCTACCTGAAGGAATTACTCCAACAACTGATGAAATAACAGTCTTGAAACACGGTGACCAAACTCTTGAATCTATTGAGAATGGAAGTCGATTAATTTCTATACCTGAGGACAGACTCAAGGGAATTCTTCTTGTTGATACACCAGGTACCAACGTTACTATTGAGCAGCACCAAAAAATTACAGAAGAGTTCATACCAAAAGCGGATATTGTCTTTTTCACAATTGGCGCAGAGCGTGCTGTAACCGGGAGTGAAGCCAAGCTCATTGAATTTATAAAAGAAGAATGGCTGAAAAATATTGTTTTCGTTCTAAATAAGATCGATATAGCTAAAGATGAGAATGAACTAAATCAACTTATTACCCACACCTCAAGCGAGCTTGAGCGCGCATTTAATTTTAAACCTCATATAATTCCGGTTTCTGCAAAGCTTGCTAAAGAAGCGAAATCAAGTTCAGATTCACAATTGCATTCTGCTAGTGGTTTTCAGCAGTTAGAAGAATATATTTTTAAAACTCTAGGGGAAGAAGAGCGCGTAAGGATGAAGTTAGAAAGCTCGTCTCAAGTAGCCCTGAGTCTTTGCTCAGAGACTGAGAAAGTAATTGATGCCCATCTGGATAGGATTTCTCAAGACACTACAAAGCTTGCTGATTTTCAGCATAAATTAGATGGTATGAAGGATGAGATAGTTGGGAACTCATCACAATTTACAGAACGAATCCGAAGTAGACTCTTAGAATTTAAAACAAGAGGCATTGAGTTTATAGACGAGTTAATAAGACTCCAAAATATATTTAAGCTTATTAGCAAAGATAAAGTAGCAAAAGAGTTTGAGTACAAAGTTTCTAGACAGACGGTGTCTGAGCTTGAGAAGGATCTTGATTCTATGGTTGCGTGGACGGAGAAATCAGCCAGGACATTACTCGATAGCACAATCGATTTTTATAACAGTTCGATAAAGCCCGATACACAAAATATAGGCTCAGGTTTTACGTATGACAGAACAAGGCTGATAGATACAGTCAGGTCTGAGCTTGAAGCAAAGAGAAAAAGTATTGATCCTGCAGTGCTGGGTGGGAATCTAGTTGATTCCGCAAGAGGTGCTGTAGCATCGGTATTAGGTGTTCAAGTGGGCTCTCTTGCGATAGGCACCGCAGTGGTTTCAGCATTCTCTTCATTGATAGTAGACATTACCGGTATTCTTGCCACAATCGCAGTAATGGCTACAGCGTTTGCGATTCTTCCAAAAAAGAGAAGAGACGCTATGAAAGAGTTTAATCATAAAGTGGACGCTCTTATTGAAGAGATGACTTCTAGTGTGAGCTCTCAGCTTAAGCGCGACTTTGACGGGATTAGTCTGCAAGTAACTGATTCTCTAGTACCGCTTAAAAATTTCTACAAAATTGAAGCTGAGAAGCTTGAAGAATCCAAGAAGAGAGTCCAAGAGATTAGAGAGAAAATTCAATTAATTCAAAAAAGCTGATAAATTCACTTCCAATTTGGATTTCCTAATTCTTCTTTGTTTTTTAAACACCAATGGTTATTTAGGATAAAGTTTGATTTTCCCCCCATAGTCTGGATTATTAGGGTAGTTTTTAAAGATTTTGAACCGGGATAGAAAGCACGCTTCGACTTAATCTACAATAATTCCCTAATATATTAGAAGCTTAAAGTTTGTCCTTACTCAGGAGAGGAATGTATTTATATGAGAAAAGATAATATCAGAAACATAGCAATTATAGCCCATGTTGATCACGGTAAAACCACACTTGTTGATGCCATGTTACAGCAAAGTAATGTTTTTCATGAACACCAACAGGTCGAAGAAAGGGTGATGGACTCTATGGACCTTGAGAAAGAACGCGGAATAACTATCACGGCTAAAAACACAGCAGTTCGTTATAAAGACATAAAAATTAATATTGTAGACACCCCCGGCCACGCTGATTTTGGAGGAGAGGTTGAGAGAAGCTTAAATATGGTAGATGGAGCGCTTCTTCTGGTTGACGCCAGTGAAGGCCCATTGCCTCAAACCCGATTTGTAGTGCAGAAAGCACTTGAAAAGAAACTCCCCATTATTCTAGTAATTAACAAAATTGATAGACCTGACTCACGACCTGATGAAGTCATAGACGAGGTCTACGAGCTGTTTATTGAACTCGATGCTAACGAAGAGCAGATAGAGTTTCCTATTGTCTACACAAATGCAAAAATCGGTGCGGCTCATAATGAAATTGACGATTCTTCTGATAACCTGCTCCCACTTTTTGACCAGATTGTAACTTCAATTCCTGGTCCTGAAGTTGGGGACGGTTCTATCACACAGTTTCTAATTACCAATTTGGACTATGATAACTATGTCGGCAGACTCGCGATTGGAAGAATGATGGCAGGAGAGCTTGAGTCTAATAAGAGTTATGCTCTTTGTGGCGAAGCTGATGCTGTTTCGAATATAAAGATTTCTGTTTTATACACTTATACAGGTCTTCAGAAAACACAGGTCGAGAAAGTTGAAGCTGGTGATATCATTGCAATTGCTGGGGAAGAAAATGTTCAAATTGGAGATACTGTATCAAGTATAGAAAACCCGGTGCCGCTTGAGAGAATAAAGGTTGATGAACCTACAATTTCTATGTTGTTCTATGTTAATAGCAGCCCTTTTGCAGGAAGAGAGGGGAAGTTCTTAACTTCCAGACAAATTCGTGAGAGACTCGACAGAGAAAAGCTTCGTAACGTTGCAATTCGTGTAACTGACACAGACAGAGCAGATGCATTTGAGGTAGCGGGACGTGGAGAGCTTCAGATGGCAGTCCTAATTGAAACTATGAGGCGAGAAGGCCATGAGTTTATGGTTTCTAAACCCACAGTTATAACGAAAGAAGAAGATGGCAGAGTTACAGAGCCAGTTGAGCGGATTTTTATCGATGTTCCTGAAGAATATGTTGGAGTTATTACAGAAAATGTAGCTCAGAGAAAAGGTCGTATGGTAAATCTTCATAATAACGGTAATGGTAGGGTCGACATAGAGTTTGTGATTACGTCAAGAGGGCTAATCGGTTTTAGAAGCCAGTTCTTAATTGATACAAAAGGCTCAGGTGTTATGAATACACTTTTTGAAGGCTATGAGCCTTGGTATGGTCCTATCCCTCAGAGATCAACAGGAGCATTAGTATCTGACCGCCCTGGAAAAACCACTACTTATGCGAGCCTTGCGATGGTAGATAGAGGAGAGCTCTTTGTTGATGTCGGCACCGAAGTTTATTCAGGGATGATAATTGGGGAGAGGAACCGAAACGGAGATCTAACAGTAAATATCACTAAAGAAAAGAAGCTTACCAACATGAGAAGCTCTACTTCAGAAGCAACAGTTGTTTTAAGACCTCCAAGACCACTATCTTTAGATCAGGCCATTGAGTTTATTGCCGAGGATGAGCTTGTTGAGATCACTCCTGAGAGCATGAGACTGCGCAAGATGGAGCTAGATGCCGGAAAAAGGGCTGTACTAGAAAAAAGAGCGAAAGATTAATATTAGCTAGAGATTCCTTTTATGGCAGGTAATGAGGGTCTCTAATTCTTCAACTTCAGGCTCACTAGGTTATATATAGAGTTTTTATATAGTATCTATAGTTAAGGAACCTTAATTCTTAGTCTCCACCCCATTTCAATTATGCTTTAATTCCACCCACCGTGTTAACTTTCATATTTGTTTTATTGTATAATGAAAATATAGATATTTAGGGAGGGAGTATATGAGAATATTGATTATGATGCTGGTGGTTCCAGTATTTTTTGCGGCTTCCTATGTACATGCTGAGTACCAAGAGACTCTTGAAGATTCCATGATGAGGGCAGAAATCCTCGGTGAGAACGACGGCAAGATACTTGCAAAGAAGCATCCTGACTACAAGCCCGACAAGGTGAAGGAAGAGTGTGACGCTATGTTTTACTCCAAGTGGAAGGAGCATTTTGAGGAAAAAGGTTTTAAGACCAGCGAAGAAGTCGTCACCACTTACGTAGACTGGTGCGTTAAAGGTTATAACAAAAAGTCCGGGAAATAATTCCGCTTTATCTTCGAATTTTTACGGTGTTAGAAAATGGCGGGCGATGGGGGATTCGAAATCCTTGACTTTAATACTTTGATAGCATGTTCCCACTTTGTTGATAATAATTGATATATTAAAAAAGACTCATAGGAGGGTTATAGTATGCGGATTCAGGTGATTATTCAATCTGTATTTTTGGTAGTTTTATTTGCCGTTCAACTGGGATGCGATAGCGATGGAAATGCCCAGCAAGTTAATAGTGAATTGAATATATTGTTTTCAGGTACTTTCGTTCCTGCTCCGGCTAATACGGATACGATTGACGACGGCAGGCCTGCAAGTCTAAGGACTTACCAGGGACAGGGCGAGTTTGGAAATTCAAATATCACTATTCTTGATGAGTTCGCCCAGCCCATTCCCCCAGCCAATTGTCCATTGGACAATCTCGAATTCGACCTTGTTCAAGGTAGTTTTGTAATAAGGGTTAACAATGGAGACTTATTGCTTGGCACGATTGAATCCGGCTTCAGCTGCTTCGATCCGGTAGCAAGACGTTCAGAAATATTTGAAGAGGGGATTATCACAGACGGCACGGGGCAGTTTGCTGGTGCTAGCGGAGTAGTGGAGATCAGTACGAACTCTATTTTCCAAAACACTACAGCTGTAGATGGATTTGCTTCTGGTGGTTCAACAGGAGAGTTTAATAGCACTATAGAGTTTCCATAAATGGCGGACGATGGGGGATTCGAACCCCCGACCCCAGGCTTCGGAGGGCGTTTCCATAGCTTATTGATACCTATTGATTCTTATAGATTCTTGATACAAACTCCTTTGTTTATTGATTTTGATCAATATTTGGTCCAGAAATACATATAGAGTCATATTGATTCTTAATATGACTAAATGGACACCTATTTGGACACCTTAATTCAGGGTTTTCTGTAAAATACATTTTAACCCCTGGATCTTTTGCAGGTTGATAGTTCTCGGAGAAGTTTAGATTTAGCGAATATATATAACTACTAGTCCTTGAAAGAAAGTTCCTTATCTCATACAATTATTATTAATGACTAAATCAACATCAACAATTAAAGTTTTCTTAGTAAATGGTAAACCGCAAGGCTTACGTTTTGCTGAAATATCCAATTGGACAGGTAAAGCCATTGCATGTCCGAGGTCCGAACTTACAGAGTTGTTTAAAAGGGATGAAATTGATAATCAAGGCATTTATATATTATATGGAGTAGATCCTAAGACGGATGAAAATGCAATATATATTGGAGAAGCCGAAGAAGTAAAAAGAAGACTTAAGCAGCAAAGAGAAAAAGATTATTGGAATAACGTAATAATCTTTACTAGCAAAGATGATAATTTAACAAAAGCACATGTTAAATACTTAGAGTCAAATCTTATACTAAGAGCAAACAAATTGTCTAAAGCTAAAACTATGAATTCAACATTATCTTCAACAAAGTTGCCCGAATCGGATGAAGCAGATATGAACGTCTTTTTGGATAAGATGTATCAGCTACTTCCAATATTAGGACTTAATAGTTTTACTCAAGAATTAGATCAAGATGACAAGAATACTGATATGCTTTATTACACTATTAAAGGATTAACTGCTCGGGGGAAACGTACTCCTAATGGTTTCATGGTCTTTGAAAATTCACAAACAGTTAAGAATCACAGACCATCAGCTACGTCGATAAAAAGGATAAGAGAAAGACTGATAAAAGATCAAATTTTAATACCTAACAACGGACATCTAATATTCACGAAAGATTATGAATTTAGTAGTCCTAGTTATGCAGGAGGAGTAGTATGCGGTGGTAATACAAATGGACTCAAGGACTGGAAAAACAAAAAAGGTATTCCTCTTGGTAAACTAGAACTTTCATCATAGCAATATGCAGTTCTGAATAGGGATCATTATAAAGAGTCGTTAGAACAAAATAAAGTAAGTTTTAGTTTATTTGATTCCCCTTGAAAAAAATTTTTTGCAGATTGCACAACCCATACCTATGAATACAAAAAGACATAACTCCCACTTACGATTTTATATTTTGTCTATATGAATTTTCTTTCCCTTTACTATATAGTAACACACTGTTACTATTGAAAATTTTAATAAAATTCGATTTCTTTACATCTACCATATCTCTACTCTATAATAAGAATATATGATCCTAAATAAGGAGGTCTAAGAAGTATGAAAAAAACAACAGTACAATTAAAAACTCTCGCGGATATTTATGATATACCACTCGGATCACTCCGAAAATTGGCCAGCAAAAGAGAGTTTCCCGGCATATTGAAACGAAAGGGTACCAGGACAATTTACGTGGATTTAAGAAAATTTGACGAATGGTTCAGGAATGCTGAGTTAACAGGAGAAAATAATTAATTATGAGCAAAGAAGTTGAAGATTATCGACCATCTCATAACAGTGTTTTGTTTGGTACTATACAGGAAGCGGAACAACACTATCTTGGTTATATCTTAACACTAGGAGTAATTAAAAATGACTGCTTGAATAGTGCTGATGAAGATATCTTTTATACGGAGACACACAGGATAATTTTCAATGCTATTAAGGAAGTTCATCAAGAGGGATTGAATATTAATATAGCAGCTGTTGCTGAAAAACTCAGAATAGTTCAGAAACCAGACAAAGAACCCTGGGTATCGTATTTAACTTATTTAGTTCACATAGCATATCCAGTCCCTAATCTCGCATTAAAAGAAATAAAAAGGAGTGCCAAATATAGAAAAATAGGTGAGGATGCATATAAAATTTATCAGGCCTGTAAACAACAAAGAGATGATATCATTGATGAGAAGTTAAATAAGTTGAAAGAATATCAGCAAATCGATTCCGATGATTCAAATACTCTTAAAACCATTTCAGCCAAAGACTTGATTAATATAGACAAACCGAAATCCCTTTGGTGGGAATTACTTTATCCAGGCTTAATATCCCAAGTTAACTCCGAACCTGGAGTTGGAAAAACTACACTCGCCTATAATATAGCTTGCCATGGAGCCTTGAATAATCCTTTTCTGGGAGTTCATTATTCTAAGAAGATCAAGACTCTGTATATTGATTTAGAAACACCAACATGGTTATGTAAGCAAAAGATAGAATCAATATGCAATAATCGACCGGAAGATTTTCATTTATTGAACTCTATATCGTTAAAAAAAGATATTGAGAAACTGATTAATACATGTAAAAGGGGCAATTTTGACCTAGTTATTATAGATACTCAAAGTAGAGCATTAGATCTAGAAGATGAAAATTCTAATAGTGAGTCGAATAGAGCGGCGGGACTATTACGGCGATTAACAAAAGAGACTAGTGTTGCAATTATGTTGATGCACCACACGAAGAAAGCAGATTTTGGAAGAGAAGTCTATAGGGGAAGAGGCGCTTCAGCAATTTCAGGTGCTGTAGATATCGTAGCAAATCTGGAATCGGTTGATGCTTATACCCTTAAGCTGAATATAGCAAAGAATCGGGCGAGTCCTAATCAATCAATTTCAATGAAGAAGCTTGGTGATGACAAATTTGATTTTTTGGGTTCGGATTTGAATATAGAGATTAAGTTGATTCAAAAAGCGATAATAGAGCTAAGCGCGCAACAAGATTCTGTAAATCAGAAATCAATAATTAAACATTTAAGAGGCAGAATTGGAGAAAAGCGAATTATAGATATTCTAAAACAGGGTGTAGGTAAATTTTGGAACAAGATTCCAGGGAGAAAAAATGAAAGTTTATTTGTATCTATAGAGGGTCAATATTCTGAATTTGAGCAGTCAGAATTTCAAAATGGCAAAACGGCAACTACTAATAAAATTGATTTTGCCGTTTTAAAAGATGAATTTAATTAAGGATTGTACTGATCGTGCAATATCAAAAGGTATATATTTCTACTTTGCAAAGAAAATGTTACAAATGTTACAAAATTTCATATATTTCATATATAAGGAGAGACTCAAATGGAAAGAATAAAACTTGTGAAGGAATCAATAGAAAATAAGTTGCCAAGAGTTAAGAACCGAATTTCAAAAAAAAGTATCATTGATGCCATTGTAGGGTCCGGAGGATCGGTAAGCTTAATTGCTCAAAGGTGTGGTGTGACCCGTCAAACTATTTACAGATGGTTTGAGAGGCATCCTGATTTATCGGAACATGTTGAAAGGGACAGAGAGTTGTGGGCAGAAATTGCATTAAATAATGTATTAAAATCAGTTAGTAATGGTAATCATAAGGCATGTACTCAAATTCTCGAAAAGTATGGAAAACATTTAGGTTGGGGAAAATCTCCCGAAGAACCTGGGGGTATCAGCAAAGTCGAGATTACATATGTCACTACACCCGAAACTGAACCATATTCGGATGGAACAAAGAACTTACAATCGTCAAGATGATTTTATATGAACCTGTTATAAAAATATAAGATCGAATTCAATCATAACATCATTTATTGAACATTTATTATAATGCTAACACTATGGTCAAGCAGTTTTGCATTTCGTTTAATAATATTTCAATTTCTCTGTCACTAGATGGGAATGCTCCTGCTTCATGTACATAATGATTTCGTTTGTTGACTATTTTATCTTGAAAATAATCTACTTGAGGTCGGGTTAAACTACCAGATAGGGAAGAATGATGATGAGGTCTGATCAAAGATCTTAAATATGATCCCAGACTATTCCCATTTACATTACAATTATGATACGTCACAAAATTCTTCAAACTTGTATCAAGCGCCCTGGTACTATGTAATAGTTGAAGTAATAGTTTCCTTTTATTGCTTCTTATTCTTCTGCACAAATAAACATCTTGGTATTCATTTATAATTGTAGGTTCTTGACCAGAGAAACAAGGAGTGCCAGCGATTAGTGATTGCATAGCTCTTATTCTTCGTCTATGACTAGCCATGATAACGATACTCCATGTTAATTTTAAATTCTGAAATCATATTTTCAATATCAATAGCCTCATTGGGAACTACTACAGACCATCCGGCATAAGCAGCTGCTCTGAGTGGTTTATAAGTATCGTTTCTATTTTGGGGTAATTCATCAACAAATAAGAAGTTAAATGGGAATTTGTTAGAATGATATGGAATACCATCATCTAAAACAAAGTTCAAGTTTATTGAGATATCACTTAAAGAGCTAAGAGTTCTGAAATATTGTCTCTCTTTTGCTTTAGTATTAGCTAGGATCGAATTATTGTATAGATATAAATTATCATTTCTAATTGTTCTTTTTTTCCCTCCATATTCTGCAATATACGAAATATTTTCTGATTTAAGTTTTGAGAAATCATGATTCAATAGATTTAATATCTCTTCAGTGGAAGATATTGTGTCATATTGAGTTTCATGATCCTTTTCCTTTATTGAAAATTCGTATAGTAGTGCGAATCTATCTAGTGCTTGTTTTTTAATTTTGCCGAATCTTGCAAATTCTCTCATATTAAGATTAGTATTATCATCTTTTTTAATATAATCAGTAAGCTTAGGCATTTCATCGTCACTAAAGACTCGATCAAAATCTCTATTAAAAAATGTAAAATCAGAAGATACCATGTACGGGACTAGAAGCACATACTTTGTATGAACTGGTAAGACCAGTTTGCTTAAAATTAACCGGGAAGAGAAGTTCCAAGGAGATATTATATCATTTGCATTTGGACTAAATATAGCAAAGGTATTGCCCATACCACCAATAAGTAGGTCTGGAGGTGAATACAGTAATGGATGGTCAGGCCTTGGTGCTAAAACGTATTCTTGACCTAATCTTTTCTCTAAGTAAGCCGCAATTTTAAAAGGGTTAATTTTTATTTTCATAATCCTAGGTTTGTTAATCTGATTATCTTATATATATTGAAAAAAATATTTTATGAGTTTTTCTCAGGTTATATTCCATAATGAACTAAAATCATAAGATTCCAAAGGATTGATTTGATTTACTATATAATAGTCCTTTATAATTGGCAAAGATTCGCAAACTAGATTTAATAAGAATTGTTTTGGATATACAAGTTCATATCGTCTGAACCCAAATGAATAAAAAGGGGATGAGGCATTTCTTTCAAAGCCGTATCCAGGTATTCGAAATTCATGTATCAAATGATTCCTATATATATATAACAATTCAGAATGTTTTGCATTCTTGATTTTTTTGATCTCACTATCATCTTCAATAAATTGAACTAGTTCTTGTTCATGAAGATCAATTTCATCAATGTTTAATGACAAAATAGATCCTTTTGTGTTAATTACATTTACTAATCTTGATTTTATATATCTGCATAATTTATTTGTGATTAATTTAGGCTCTTCTTGCAAGTTCCAATATAGTTGTATTAAGCTAACTTTATTAGAACCATCCCAGTTTGCGACTTCCTCAATATATTTTACAAACTTTTTGTGATTAGATTTGCTAAGATTTAATGTACGTGAAATACAATCTATGATCGAATAAATCAGGATTTTAGAATATAGGGTTGATTCTAACGACTTAATTCTTTCTAATTCTTCTTCAAAATATGCTAAATACCTCTCTATATCAGAAAGACGGGATTCCATATGCGATATTATAATTCGGTTTTAAGTATTTTAAAAACAAAGCAGGGTTTATTAATATACAAGATATGCATAATTGAGTCCCAGAAAGTTCTAGTAAATCTATAAATAGGTTTTCTTATAGAGCTCCCCATTAAGTATTTATATTTCAGATATGCCACAATACTTTAAGAATTCATATGTTTCATCATAAAAGCTCGGTGGGCGTGTGTAATCTCTTTCATCACCCTTGGGAACAAAAATTACCATTCCCTGACGTGCTCTCGTTAATAGTACCCTATAAGCATTGGCTAGATAAACACGTTTATATGGATCATTGATATTTTGCCACTTGGTTCCTTTAAAAGCGTGGAGGCTCCATTTATCTTTAACTCGCCTAAAATCGGCATCCCAACAAACAGCAGTCCAATCTAGTTCCAGTCCTTGTATATCAAATTCTGTAGCAACCTCTTCTAGATAATAAGATGATCTGACGTCTTTTCTTCCATTCAGAAACCAGACTTCAGGCTCTATTGAACTTTTTATATGGATTCCTTCGGGTTTAAGTCTAATACCACCTGAAGATGCTAATAGTCCAAAGCGTTCAGTTCCTCGTGATTTTTCTCTTAACCATTCCCTAGCTTTCTTAATGTCTCTAGTAAGTACTAAGTGATATTTCTCTAATGAGGGATAAACATTCTTTGCATTCATGGCATTTCCATCAATAACAGCACCCACAAATTTTGACAGGTTTTCTGCTCTGTAAGAACGTAGTGAAACAGCAAGATGTAAGGCCTCTTCTTTCGTGGCGTTTAGACCAGAAAGTTTAGATACTAAATTCTGGCCCCAGCTATAGTTTCTATTGGATACCTCACATGAATGATAAATGTCCCAATGCCTAAATCTCTTATTCAGTGCATCAAACCATTCGCTAAGGCCAGCTTCACCTGTGTTTATTTCCTGCCCGCCACCTATAAGACAAATAATTGTACACCAATCTTGCTTGCGATCCATGAGACTAATTAAAAATTCAGGCTCGGATATATCAAATTCAGTTGCACCTCTCTTTTGCACCATAAATTTCTTAGCATGAGACCTATTCCATGCTCGTTGTGCCTCATCGAACACAACTATATTTTCTACTGGGGCTGCTTCAGATTTAAGACCTTCATCCCTAAAGTGATGAATGTTTTGTATGAAGGCAGCCACTTTTTGGAGAGCTTCATTTTTATAAATCTTTTCTCCTCGAGCTTTGGTAAGCGCAACTTCATCTCTTGCTAATGCTTCTTTTAGTACTTTAACAAGTGGACCATTACCAGAAAGAAATACTGCGTGTTCCTCTGTATCTTCTGTCCTGCGGGTTGATATATTAAGACCGGCAAGTGTTTTACCTGCACCGGGAACGCCAGTGACAAAGCAGATAGATTTTCTACGATGTTGTTTGGAATGGGCTATAATATGATAGATACAATCTGTTGTAAGGGTAAGATTCTCAGCACCAGCATCAGATCGAGAGATTTCCTCAACTGAGTGCCCTTGATATAGTGCTTGAGCAGCTTCTACTATGGTAGGAGTAGGTTTGTAGCCACTTTCAGCCCATGAGTATCCTTCAAAGTTTCCAATCCGATTTTCCTGTGGCATATCAGAAAGAGCCCGAAAAATTAAATCAGAAAGATTCGTACCATTAGAAAGCAAAGGTTTTGAAACTTTGTCTTCATACCAATAAAGTCTATTTGATATAAAAGTCGCATTTGTACAAACTAGGATTGGAACAATATATTTATTGTGGCTGCCTAAATGGAAGTTTTTTAGATCGAGAGCATAATCTACAACTTGATCAATTCCATCCCGATGATAAATTCTTGCACCAGTCTTATATTCTATAACAAAGACAATACCCTCGATTAATAGTACAACATCAACACGTTTACCCATTCTGGGGATTGAGAACTCAAAGAAAATTTCACCTGCCCGAACATTTTTTAACTGTTCTTTTAGATTTCTTATCTGCTCTTTCCACGCATTTATTTGTGTATCTTCCAGTGATGAAAAATGATGACTGTCTGCGAGCTTCCCAAGAGTTTGATCTTGGTGTGTTTCTAAAAATGCAGGAATACTATTGTTGTAATAAGATTGATTAATCACTTTGAAACATCCTACAAGGATTTTCATATGTTTTCCAGCAAGATTTTTTGATACCTAAAATCCATTTTACTTTGACTGTAGGATTTATTTTATGATAAAGTCTAGTCTAATAAGATATCTAGGAAAGGATTAATAATAGAGTTGAGAGAGAGAAAGAAAGAAAGCACAAGTAGTATAACTGGATTTTATTTACAAAATTCTAATGAGTATATTTCTCCTTTTCTATATAACAATTCTGTGCCTACTAGATTCAATTGAGCTTTTCCTTTATAGGATAAATAATCTTTCATATTTTCGTATGACTTTGTAGGGACAGTAATCCAAAAGCAAATTGTATCTTCTTGATAGAACTCTGAATCAGCTCTTTCAATATATATGTTGCCTATGGCATGTAAGTCTTCTCGCAGCCTATCTCTTTGATACCAAAGCTCATTAGGTTTAATATCGATTGTAGCGGCCATATTATCCTTACACTTTTTGGATGTTGTCGAGATAAGTCGTCCAGTCATTTCCATACTGATTCGCTCTTCGAATTCGCTATCATCGAAAATTCTTTGGTAGGCGTCATCGTTGAAAAGTATTTTTACATGCCAATCATTGATTGTTAGAATATACTTGCAGTTGTTTTGTTTACTTCTTTTATGGTTTGACATTATATAATATTGTCAAGTGAAAATAGATTGTGGGATTCGGTCTCCAAATAAAGTTTTTTTGCGTTTGCCTCCCCACTTTTTAACTCGTTTTTTTATTCCATCATTTATTGTAGTTCCAAATAGTTTGATTGGTTTACCCTTGAATTTGTGCTCTTTAGACCAGATACCAAAACGACCATCAACAATCTTTAGAAAAAGAACTGAATTCGTCCAGAATTTCCGATTCGACTCGGTCTTGCACATAGTTATAAACCATTTTTGTGCCCATATATTTCGCTCATAAGCGTATAATGCTGATTTACATGCTAGTCCTATGAAGCCTACTGTGTCTTTGAATTCATTGAGTATTTTGCTAGCATGCTTATTCTCTAGGGAAAATCCGCAGACCATTATAGCACGTGTAATCATCGAAGGTGTGCCGGTTCCAATTCTTTCATCAACATACTGTTGTAGCAACTTGTATTTAGAATTTTTCATAGCGGATAGCACTTCGATAGATAGTGCGTGGTCATCTAATGCTTTATCCAGCCGCTCAAACCGGATCTCGTTGACATGAGGCTCATCAGGACCTGACCATATAGACATTGAATCTAAAGGTATTGATTCAAAACCGTAAGTAAAACGAATTAAAGGTTGACATTGGCTGAGGCGATTATATAGAATCCTAGCATTTTTAGGTTTATTAGTTACCAATTGTCTTGCTAATAGTAATCCTATATTGTGAATAATACGTAATTTATGTATTGGTAATTTTATTATTAAACTGTACCAGTATTCACCTAATGTATTGTTCTTAGATATAATTTTATCAAATTGCTCAATTGTTAAATTTTCGAGGATGTTTTGTGCATTTATAGTTGTCAGTTTTTCCACAAAAATCTCAAACGCAGCTACATTGCGTTCTTGACGTTCGCTAAATGTTTTACTATTTTCACAAAGCTTGTTGTATAAATCATAAGGATTATTAGATGTTGAATTTGTATCCGAAACAACATATAGAGAGGGGTTTGCAGTATTGTCAGGTTTGTTTTGCTCAATATTTGGAATTGGTATGTCTAGTTCTAGATCGATGACTTTTTTTATTGCAACATCTATTCTGGATGAAATCTCGATAAGTGTTTTTCCTTCTAATCTTTTTGCAGCCTTACCAAGAAATCTATGAGATATACGTGTAATGGCATCATCCTGTGATATAAAACCACGTTCAGCAGCTCTAAGTATTGCTTCGGAACCAAACCAAATTTCGTTATACGATTCTTTAGAATTTAATTGTTTAGGATTCCAATCTGTATAGGCAAATTCTTCAATCAATTTATCATCGTCTAGCTTCACAATCAGTGCTATAGCTTTTTGTCGAACTAATCTATTTTGAGATTTAAATAACAATGGAATATAATTGCAAGATTTTTTAGAAATAGCTGTATTAGTATTGTTTGCGAAGCTAAGTATGCAAATTAACATATGGTCATTATTATTCTTAATCGCTTTTTCTAGATATCTCTCAAATATGATTTTTTTGAGTGGTTTAAGTACTTTCAAGAGATCTAGTAAAATGTTATCGGTTCGATTGTTTGCGAGTAAGATCTGGAGTTGTTCGGGTCCGGTAAGATGCGGGAAAGCTATTAACATTGCATACTGCAAAATTGTTAATTTATATTGCATATCAACTTCTTCCACATTACTATCAATACGTTGAGTATGTTTGAGCAATTTCATGGCTTTAGTCTTGTTGAGTAGTGCGCTACTGTTGCGAAGATCGAGAATGCCTTGCAAAAGTTGGAAACCATTTCGCTTGATTACATCATCTCCAAATTCAATATGTTTAGCGATTACAGTGTTAGGGGCGAATCTGGCAAGTCCAGTACATCCCATTTCGAACTGCAGGTCCACCTCATTGGTAGACCGGTCTGTTCGGAGCAACGATACGTCTATATTTCGATAATATTTGGCGGTATTTGCAATATTTTTAGGCTTAATTGAATTAGGGTCACAAGGGTCAGTTGCGCAGTAGTCTTCTATCAATCGCCATCCATCACTTTTAGCACGATGAGCGACTAACTCTTCCGCAATCCGTTCAGCTTTTTCTCCATCTTGTATTTCACCAGTTGCACTTAATAGATATACCAAAGTCCATTTTCCAGTATTAGATATGTCATTATTCTCAAGAACTTTAATAGTATTATGGATCTCTATGTACGTATCCTTCCAGTCAATGCAATTTAGCCTAACAAGGTTTATAAATTGTTCATAAGGATATCTAGTGTATGGGTTTATAGCATGAGCAAAACACCAATTAAGAAAACTAGTAGTAAATCCTGAAAGAGGTTTATCTTTCATCAAAGTTAATGCAAGGCAATATAGAGTATATAAGTTAAAATTGTCTACTACATTGATTGAGTTAAGTATATTTCTTTCTACTGGGGAGAGTTCATCTAGGCTTTTGTCTAGATTTGTTTGTTGCTTAATGGTTCTTTCTTGCTCTTCTTGTTCTGAACGAAAAGTATTTCTTGAATCTTCTATTAAGAATGTAATCTGATTTAGCCAATTTCTGATGTGTTCTGAAATTATAGTCCAAGCTTTGTTATCAGTTTTAGCATCTAATAACGCATGTGTAAGCCAATCTAAATTTGATGGATATGTATCTTTAAGACACAAAGAATAAGCAGCTAGCATAAATGCTTCGGGCTTCTTCTTCGCAAACTTTACAAAAGATTTATAGTCATCAAAGTTGGGATTTTGTAGTTCAACAAAATGGCAGATCAGTGTCTCAGTAAATTCAGTTGGGCAAGTCTCATCTAGAATTGCGATTGTAATTGCCGCAATCACTACATCAGCAGTTTTATCTATAGCAGCAACGGGTTCAATTATAGACCGTAGTGAATCTTCAGGATCATTTTGATTTCTATAGGATTTGCGAAGTGAATCAATAATAGAAAAACCCAGAGCCAAAGTTAATCCCTCTTCCTTTATAAAGTAGAGTGTTGGATCCCCCTCCACTGGTTGGAAAAAGCTGCCCTCAGCTACTAACTGCAGGTTACCCTCAAATATTGTTAAATCCTCATTCTTGTTAGAAAGTAGTCTCTCTAGTATCTTATCTGCGTGTTTTTGTAAATTCTTTGAAAATTCATGACTGTTTTGCAGTACAGGTGAATCTCTTTCACTTGCTCTAATATGTTCAAATAGAATTCGACTGACATTTAGCTGATCAAAACTTTCAATTTGCTCTGTGCTGAGAAGTTCGAGCGCAATACCCAAAAGGCGAGGATTTTTGATAGCAAATAGTACAGAAGCTGCTAGATTGTTACGTTTTATGCCATGAAAATTAAGTATAGAATCTAATTCTATCTCATTCCATTCAGGTACAAATATGTGAGTTTTTGGAGTAGATAGTCTGCGCTCTATATATTCTTGGTAATAGTTAGTACGACAGGTAATAATGAGCTTTCCAGAAAGCTTGTCGAGTTCTGCCCCAAGAGATTCGATTACTAGTGCCCAGTCAATTTTAGGTTTTTGGTTCAAACCATCTACAAAAACTATAAGGTTTTGTGTTTTGAATTTATTTTTCCGCCAAAATTCTAAACGACGGCGCCATCTGCTGATATTAGTGTCAGTGGAATGATCGCTTGTTTGGACTATTAGTTTGTTAATTATTATTGTCTCAATATTCTCTCTCACATTGGATGTATATAGGTCTTCCGGTGTTAGAATTATCATAAGTGGTTTTTTATCAAGACTTAGCCAACTTTGAGCAACTAACCAAGATTTCCCGACACCTTCGTTACCATGCACAACAGCTATATTGCCCTTGGGTTCTATAGAGAAAAATGGGCTAAGATTTTCAATTAACTCTGCTCTCTCAACGGTGATACTTTGTGGGTAATCTTGTGGTGATAGGTGTTGTCCCAAAAACTGTCTTGCCATAGTTCTATTTGAAAAGACCGATTGTAGCCAATCATGATTAGCTTTTTGCAATAAACCTGCTCCAATCGTTGGTTGATGAATTTGGGTTCTTAATAGTTTGATATGATTCTTAAAAGCATCATCACGACTTATTGCCTCAAGTGCTTTTTGTGCAGATTTAACAATAGAAGCGTCTTGTATGTTTAGTTCTAAGAATTGAGTTGTCTCATCTTTTGTTTCGGCTAGAGCAACTCCTAATGGAGGTAGTCTAACTTCTGACCAATCTAGAATAAATGTTGTGACACCAAGCCTCGCACTAGTATCTCGAATGGTATCTGCGAGTTGTGTTGATACACTTGTAGTTGTTCCTAGAATCCAAAGATCAACATTGCGATTGAACTCTATTGACAGCTCAGCAATTTTTGTGAGAACTCTGTCTTTAGGTATTGATCCTGAATAATGTTTTGCCTCGAAACTTACTACATCGCTATCATAAACTGGTTTAGCATCTACTCCATGCTGAGAACCGCTCGCAGCTATGCGAAAAGGTATTCCTGATATTTTCGTTAAGACTACCGCGATCAACCCCTCAAACCCCTTTTCTCCAGTGTCGTCGAGTTTTAGCAGAGCAGTTTTAAGTTGTTCTAAATGATTAGTAATATTTTTGTCCATGACACAATTATATAATATTGTTAGGAATTCATCGAGTAATAGATAACCAGTGCTAGTCGTTAAATTTGATTTAATAAAGTAGACCACTCATTTGATATGTTGAATATATTGGTATATCATATCTAATGATGTTAGACAAGATAATCGATCAATTAGAAAGTCTGGATCAGACCGAGTTGAGAATTCTTTATAACCACATTGGTTCTGCGTTACCCCCTTCCGTAGTTTATCAGCATAAACCGTCTAAGTGTGGTTGCAAGAAGTGCAAAGAAGGTGGTCCAGGTCATGGTAAATATTGGTATGCATATTTTAGCTATGACGGAAAGACTCATTGTGTGTATATAGGAAAAGAAAAAAGAGAAATAGATCCAATTTATGAACTAGAACTAAGAGAGTATCAATGGAGGAAAAAAGATGGGGTGCTATAAAAAGGGAAACAGATGGTATATAGACTATTATGATAATGGATCTAGGAAGAGGGAAGTCGTCACAATAAAAGGCAAAGACCCATCAACAATTACTTACCGTGATGCAGAGAATGCTTTAGCAATTAGAAAAGCTGAAATAGCACAAGGCAAGTTTGACATTTCCAAAACTGAGAAACCTATAAAATTCGAAAAACTCATAGACGCTTATATAGATTGGGCAAATGAAAACCATAAGTCTCCCGATAGAGACCACACAATTCGTAATAATTTATTAGATTTTTATAAAGGAAAGAATATATATTCTCTTACACTTTGGGATATTGAAAAATACAAGTCTGACAGAAAGAAACGAGGTCGAAAACCGGAAACTATTAATAAGGAACTCGGAGCACTAAGAAGAATGTTCAATCTGGCTCTTCAAGGGGCTTTGAAAATAAAAATAGGTAAGAATCCTATAAAAGGTATTAAGCTTCTAAAAGTACCTAAAATAAAGCCTAAAACTTATAGACCTAAGGAATTTCAGAAACTATATGATTGTGCTCCAAAACATTTCAAGCCCATATTACTATGTGCATACATGACAGGAATGAGGCGTTCAGAAATAGCAACATTAAAATGGCCTGATGTAGATTTTCAAGCTAGAACAATCTATATAGCTGAAACAAAGAATGATGAACCAAGACTAATGCCACTTTCCGAAGCTCTTTATAGTGTTCTGCAAGATTTAAAAAACAATTCAGAAAGTGAGTTTGTTTTTACAACTCATGAGGGTAAACCATATACCTCAAGATCTTCCTGGAAAAGTACCTGGGCTACAACCTTGAAAAAGTCGGAGATTGAAAAAGGTAGATTTCATGATTTAAGGCATACATTTGTGTCTAATCTTATTGTGAATGAGAAAGAAGACTTTGCAACAGTGATGGCTTTAAGTGGACATAAAGATATATCTATGCTTAAACGTTATAGTCATACACATGATGAAGCCAAAAGAAATGCTATAAGTAAGCTAAATCAAACTATTATTGTCGATAATCAGCCAACAAGTCAATAACTGTGGTAGTTGATTCCAGATAACTTTATCTAAATTTGTAGCTCTTAGAATTTTACATCATTAATAGACCTGCATTATCTCTTTACTCTATAGATATAATCTTTGAATTATTTTATATTTATCAGATAACTAAATCATTTACCTATTATTGTTGTGAAGGAAATCTATGGTTCATAAAGTATATAGAGTATTTTTAGCATCTCCATCAGATGTAAATCAAGAAAGAGAAATAGCGAAAATTGTTGTGGCTGATATCAATAAATCGATAGGAAGAAAATTTAACATTACGCTTGATCTTGTAGGCTGGGAGGACATACCATCAGGTTATGGTAGACCTCAAGGAAAAATAAACCCTCACCTGGAAAAAAGCAATTTATTCATAGGGCTATTATGGAGAACCCTTGGGTCCCCAAGCGGTAAAGAAACATTAACAGGATTTGAAGAAGAATTTCAACTAGCATGTGAGCGTAAAGAAAAAAAGAAGATAGATGACGTCAAATTATTTTTCAGAGATATAGATGAAGAATTTCTCAAGGATCCTGGAGAGCATCTTCAAAGTTTATTAGATTTCAAAGAAGATATAGAAACCAATAAAAAGATTTACTACGAAAAATTTGTTGATGATCATGAATGGGAATCTAAACTGCGGACGAACCTAACGCAGTATTTGTTACAAAAGATTGAAGTAGGAGAAACCCAACCAACTTCTTCCCCTGTACAAGCCACAACTTCAGAAACACCAGATGGTCTTAATGAAACAAAATCCCATGAAGATGAAGAACAAGTAGTAGAATCACTAAACAAAACCCTTAAGTTTCTTTTAGGTGGTGATGAATTAGACAATTACACCACAGTTAGGTTATTTCTATATTCATCAGGCTTATTCTATGGGAACAACTTGACATCAGAAGTCTTAAAAACACATGAAATACAGCAAATTTATACATTTAGAAAAGACATTAAACTTATAGGTCAAGAAAAGATCCTAATACTCAGGACCATAATCGAAGATAAAAATAATGTAACTGCTGGTTGGTTTTTTTTAAAACCAGTTAATCAAGAAAAACTCGAAACTCTATTTTTTATGTTAAGTATAAATAATTTTTCAGAAAACTTGAGACTACAGGCTCTTGACTATATATTGAAACTGTCCAACTTTTCTCAACTCGATAAAATAGTTGAAAGCTTTGAAGGATCATCTAAGAATAAGCAAATAGCAATTCTACAAATATTGTCTAAACATGGCAATATTGATAGCATACCTATATTAGATTTTATTATAAAATCTAGCCACTCACCTAAAATTATAAAATCTGCTTGGAAATCTAAGCTTAAATTACTCTTGAATGATAATGAAAATAGCGCAATTCAACTAATATTAGATACGAATTTAGATATTAGAGCAGAATTAAATGAATTTTTAGAAGATTTACTGAAACTTCGTGATAAAAGTCTATTAAAAGGTTTGAGCGATGACGTTGATTCAAATTTACGTCTAGAAATAATTAATTTGATACCAGAACTTTATACCCTAGAAGAGCTAAATAAAATATTAAAATATTCATTAGAAAATGAATCTTTATTGTCATCTGGGAGTTTAAACAATTATTATAAAATTAGAGCTACTGCACTTTTGGAATTAGTAAAAAGGGGAGAAGTTGCTGATTTAGATTTTATTCATGAAAAACTATTGAATAAAGAATCCTCAGAGACAACAAAGACTGGGATTTTACCAGATTATAGTAAAATTCAGAAAGATGAGTACATAGATTCAGTTCTTTTGGAATTATACAAAAGACAATCATATAATGAATTGAATCAAGAAATTGATTGGTACAATTCAGAGGAACAGTTGAAATATCAATCCTTAATAGAAAAGCATTATGACAATTTTAAGGAGACATTATATGAAGATATTCTAAATGATTTTATACGTATCAAGGAAGATGAATTAAGGAGGCGGATTCAAGTAAGAGATAATTTCATTAATAGCTACTCTGATAAAGATGTTGAAATTAAAGCAGAATTTAAGAAACAATTGGATGAATTGGATAGATTCGATGAATATATAAAGACTGCATATTTAAAAATTGCTTTATTGGGCCTCTCTAATATAAAACGTACTTTGCCAATAGACTTAGCTAGGAAAGTATTACATAAAAATATGGGATTTTTTAGAAATCAAATTATGTTCAACTTATTAGACAGTTTTTTTGAGAATGGAACAACTGATGATATAAAAAATATTAGAAATTTGATAGATGGTGATAAGTTATCTGATAATATAGAAATTAAAGCATGTAAGGTTCTAATTAAACTTGATAAAGAGAATAAAGAAAAAACCCTTGAATTTCTTTTAGATACAAATAATCCAGTATTATTAAAAACACTATTCTCAATCATGCCAATTACTCCTAAGGACTCAGTTCTAGATAAAATAAAGTTACTCTTATACAATGAGAGGGATACCGTGAGAGAGGTTACTCTTTCTTATCTATTTCAGATTATGGATGATGACGAGTTAGCGGAATTATTAGAAAACTATTCAACAAAAAACAATACATATTACTACAATGTAGTTTGTTGGCTAGATCGCTACTTATTTGCTCCAGCTGAATTGAAGGAGCATTTCAGAGAAGAACTTAAAGCAAAATTAGCCTAATTCCATTCTCTGTCCCTCTTTAAAAAAATAGCCCACAGTGGACACCTATTTGGACACCAAAGTCGATTTGGTTACTTCTAGTGAATGTGGGTATATGGTATATCTAGCTCATAATATTGAATATTTTATGGCGGGCGATGGGGGATTTGAACCCCCGACCTCAGGCTTCGGAGGCCTGCGCTCTAATCCACTGAGCTAATCGCCCTGGTTCTTATTTCTTTCGCAAGGGAAGTCCTAACTCCTTCATGACTACCTGCATATCTTCCCAAGCGGGTTTCTTAAAATTAGGATTTCTTAAAAGTGCGGCGGGATGGTAAGTAACCATAAGTTTAGATCCGCTATACGAGTGAAATTTGCCTCTCAAGCTTCCAAGGCTCGCTTTAGTTTTTAATATAGATTTTGCTGCTGTTGCACCCAGGCAAACTATAACTTCTGGTTTAATAAATCTTATCTGCTTAAACAAAAACTGCTCACATGTATCCATTTCATTTTGTTCTGGTGTTCTATTGTTGGGTGGGCGGCACTTAACAACGTTACCAATATAAACTTGATCTCTGGTAAGTCCCATTGCTTCTATGATTTTTGTAAGAAGTTTTCCTGAGCGCCCAACAAAAGGTTTTCCCTGCATATCCTCGTCACGCCCCGGACCCTCTCCTACAAACATGAGCCTCGCTTTAGGGTTCCCATCTCCAAATACAAGGTTTGTTCTTCCTTCATGAAGCTGACATCTTGTGCAATCACCAATTTCTTCTCTAATTTCTTCAAGCGTCATAGTTTTACCGTCGAATAAACCAGCAGGTTCTTCAATTGTGATTAAATCTTCATCAGGTGGTCTAGTTGTCTTGGCCATTGGCTCTGTCCTCGGTTCTGTTTTTTCAGATATTTCAGGAGTGTTTTGTTTGGCCTCAAGTTTCTGAGCAGGGATAGTTTCTATGCCCATGGATTGTTGAAACTCCAGATAGTTTTTGAGGTCATTTACAATTTCTTTTAGTTCATTATCTGTGCTCATAATTATTCATCCCTAATATAATACAACATCCTCCAATTGTAAAAATAGTTTAAATCATCCGAGACATTTTGAACTCTTCTTGTGTTTCTGGTAAATCATTCTATCCTAAATAAAACTTTTTGGAGCAGATAAGATAAAAAATGAAAGAGAGTTATAACCCTAAAGAGATAGAAAATAAGTGGCGAACGGATTGGGACGAGAAGAAGTTATACCAAGTTGAAGTAGATAACGATAAGAAGAAATATTATGTATTAGAGATGTTCCCATACCCATCTGGCCGTATTCATATGGGCCATGTAAGAAATTATACAATCGGCGACGTCACTGCGCGTTATAAACGCACGAGGGGATTTAATGTGCTTCATCCTATTGGATGGGACGCTTTTGGACTTCCTGCTGAGAACGCCGCAATTGAGCGCGGGGTTCACCCAGCAAAGTGGACTTATGAAAACATTGAGCAAATGAAAGCTCAGCTAAAGAAACTTGGCTACAGCTATGATTGGACTAGAGAAATAGCCACATGTGATCCGACCTATTACAAATGGGAGCAGATGGTATTTACCCACATGTTAAAGAAGGGATTAGCTTACCAAAAGTCGACAACGGTTAACTGGTGCCCATCTTGTGAGACTGTTTTGGCCAATGAGCAAGTTGAGGATGGATTATGCTGGCGCTGTGGTTCAGAGGTTGAATTAAAAGAGATGGCTGGCTGGTTCTTTAAAACAACTGAATATACCGAAGAGCTTCTTGAATGGGCAGATAAGTTAAAAGACGGCTGGCCGGAAAGAGTACTTTCTATGCAGAAAAACTGGATAGGTAAGAGCACAGGAGCAGAAATTAAGTTTAAACTTCAGGAACCTGTTGGAGGAGAAGAAAGCCTCAAAGTCTTTACTACTCGTCCGGATACAGTTTTTGGTGTTACTTATATGAGTATCGCTCCGGATCATCCGCTAGTAGAAGAGCTGATAAAGGGAAAACCCGAAGAAGAGGAAGTTCAAGAATTTGTTAGTAGGGTTAAAAAACAGAGCAATTTAGAGAGAGTAGCAGAAGGAACAAAAAAGGAAGGTGTCTTTACAGGCGCTTATGCCATAAACCCTTTCACTCATCAGAGCATTCCTATCTATGTTGCTAACTTCGTTCTAGTCGAATATGGCACAGGAATAATTATGTGTGTGCCGGCACATGATCAAAGAGATTTTGAGTTTGCTAAGCAATACAACTTACCGATAAGGATCGTTATTCAGCCAGAGGGCGTTGAACTAGATCCGCATAAAATAACAGAGGCTTATGTAGAGCCTGGTGTTATGACTAATTCTCAGAATTTCTCTGATATCGATTCCGAAGAGGGCAAAGAGAAGATAATCGATTATATTGAGGAAAATGGACTTGGTGAAAAGCAGATTAATTACAGGCTGCGAGATTGGGGAATATCCAGACAAAGGTACTGGGGAACTCCAATTCCCATTATTTATTGCGATAAGTGTGGGGCAGTTCCTGTTCCGGATGAGGATCTCCCAGTAGAACTTCCGCTCGATATAGAATTCACTGGCAAGGGCGGATCCCCGCTTTCTAAAGTCGAGAGCTTTGTAAATGTTAGTTGTCCTGAATGTGGAGGTTCGGCAAAGCGTGAAACTGACACAATGGATACATTTGTGGAATCCTCATGGTATTTCCTCCGTTATGCATCACCAAAAGATACTGACGGAATTTTCGATAAAGAAGAAGTTGCTTACTGGCTTTCTGTAGACCAGTACATTGGTGGAATTGAGCATGCGATTCTCCATCTTCTATATGCCAGATTTTTTACAAAAGCGCTTCGTGATCTCGGAATGTGTGATCTGGACGAGCCTTTTAAAAACTTACTAACCCAGGGAATGGTAATAAAAGACGGGACAAAGATGTCCAAGTCTGTTGGAAATATCGTTGACCCTGACGACATGATCGCTAAATACGGCGCTGACACAGTCAGATTATTTATAATGTTTGCGGCACCTGTAAATAGAGATTTGGACTGGAGCAACGAAGGTGTAGAAGGCTCATTTCGTTTTCTGAACCGAGTCTGGCGTCTTATCTTTGATGTATTTGAGAAAATTGAAGGAGTTAAAGGTGTCGTTGTTCAACTTAAGGAAATTTCGAAACCGGCAAAAGAGCTTTTGACAAAAACACACAAGACTATTAAAAAAGTAACTGAAGATCTGGACAGATTTTCTTTTAATACTGCGATTGCGGCAGTGATGGAATTGCTGAATGATACATCTCGTTTTGAGCCCAATGGAGAGAGTGATTTGTCGGTGCTCAGAGAATCGGTTGAGGCTATGATAAGGCTTCTTTACCCTATGGCACCACATATATCAGAGGAGCTTTGGCACGAGCTTGGTTATGAGGAGACTCTTGTAGATAAAGAATGGATCACCTGGAATCAGGCTCTTGTACAGAGCGCTGCAATAAATATTGTAGTTCAAGTAAACGGTAAGGTGAGGGGCCAGTTAACTATGGATCCGGATTCTGATCAGGATCAGATAAAAGAAGCCGCATTTGCTGACGAGAAGGTCCAAAGCTACATTGAAGGAAAAGAACCTAAGAAAGTAATTGTCGTTCCCAAAAAACTAGTAAACATTGTAATCTAATTCCCCTCTTTGATATTTATACTTAGTGTGGTATCTTGAACGCTCGATTTTACTTAGCATCTATGGAGGTTTTATAACTAATGGCTGATAAGAATGAAAAGACAATGGATGATTTTCTTAACAAAAAAGTAAAAGCAATTGAAGTTGATGGGCCTAAAACAGTATCACAACTACTTTCAGAAATGGCTCAGACCGGTTTTCAAGGCAAGAGTTTAGCTCGGGTCGTCGATGTATTTGAGCAGATGATCAAGGACGATGACGTTACAATTCTACTTGGCTATACTGGATCGCTTTCTACCACAGGTCAGTGGAAGATTATAAACTGGCTTATTGAAAACCGCTATGTAGACATTCTTGTTCCTACTGGTGCCAACATTTCTGAGGACATCATAGATGCTATGGGTTTTGATTACTGGCAGGGTTCTCACACTGAAAACAATAAGGCCCTTTTTAGGGAAGGTTTAAACCGCTACTACGATGTATATGGAAAAGAAACAGATTATTTAGTAATGACTGAGCTCTTGGGCGAGTTTATTCTGACTCTTGATGACTCCTACAATTACTCTTCAAGAGAGTTACTCCTTGAATGCGGAAAATGGTTGGCTCAGAAAAATATTCCAAGTATTGTAGCCAAAGCTGCCGAACATGGCGTTCCCGTATTCTGTCCAGCAATTGCAGACAGCCCGTATGGAGATGCCGCACTTATCGCGAAAAGTAAAGGATTTGATCTTACAATTGATGCAATAAAAGACTATGTAGAATTTATGACTTTGGGCGAAACAGTAAAAGATACAGCAGTTATATACATCGGCGGTGGAGTGCCTAAGGACTTTATCCAACTATTTGCCGTAACAGGCGATCTTCTTTATGAAGACAGACATGTTCCAAACAGGCAGTCCGGGTTAAATAGAAAGGGAACAGGTGAAGCTGAAACCTATTACCCTCACAAATACGCTATTCAAATAACAACCGACTCTCCACAGTGGGGCGGGCTCTCAGGTTGTACGTTTGAAGAAGCAGTTTCGTGGGGTAAAGAAGATCCTGAAGGCAGCTTAGTTCAATGCTATTGTGACGCAACAATTGCTCTTCCACTAGTATCGCACGCTCTTGCAGAAAGGATTGGTACTAAAAGAAAGGGAAAAGATTTTTCAGGAATTCTTTAATTCTCACCATATAACTTAGTTAATTCTCTAGCCGAAGTTTCAGGATCAGCAGATCCGAATATGCTTGTGATAACTGCAATCCCGTCAACGCCAGTTTCTAAGATGGTCCCAGCGTTTTCTTTTGTGATTCCGCCAATTGCAAATACTGGAATAGTCTTAATTAGACTCACAGCTTCCTTTAGAGTGTCAATTGAAGTGGGTTCTCTGTCCGGTTTAGTTGGTGTGTTGTAAGGTGTTCCAAAGGCTACATAGTCAGCTCCATTCTGAACTGCATACAGACCTCTTTCAACCTCGTTATAACAGGTCACGCCGATTATTATATCGTTTCCAAGTAGCTCTCTTGCCTTTGCAATGGAGCAGTCCTCTCCACCCAAATGAACCCCGTCTGCCCCTATTTCTCTAGTCAGTTCAGGAGAGTCATTGATTATAAGAGGTACATTATATTTTCTTGTTACTTTTAGAATCTGACGGCCTAAATCTATAATCTCTTTTTCTGGAGTGTCTTTCTCTCTTAACTGCACTATACTTGCCCCGCCTTTGATGGACTTCTCCACAGTTACAACAAACTGGTCCCGGTCAATAAGTTCTTTATCAGTAATTACGTAAAGGCCCTTCAAATTCTTTTTCATATCTAGAAGCACTATAGAGAGATAAGCTTACTACTCACCAATTTTTGAAAAAATCGCATCTTTCACAGCATCATAATCGGCTGGAAGCTCAATAGGAGTGTTTGCATACTTTGAGTAAAATCCTTCAAGTTCCTTCTTGTGGTAGCCAATTTTAAACTCAACGAATTTAAGACCATGCGCAGTTGAAATTATGACTATTTTATCATCAGGTTTGAAAGTTCCCTTTTCCTTTAATTTTAGAAAAGCGGCAAGAGCAACACCAGTGTGCGGGCAGTTAAATGTTCCTGTTTTATCAACTTGCGCCGAAGCATTTGCAAGCTCTTCCTCACTTGCCTGCTCCACTATGCCATCAAACTCTTTCAACGTCCGAATTGCTTTATTAACACTTACAGGATTTCCAATCTGAATTGCATTAGCTAGAGTTTTTTTAGCTTTAACAGGATGGAATTCCTCAAAATTCTTTAAGTAACTCAAATAAAGTGGATTGGCATGTTCAGCCTGAGCACACACTAATCTCGGCAACTTATTAATAAGACCAAGATCCTTCATCATCAAGAATCCCTTTCCTAAAGCCGAAATATTTCCTAAGTTACCCCCAGGAATAATAATCCAATCAGGGACCTCCCAATCAAACTGTTGGCACAATTCTATACTAATTGTTTTTTGCCCTTCAATTCTGAGTGAGTTGATAGAATTTGCAAGATATATATTGTTTTGAGTGCAAATCTTCTGCACCATCTCCATACATCCATCAAAGTCAGTATCTAATGAAAGCACCAAGGCTCCATTAGAAATAGGTTGAACAAGCTGAGCAACAGAGACCTTATCTTTTGGCAGAAAAACAATGGCTGGTATTCCCGCACTGGCGCAATATGCTGCCAGCGCTGCAGAAGTATCGCCTGTAGATGCACAAGCTACCGCGGGTACATCTTTGCCGTTGGCAATCATCTGCTTCACAACTGAAACAAGTACTGTCATTCCTAGATCTTTAAAAGAACCAGTATGGCTGTTTCCGCACATTTTTAACCATAGCTCTTCCATGCCAATCTGCTTACCAAATCTCTCAGCCCAGAAAAGATTAGTAGCGCCCTCGTACATTGAAACTATATTTTCATCTTCGACATATGGACAGACCCATTCTTTCTTGCCCCAGACAGAACTCCCGTAAGGCCAGGACTGTCTTCGGTAACGATCATCAAATATAGCTTTCCATTCTGTAGCAGAGGTTTCTTTAAGTTTGTCCAGATCGTGGGTTACTTCCAGCAGATTGTCGCATTTCTTACATCTGTAGATTATTTCATCTAAAGGATAAGTCTCACCACACTCTTCATTGATACAGGTAAACCAGGCTTTATATTCACTCATACCTAAACAAAATACATCTTCGAATTTTGACTGTCAAAC
This sequence comes from Thermodesulfobacteriota bacterium, assembly GCA_021604765.1. Classification (GTDB taxonomy): domain Bacteria; phylum Desulfobacterota_D; class UBA1144; order Nemesobacterales; family UBA2774; genus CR02bin9. The sequence goes on from BQJP01000013.1 coordinate 43,227, forward strand.
ATTTAGAGATTTATATTGAATCTTATCCTTATAATACTCTTATAAAAGCAAGTTAAGCGTTAATGATTGGTTATTTATTCAAACAGTGATTTAGTTCAAATTATTAAAGAAATTCTTAATGATTGCGTCCTAAGTTGCGGAAATCTGACAATATTAAGCCTGCTAAGAGGTTGACAGAAATTGTGCATTTTGGTAATCTGAGCTTATTGGATGGATAAAAAAAGAGTACATCTTATTATTTACGGAAAGGTTCAAGGAGTATTTTTTAGAGCATCCACTAAAGACAAAGCCGTAGAACTAGGACTCAAAGGATTCGTGAGAAATAAACCAGACGGAACTGTCGAAGTTATTTCCGAAGGTTCAGGGAAACAACTTCAAGAACTTGTGGCTTGGTGTCATGAAGGACCTGATCATTCAATAATAGAGTTGGTTAAGTTAGATTGGCAGCCTTACATCGAAGAGTTTGAAGAGTTCACTATAATTTGAACAAGGGAGTTGAATAAAGTTTATGATTATTAAGTGCATACCGGGCGGAATTTTTATGACTAACTGCTACATCCTTGGGGACGAAGAAACAAATGAAGGTATTTTAATTGATCCCGGCGAGCAGATGGATGAAATTTTATCTGAAATTAAAAATTCAGGATTGAAGATTACGAAGATAGTAAATACACATAGTCACATTGATCACGCAGCGGGAGTACAGCAAGCCAAAGAAGAACTTGGTGTCGACTTTTACCTGCATCCTGAGGACGAACCTGTTCTCGAGGTTTTGCCCGAAGCAGCTGAAAGATTCCCCCAATTTGGCAATGTGCGTGTACCTAAAATAGATGTATATATTGAAGAAGGGGATGATATTGAAATTGGTAATCTTAAGGCCAAGGTTTTGCATACTCCAGGGCATAGCTGGGGCAGTGTCTGCTTTGTAATAGATGATCATATTATTTCTGGAGATACGCTATTTGCCGGAAGCGTGGGCAGAGTTGATCTCACAGGAGGTACTTCTATGAGAGAGCTTGTCGGTTCGATAAAGTCAAAGCTTATGGCGCTTCCCGATTCATATAACGTTTACCCTGGTCATGGTCCGTTTACGACAATTGGAATTGAAAGAAGATCAAATCCCTTTATTACCGGTGATTTGGCTATATTGTAAAATGGAAAGGACAATAATCAGAATTATTCTCGTGATCACAGTCGTCTCTCTAATGGTATATCTTTTTGCCAGAGAAATTACTCAAGTCTACGCCCTTCACCAAGAGAACGAGAAAGTAAAAGTAGAATCGCTAAAATTAGAGAAAGCGAATAATGAACTAATGAAAAAAATAGAATTGATAGAATCAGACGACTCTTATAAGGAAAAAGTAATAAGACAAGAATTGGGGATGATCAAAAAAGGTGAAAAAGTCTATAGATTTCAAGAGTAAAATTAAATTCTCAAACTATATCTTGGGCAAAGTCTTTGTAGTTATCCTCTCTATTTTAGTTATTGCCCTTATTTATAAGAATAGTTTTCAAAGTCTTAATTTCTACTCTATTTTAGCATCTCTACTGCTAATTTCTGCTGTTGGTTACAAATCTGCAAATTATATTTCTTCCTCTGTAAAAAACCTATCATTAATGGATCAAATAGAATTTTCACTTCTATTTACACTGGTATTTGAAATAATTCTTGAGATTTCTGGAAATAAACTGTTTCCATTCTCCTATGTATTAATGCCTATAGTTGTTCTTGTGTTTGGTTGGCCTGCAGCAGGGCTCTCTTTCGTGATAGTATCTGTTCTACAGATAACTCAGTTTCAAAGTCCATCACTACCCTACCAAATAGTGATACTCCTTTTTTCGACATTAATCTTAGGATTTTTACTTAAAGGAAACAAGCTTCCAATAGGTTCAAATATGCTAAAAAAAGGAAGCGTTAAGAAACTTCCTATCAATAATTTTATGTCTGAAAATTCAGAGAATGATGAAAATGAATCTGATAATATTAAAGAGTTAAGAGCCGATATAAATAAAGCTATTGAAATACTTAGTAATCTTATTCAAAGTCACAGTATATTGTTTTATATGAAAATGGACGATGGTCTTTTTGTAATAGCGGACTATGTATCTAATAGTGGAGATTACATAGACAAAGGGCAACGTGTAAGTTTTCGTAGCGGTTATCTTGGCTGGGTATTAAAAACAAAAACACCTGTTTTAATAACAAGCATAAAAAATGTTAGACAGAACCTTATTTACTATACAAAAGATATTCCTGTTAGATCTCTTTATGCTAACCCATTGCTGATGAAAGCTGAGAAACATATACCTGAAAGTAAAAGAGATGTTGTTGGAATATTAATTATAGATAGCATGGATAAAAATGTATTCGGAGAAAAAGAAAAGCTTATAGTTTCACTTATTTCAGATCGAATTGGTGAGATTATAGACCGTTTCCAGCTTTCTGAGCAAGCTAAGCTAAGTACTCAGGAGCTTAATTCCTTTTATGAATTTACACAAAAACTCAATTCCACAAATAGTGTTGATGGAGCAATGGATCATATTGTGGATAGTCTCCAAAAGGTATTGGAAGCGGATTTTATAGGTATTTCTGAGTTCAATGAAGAAGATGGTATAAGTGTATTAAAAAGAATTAGTGAGAAAGACAAGAATCATCTGGAAGGTAATGAAATTCCATATACTGATACACTCACATGGCTAGTACATGAGGGAAAGAACTATTTTAATACAGACGATCTTTCGGCTAGAACAAAATATAGAAGCATCTTTGGAAAAGAAATCGATTTTGCATTGGGTATCAAAAATATAAAGTCAGTTTTAATTTACCCTATAATTGAAAAAATACCTGAAGGAGAAAATCAAGAAGCAACTGTCTTGGGATCTGTGATAATCGCGCGCAAAGAAAAACGCTTTTTTAATGAAAGTGAAATTGGTATTGCTAAAATTATTTGTAGTGAATCCGCTAAATTTATTAAATCCACTTTAGATTATCAAAGTGTAAAAGAACTTGCTTTGAAAGACGGGCTCACAGGGTTGCATAACTACAGACATTTTCACGAAATGCTTTCTTATACAGTAGCCCATTGTGATAGATATGATGAGAAGGCGTCTATTATCTTGATCGATTTGGATGATTTAAAGCACGTTAATGATAATTATGGACACCAAGCAGGAGATAGTGTTTTGTCATTTGTTGGAAAGGTACTAGTAGAGTCACTTCGCAAAATTGATGTGTCAGCAAGATACGGTGGGGATGAATTTGCAGTTGTTCTCCCCAATACCAATAAGAGAGGTTCTCTTATAGTCGCTCAAAAAATTAAAAATAGTATCAAAAACATGCCTTTTAAGTTCAAAGGTGATGAGTTCAATATTACTTTGAGCATTGGCATAGCCACATACCCTGAAAATGCTCCAGATAGCGAAACTCTAATAGAAAAAGCAGATAAGGCTCTATATGAGTCTAAAGAGCAGGGTAAAGATAAGGTGGTTCATTACGAGGATATATCTTTTGAAGAACTCGGTACATAGACGAGTTAAGTTATAAGCTGTATCACAAATTAATATCACTTTTCCCAAACCTAGATATTCTTTAAACTTGATAACATTTACCAAGCAACATGAAAAATACAGTTAACCCTAAAGAGTTTTTCTCTAATTTAAGCTCACATCCGAGCAAGCAGCTTGGACAGAATTTTATTAAGGATTACCGAGTTATTGATCGTATTGTAAATGTTTCAGAACTCTCCTCAGATGATGAAGTGATAGAAATAGGGCCAGGTCTAGGAGCTCTTACATTTGCTTTGGCAGAAAAGGCCCGAAGAGTTGTGGCTATTGAGAAGGATAAAAAACTTGCAGATTATCTCAGCCAGTCCTTTCATGACCACTCTAACGTTGAGCTCATAAATCAGGACGCATTAAAAGTGGATTACAACAAAATTTATTATGGACATAAGTTAAAGGTAATTGCAAATCTCCCATATAGTGTTTCAACTCCGCTTTTGTTTAAATTGCTTGAAGCTCGTGAATATCTTTCGTCTATGGTACTAATGCTCCAACTTGAGGTTGGTGAGAGGATAGCTGCTAGCCCCGGAGGAAAGACCTATGGATCTATGTCGGTTTTGCTGCAAACTTTTATGGATATTACATCAGAGTTTCGCGTATCGCCGGAGTCGTTTTGGCCAAAACCCAAGGTCGACTCAGTAGTATTGAAATTAATTCCTCTCAAAACACCCAGGACTAAAGTTTCAGATGAGGTATTATATGAAAGAGTAGTTAGGGCAGCATTCTCTTCTAGAAGAAAGATGATAGGGAATTCTCTCCAGTCTATTTTGTCTAAAGAATCTGCTGCAAAATCTCTTGAACTAGCAGGGATCAATAAAAAAAGGAGAGCTGAAACTCTTACTATAGAAGAATTTGGGGCTTTAGTTGCTAAAGTTTCTATGCTTGAAACGCAACCATAGCTTTTGGGTATGAATATTATTAAGTAAGTATTGAAAAGACTGAGAGTAACTTAGTCAGAAGATACAATCAAAAGTGTATTTCCAGCTTCAACAGCATCCCCTTCGTTTACTAATACATCTGTTACCTTTCCTTCGATCGGAGATTTTAGCTCACTTTCCATTTTCATGGCTTCAACTACAACGATTCCTTCGTCTGCGTCTACTTCATCACCGATTTCTTTGAGTATCTTAACAACTCTACTTGGCATAGGTGATTTAATTTCCTGAACACCCGATAAAACCTGTGAAGATTTCATCTGGTCTCTCTCTGATATTGCTTCAATTTCAAACAAGTCTCCATCCATGAAGACTTGGATATTGTTACCATTCTTCAATACGCCAATCGTAAGTGATTTTCCATCCACTATTATCGAGTAAATATAGTCGTCGATTTTTTCAAACTCAACAGGTCTGCCTTCTTCGTTAATCTTAACTACTGTTTGGTCTTTTTCTTGCTCAATCTCTACTGAAAAGACCTTGTCTTTGATTTTAAATGTATATGTCATATTAGTGTACCCCCGGAAAGTCCGGCCTTTCTTCCTAGGAGCTTCCAGTTTGACTGAGGACCTTTATCAGAACCTGTACTTTCTTCTGCATTCCCAACTGCTAGTGCTGCTGCGATTATGGCGGGTTCAATATCAACTTCTCCTGCTGTTAGTAGTTCAGGGTGTTTCTCTATAAATCCGGTGTCCAATTTCCCCTCTCTAAAGACATCGTTGTTCATTACACGGATCAGAAATCCAATATTAGTTTTTACGCCTAGAACGATGTATTCTTTTAGCGCCGATGCCATTTTATCAATTGCTGCCTCTCTGGATTCTGCCCAAACTACCAACTTTGATAACATAGGGTCATAAAAAGAAGTAACTTCATATCCGCTATATATTGAAGAATCATCTCTTATGCCAGGTCCAGTTGGAGCTTTAACATAATGCAGTAATCCAGGTGAAGGCATAAAATTGGTTTCAGGATCTTCAGCATATACCCTGCATTCAACAGCCCATCCATTTATGGATAAATCTTTTTGCTTGAATGGTAATTTCTCTCCGTTAGCTATACGCACCATCCATTTTACTATATCAAAACCGGTGATCATTTCTGTTACGGGATGCTCCACTTGTACACGGGTATTCATCTCAAGAAAGTAGAAATTTTCTTTCTGATCCATTATAAACTCAACTGTTCCGGCACCGCTGTAATTTACGGCTTTAGATATCCTGACAGCAACCTCGCCCATTTTTTTCCTGGTTTTTGCGCTAATACCCGGAGAAGGGGCTTCCTCAATTACTTTTTGGTGTCTCCTCTGTATTGAACATTCACGTTCAAACAAATAAAGAGTATTTCCATGAGTATCTGCAATGATTTGGATCTCAACATGTCTTGGCTCTTCGACAAAGCGCTCAACAAATACCGAATCGTCACCAAATGAAGAACGCGCTTCACTTTTTGCCATACGAAGTGAGCTTTCAAAATCTTCTTTATTTCTAACTAGCCTCATTCCCTTTCCACCACCGCCAGCAGAGGCTTTGATCATTACCGGGTATCCGATTTTATCTGCAACCAATGGTGCTTCCACATCTGATACAGCGCCATCCGAACCAGGTACTAGAGGTACTTTGGCCTCCTGCGCTATATTTCTTGCTGTAATTTTATCACCCATCAAGCGAATGGCTTCTGCAGAAGGTCCTATAAATACGATTTTTTCTTTTTCACATCTTTTTGCGAATTTTTCGTTCTCTGAAAGGAAACCAAATCCAGGGTGAATTGCCTCGGCGCCTGACTTCTTAGCAACGTCAATTATCTTGTCTATGACAAGGTAACTTTCAGCAGGGGCTGAACCTCCTATATGATATGCTTCGTCTGCAAGGGCTACATGCAGCGACTTGCGATCGGCGTCAGAATAGACAGCAACAGTAGTAGCGCCTAATTCCTTACAGGCTCTAATAATCCTTACCGCTATCTCCCCTCTGTTTGCTATTAATATTTTCTTAAACATTCAGTATGTCCTTTGTTGTTAAAGTGGAATGTTTCCGTGCTTTTTAGGAGGAAGAGTTTGTCTTTTCCCGTCAAGCATTTCAAATGCCGCTATTACTCTTGGTCTTGTATCTTCAGGTTTAATAACTTCATCCACATAACCAAGCTCTGCAGCTTTGTAAGGATTAGCGAAATTTTCTTTATACTCTTCCATTAGTCTTGCTCTTTCTGCCTCAGGGTCATCAGCTTGTGCGATTTGCCCTCTAGAAATAATATTTACTGCACCCTCTGAGCCAATAACTGCAATCTCAGCTGTTGGGTACGCCAGGGTCATATCTCCCCTAATATGTCTGGAGTTCATAACATCATAGGCGCCGCCATAGGCTTTTCTGGTAATAACTGTCACCCTCGGAACTGTTGCTTCGCAGTAGGCATAGAGCAATTTAGCTCCGTGTTTAATAATTCCTCCCCACTCTTGTGAAGTTCCGGGTAGGAATCCAGGCACATCTTCTAATGTTAAAATTGGGATATTAAAGCAGTCACAAAATCTTACAAATCTGCCACCCTTGATAGATGCATCAATATCAAGACATCCAGCTAACATATTTGGTTGGTTGCCTACTATACCTACTACCCTGCCTGCTAATCTGGCAAATCCAATAATGATATTTTGTGCAAAATGCTCTTGTATTTCAAAGAAATAACCATCGTCGACTACTGATCTTACGACATCTTTCATATCGTAGGGCTTATTTGGGTTTTCAGGAACTATGGCTCTGAGCCCCATGTCACGCCTATCTGATGGATCTTCGGTTGTAATCCTAGGTGGATCTTCCATATTGTTTGAAGGAAGGAAGCTTAATAGTTCTTTTACAAGTAAAATTGATTCTTTGTCATCTTCAGCGGCAAAGTGGGCCACACCGCTTCTGGAGTTATGAACCATAGCGCCGCCCAAATCCTCAGAATTGACCTCTTCGTGTGTTACAGCTTTGATTACATCAGGGCCCGTTATGAACATATAGCTCTTATCTTTAACCATTATAGTGAAATCGGTAATAGCGGGAGAGTAGACTGCTCCTCCAGCGCAAGGTCCCATGATGGAAGAAATTTGGGGTACAACGCCTGATGCTAATACATTTCGGGAAAAAATCTCGGCATATCCGGCAAGGCTTTCAACTCCTTCTTGAATCCTTGCACCGCCTGAATCACTTAATCCAATTACCGGCGCTCCGACCTGCATGGCAAGATCCATAATTTTGCATATCTTTCTTCCATGCTCCATTCCTAGTGAGCCACCGAACACTGTGAAGTCCTGAGCGAATACAAAAACTTGGCGCCCTTCAACTTTGCCATATCCGGTTACAACGCCGTCACCAAGGAATTTTTTGTCATCCATTCCAAAGTCATTGCATCTGTGTACAACGAACTTATCTAATTCTACAAATGTGTTTTTATCAAGGAGTAGGTCTATTCTTTCTCTGGCTGTAAGTTTGCCGCTGTCATGTTGTTTCTTTATGCGGGATTCCCCGCCCCCTGATTCAGCTTCTTTATCTTTTTGTTCAAGTAATTCTATTTTTTCCTTCATTCTCTGCTCCTTTGAAGGTCGTTAAGAGTGAAAAAATCTACTCAGAAAAACAATAGTTGGCAAGTTTGAAGACATGATTGAGATAATATTTTTTAAGAACGTGAGACAAATTAAAATTATTAGAGTGTTACTATTTATGGTTTTTTAAAATTTCACCAATTCTACCCATAGATTGTCAACCTGGGTTTGAGTCTCTTCTTTGGTTCCTGAGTTGTCAATTATGTAATCCGCAACCTTGGCTTTTTCGGACTCAGGCATTTGTGAATTAATACGGGAAAGAGCTTCCTCTTTGGATAATCCATTTCTCTCTGAGAGTCGTGCTATCTGTGATTCTTTGTCTGACGTTACAACTATCAACTTGTCGAGTAAATTATTAATACCACCCTTTTCCACAATAAGAGCAGCCTCAATAATAACTACTTCGACATTGTCATCTCTATATTTTTCAACTGTTTCTCTAGCATGGCCTATTATCTTTGGGTGGGTTATCTCATTTAACTTTTTACGTTTAATATCATCATTAAATATTATATCCCCTAGAGCTTTTCTGTTTATTGTCTTATCTGAATTTAGGATACCCTGCCCAAAAATATCGACTATCTCTTTCCAAGCCGGGTTATTGGGCTCTACGATCTTTCTTGCTATATCGTCGACATCAATCACTTTTGCGCCGTGCTCTTCAAACATCTCCGCAACAACACTTTTTCCGCTAGCTATATTTCCAGTAAGACCTAAGACCTTCATGAGATTATTGTAAATAGGTAAACACAGGGTTTCAATGTTTGAGGTTCTTATATAGATTCAATATACAGTTTGGTATAATAGAACTTCTTTACATGAGGTCTCAAGAAGGAGCTAGACATGACTAAGAAAGTTAAGGATATAAAAAAAGTTGCAGTAATTGGAGCAGGAACCATGGGTTCTGGAATAGCACAGGTTGTTGCTTCAAATGATCGAGAGGTTTTACTACTGGATGTTTCTGACGCTGCTCTTGATAGAGGTACGAAAGCCATAGAAAAGAGCCTTGGTAGGCTTGTCAAAAAAGAAACAATTAGTCTCGAACATAGCAATTCTATACTTAGCTGTATTAGAACTACAACAAACTTCGAAGATTTAGGCGATGTAGATCTCGTAATAGAGGCAGTGTTTGAAGATATGGGGATTAAGAAGGAAATTTACAGCAAGCTTGATAATATAACAGGGGACGATGTAATTCTTGCGACCAATACCTCATCCCTTCCTATAGTTGAGATTGCAGTAAGCACAAGCAAAGCTGATAAAGTTGTAGGTATGCATTTTTTTAATCCTGCACCTGTAATGAAACTCGTAGAAATAATAAAGACACTCGCGACATCTGACGAGACAGCGCAGTTCGCATATGACTTTGCTTTAGCTCTAGGTAAAGAGCCGGTAATGACTATAGATAGCCCAGGATTTATTGTGAACAGGATATTAGTGCCAATGTTAAATGAAGCAGTGTTTGCTTATCAGGATGGGGTCGGGAGTGCTGAGGATATTGATAAAGCAATGATGCTTGGGACAAATCAGCCCATTGGCCCATTGGCATTGGTAGATTTAATCGGTCTGGATGTAACGCTTGATGTCATGGACACGTTTTACAGAGAATTTCAGGATTCCAAATTCAGAGCTGCTCCCCTTCTCAGACAAATGGTTCGTGCCGGAAGGTTGGGAAGAAAATCCGGCAAAGGGTTTTTTGACTACTCGTAATTTATTTTATAAGAGATGAGATTATTAGTTTTAATTGGATACATCTTCATTCGGAATTACATCTAAAGCTTTATTTAAACGCTTAAGTACTTCATCTTTTCCTAAAATATCCATAACTTCAAAAATCCCGGGGCTGACTGTTCCACCAGTAAGAGAAACCCTTATAGGTTGGGCAATCTTTCCTAGCTTAAGCTCTCTTTCTTCCATTACCTGATCAAATACTTTGTGCATTTCATCTGTATTAAATTCAGATAGGTCGGAAAGTCTTTCTGTAATATCTGAAAGTACTGGTTTTATGGCAGGTGTTAAAAATTTGGATTTGGCTTTTTCCTCAAATTCAATACCATCAGCATAGAAGTAATCAATCGTATCAGCTATATCGAGTAGGTTTTTTGCGCGCTGACTTAACTCCTTGATAATTTTTATAAGCTTCTCATCTATATCTATATTGAGGCCTTTTTCTTTTAACAGCGGTAAAACAAGTTCGCCAATTTTTTCAGGTGGCTCATTCTTTATATACCAGCTATTTAGCCACTCTAATTTTTCTTCGTTAAATACAGCTGCCGATTTGCCAACATTATCTAAAGTAAATTTCTCTATTAATTCTTCTTTGGTGAAAATCTCCTGATTACCATAAGACCATCCTAGCCGGGAAAGAAAATTAATAATTGCTTCTGGTAGATAGCCTTGATCTTTAAAAGCTACAACTGAAGTTGCCCCATGGCGTTTGCTGAGTCTTTTATTGTCTGCTCCCAGGATCATAGAAACATGAGCTATCTGAGGTATATCATATGAAAGTGCGTTGTATATTAGTACTTGTCTCGGGGTATTTATTAAATGATCATCACCCCTGATTATGTGGGTTATGTCCATTGTGGCATCATCTACGACAACTGCAAAATTATAAGTAGGAAATCCATCACGCTTAAGAATTATAAAATCGTCCACTTCACTTGCATCAAATGTTATTGTGCCTCTTAATAAATCCTGAACTTCTATAGTTCCTTCATCCGGCGTTTGTAGACGTATAGCGTAAGGATTGTTCGGGCTCTCATTTAGCTTTGCCCATTCTCGTTTATAACGAAGCACCTCTCCTTTGCTCTGCGCCTCTTTTCTTTTTTCCTCTAGTTCCTCAGGCGTTACATAACATTTGTAAGCATGCCCCGATTCTAAAAGCTTATTTGCATGTTCTTGATATATGTTCAATCTTTCAGACTGTCTAAATGGTTTTCCATCCCAGTCAAGACCAAGCCACTGCATAGCATCCAATATTTCAGTAATGGATTCATCTGTAGATCTTTCCTGATCGGTATCCTCTATTCGTAATATAAATTCACCGTTGAAATGCCTGGCAAAAAGCCAGTTGAAAATAGCTGTTCTTGCGCCACCCACGTGTAGTGAGCCTGTAGGGCTAGGGGCAAACCTTGTTCTAACGTTCTTAGTGCTTTGTGTCATCGGGGTGTTAGCTTAATTTAGACTTCTATCTGAGTCAACATATGGGAATCAGAGAGGTTGGATTATTCTTCTATTTTGATTTCAAGCAGCTGATCTAGCTCGCCTTTTCTTTCTAATGCTACAAGCTCATCATATCCGCCTATGAAATTATCATTAATTATGATAATCGGAACGGTTCTCCATTTGTGCTTTTCAACAAGTTCTATTCTTAATTCATGATCGCTTGTAAGGTCAATCTCCATAAATTCGACCCCCTTATTTTTTAGGAAGCCTTTGGCGGCATGACAGTAAGCACAATAAGTACTTGTATAAACCTCAACTTTGGTCAAACTTTTTACCATCCTTAGTAAACAAGTTTCTTTAGGCTTTATGATGCTTGGTTTTTGTAAGAGATTCAAGTATGATTGAGAACCCAGCGGGGTAAACCTTGGGTTTTAATAGATCAAATCTAAAGAACGGTAAATTTAACTCCTAATTTAATTATATGACAAAACTTTTTATATATCTTTTCTTATTTATAAGCATCGTCGGTCTCAATTCTTGCTCAGTAACAAGGTTTGTCGGATATTATGCGGCAGCTGGTGATGATGATTCGGGCAATTTAAACGGACAAGTTTTCCAAACTGACGACACTTCTTATAGAATAGGCAGTTTGCCTGCTTCGTGGAAAAGAAATAATGTTGAGGGTGGCGACTTAGCTTTTACTAACTCACAGATTGATGCCACTATGACTGTGAATTCAACCTGCAATGAGAAAAAGAAAAAATATAGCTTAAAAGCTCTTTCTGAATCTTTATTGATTGGTATTAAAGGTAAAGAGGCTTTAGAGCGGGAAGAAATAACCGTAGACGGACAGCAGGCGCTCAAAACTATATATACTGGTAGTCTCAATAATGTCCCAATTAAAATCGTAACTGTAGTCCTGAAAAAAGATATTTGCATATATGATTTTACCTATGCCTCATCTCCTCAAAACTTCGATCTTGGAATTGTAGATTTTAATAATTTTGTATCGCAGTTTAAGGCTTTATAGACATGTTTACAAACCTTATAGAAAGAATAGGATCTTATATACTTAACCTTATCGAGACTGTAGGTGAAATTCTTATTTTTCTATACAAGTCAATAATTGCAACTTTTACCCGTCCTTTTAATTTCAAGTTAGTGCTCGAACAAATTGATGAAATAGGATTCAAATCGATACCAATTGTAATAGCCTCAGCTATGGCTATAGGTATGGTAATGGTAGTTCAGTTAGCTTGGGGTTTTGTAAACTTTGGAGCAAAGGGATTAGTGGGGCCCCTAGTTTCGCTGTCTTTTGTGAGAGAGCTGGGACCAGTTGTAGCTTCACTGCTTGTTGGAGGTAGGGTAGGAGCTGGCATAACAGCCGAGATAGGGTCTATGAAGGTTACCGAGCAGATTGATGCTATTAGAACCATGGGCGCTGATCCTATGAAGAAATTAGTAGCTCCAAGGCTGCTTGCAGCTATTATATCATTTCCAATCTTAGCTATGATTGCAGATTTCTCTGGCATATTAGGTGCTATGATTATGTCCAATATAGATTTGGATGTTAAGCCACAGTTATTTCTTTCTACGATGCTAGAATGGGTAACTAAAGAAGATGTCATAAGCGGTATTGCTAAGACATTCTTCTTTGGCATTATTGTGGCTATTACTGGTTGCTACATTGGAATGCGGGCTGAAGGCGGCACTCAAGGCGTTGGACGAGCAACTACTGAAACTGTTGTGGTGGCACTGCTTCTTATTATTATCGGCGATTTTATACTTACAAAACTGTTTTTATTACTATGACACCTCTTCAGAATTCCTACACTTAACCCGAACTTAATTAATTCCTGTTACAATACATAAAATGAATAATGACCAATCTCAGCTCTCTGATGGAATACTTTTTACCGATCAATATCAGCTGACCATGGCGCAGCTTTATTTCACCATGGGTATTCATGAAAAAAGTGCGCAGTTTGATCATTTCTTCAGAAATTATCCAGACTACGGTTCTCATCAGGCGGGTTATTGTATAAATGCTGGGCTTGAGTGGGCAGTAAACTGGATGCAAAATTGCTGCATTACCGATGAGGATATTAACTACCTTCAAAATCAAAAAGGCGAGACCGGAGATCGGATATTTAAAGATGATTTTCTTAACTGGTTAAGGGAGAATGGAAATTATGATAAGATCACAATGTCTGCTATCCCAGAGGGTAGAGTCGTTCATCCCAATGTTCCGCTCACAGTAATTCAAGGCCCACTTGCGATGGCTCAAATTCTCGAATCAGGTCTTCTTAATAAACTCAATTATCAAACCCTTATTGCAACCAAAGCAGCACGAATCAAAGACACGGCCAGAGAGCAGCCTCTTTTAGAGTTTGGACTACGTCGTGGTCAGGATTCGGGTGTGAATGCCGGTGTGCGGGCTGCTCTAATAGGAGGTGCGGATTTTTCATCAAATGTCGGAATTTCGCACTTTCTTGGATATCCGCCAAAAGGTACGCACGGGCACAGTATGGTGCAAGTGTTCATTTCTATGGGAGAAGGTGAACTTGGCGCTTTTAGAGCTTATGCCGAGCTCTACCCGGATGACTGTCTTCTTCTTGTAGATACAATCAGCACATTAGAAAGCGGTATACCCAATGCAATTGTTGTTTTTGAAGAACTAAGACGAAAGGGGCATGAACCTGTCGGGATCAGGCTTGACTCAGGTGACTTGGCTTATCTTAGTATACAGGCTGCAGCGATGTTGGATAAAGCCGGATTCCCCAACACAAAAATAGTGCTTTCAAACCAGATTGACGAACTTGTTGTATGGCAAATAATAACTCAGATAGAAAAGGAAGCTCCCAAATTTGGAGTAGATCCAAATCGGCTTATTAAACGTCTAGTTTATGGTGTAGGGACAAGCTTAATAACTTCTCAAGGAGCCCCCGCATTAGATGGTGTATACAAGCTTGTAGCTTTGTCTAATGGAAATGATTGGACACCTTCCATAAAGTTATCTGAATCCCGTGAGAAAACTCATAATCCTGGTGCTAAAAATGTATGGCGTATTTACGATAAAAGAGCGATGGCTACAGCTGACCTTATAACTGTCGGTGATTCTAATCCAATAGAAAAGGATGAAATTGCTTTGCATCATCCAACAGATCATACAAAGTCTAGAGTCTTAAAAAAGAGCGATTTAAGTAAAGCAGAGCCTCTTTTAGAAAAAATTCTGGATCAAGGGAAATTGGTATATGAATTCCCATCAATAGAAGAACTTCGCAAAAAAAGGCGAGGTGACATGGAATGTTTAGATTCTGGTATTAAACGTATTGTGAACCCTCATATCTATCATGTCTCATTGTCCGATGAGCTTTGGAACCTAAAAGAAAATCTCATAGCATCAGCCGAATAGAAGAATACAGATTTTTGCTCGTTGATTATCACAAATAAAGCGTAAGACAATTACTCTTTTATATTAAGCTCTAGGATATCGGGTCTGGAAAAATGCCCTACAGCATCAATGACAGCCTTGGCTCTGATTATCATATCCATATCAATATCAGCGTAGATTATATCTTCTTTGCCATAAACCGGTCCAGCAATGTATTCACCTCTAGGGCTTATTATTCCACTACCACCCGGGTAATCCCATAAGGTTTTATCTTTAAGCGGAAAACTATCTGGGATCATGTCCTCATTTATGTAGCCTGAAGAAGCTATTACAAAAACTTGGCCCTCAAAAGCATATTGCTTACTTGCAAAATCCATAGTCGGTTTAACAAATCCATGTCCAGCCCATAGACCGGCATGTATTTGCTCTCCCTTTGTAAACATTGCATATCTCGCGAGTGTGAGGTGGTGCTCATAGCAGAAGAATCCGCCAATTTTACCTATATCCGTTTCTAAGACCTTTAAGTCTTCTACTCCACCCATGCCCCATATACATTTTTCACTGTCTATAGACATGAGTTTTCTGTGTTTGCCTAAAATCTCACCTTTCTTTCCAAAATATAAGATAGTGTTATAAAGTGTTCCCCCGTCTCTTTCGTTCACTCCGATTATTACATAACTACCTGCTTTCTTGACAGCTCTACCTAGTTTGTCGGTATCTTTGCTAGGAATTTCAACTGAGTTTTTATATAGTTCTGTATAGGCATCAAGAACCTGTTTCCTACCTTCAATAGATCCCAAGTCCTTTGGCCAGTAAGGGTAACAAGGAATGATAGCTTCAGGAAAAACTATTAGCTCAGCCCCCTTTGAGCTTGCTTCTTCAATTAAGCTTACTATCTTTCCAATTGTCTCGTCTTTGTTTAAAAAAACGGGAGCCATTTGAACCGAAGCGGCTGTAAATTGGTTCTTTCCACTATCCATTGATTCTCCTACTTGGCTTTATTTTAATGAAATTTTAACCCCACTATCTCATTATCCCACAAATGCCGCATTTAAGTCAATGAAACTAATTATTAGTCAATAATGATGTATATTCTTTATATATGAGTTTGCGAGCTATATCTGCATTAATTGTCTCGTTGAGCATCTTACTACCACTGGGCTATATGGTTGATACTCAAACTATAGCCAAAGATACTAGATTAGATCTCATATCTCTTCCGATCTCTGTTTATATACTGGACGATCAGAGAGGAATACTTTCGAGTCCAAGCAGTAATGAGAGGATGATTGTAGTTCTTGAAAAGGCAAACGAAGTATGGGCACAAGCGGGAATCAAATTTGAGATTAAATATATAGGAAGAATAGTTTTGCCCTCAAGCATAATCAGAGAACTTGCAAATGGAAATCATGATCCATTCTTAAATGGAAGAAATCTAGATTTCCAAGTTCCAAGCCCATCTTTGTTTAATGCTTATTATGCAAAAAGCATAGGATTCTTAAATGGGATGACAATTAACAGTGATCTGATCTTAGTAACTGATTCACGAGATGTTCAAACATATAGAGTGACCGCTCATGAATTCGGGCATCTTTTAGGACTTGGGCATGTCAATGATGACAATGGTCGACTAATGTATCCTGGAACAAAGGGGACGGCCCTAACCGTTGATGAGATTAAGACCGCCCGGGATAGTGCTCAAAGTAAGTTAAATACTACTTATCATCAGGATTAAGGGCATTAAATGCTAAGGCTGCTGCTATACCACCTAAAAAGTTAGCAATAAGAAATACCCAAATGCTTGAAATATCCATAAGACCCATAGTGATAACTCCTACGGCAACAGCCGGATTAAATGCCCCGCCTGAAATACTTCCTACCGCATAGGCACCGACCAGCACTGTAAAACCTATTGCTAGACCGTAAAAAGAATTTCCATCGGTTCTTTTCGATGTAGCTACATTTAAAACCACATAGCAAAGCGCGAATGTAAATAAAAATTCGGCAAGTAAAGAGGGGATAGGACTTATGGGGCTTGTTACAACAGGAACATTTCCTTTAATTAAAAAGACTGCAAATGCAGCGATTATACCACCCGCAAATTGTGAGATCATATAACCCGGAACATCGCTCGCAGGACATCTTCCTCTCATCCATACTGCTAGTGTTACTGCTGGATTGTAGTGAGCTCCGGAAATATGACCACCAGCGTAAATCATTACCATTAGGACTGATCCAATAGCTACAGGCGCAAATGCTCCTGCTCCAGGCTCAATTACCACCAATCCAATTGTTAGTACTAAGAAAAATGTGCCTATCAACTCCACTGCATATTTACTCATGATTTTATCCTCCGAGATCCATCTTGGATTTTTTGTATATCATTTGAGTAATCGTAGCAGAATTATTTAAAATAATAAAGTAGGAATATTCTTTATATAAGAGGTCGTATTTCTTTGGAAAATCTTTTCATGGTATTAAGAACACCATCTGATGTCCCACTGAGAAAGTGTAGCAATAGATGATCTACTCCGATATTCTTATACTCTTTAAGACCCCTGACTATTTTTTCAACGGAGCCCCTTAAAGTGTCATTTCCATCAATCTCTTTATCAGTAATCTCCAGATTTCTTCTGAGCGAAATCACAAATTTTTCTTTCTTCTGCTTTCTTAAGTGATCCTGAATGATAAATAGCTTTTCTTTTAATTTCTCTGGAGTTAATCCTACTGGGTGCCATCCGTCTCCATAAGTTACAGCTCGCTCAATAGCTTTATCGCTTCCTCCCCCAATCCAAATAGGTGGATAAGGCTTCTGTATAGGTTTTGGTAGAAACTTTATGTCCGAGAATTGAAAGTTTCTACCAGCAAAGCTAGGATTCTCTTGAGTCCAAAGTGTTTTCAGCACTTTGAGGGATTCATCAGTTATCTCTCCCCTCTTGCTGAAAGCAATACTCAGAGCTTGAAATTCTTTTTCGAGCCAGCCAGCTCCTATGCCCAGTATTATTCTTCCGCCTGATAGTTGGTCTAGAGTAGAGACCATTTTTGCAAAAACGACTGGGTTTCTATATGGAAGGATTATTACGCTTGTGCCCAACTTTATTTTTTTAGTTATTGAAGCCAAATAAGAAAGAGTGACTATTGGATCGTAGAATACTTCCCCAAATCCTTCATGGGTATCCGGAATAACTATGTGGTCACTAACCCACACAGAGTCAAACTCAAGCTCCTGAGCTGCTGTAGCTATTTTAATAATTTCATTTTTATCGGCGTATTTGCCGAAGTTTGGAAGGGTTATCCCAAAGCGCATATCAAGAACATATCATATGAGATTTTTTCTGAGTTTAATATGCTAACTGTTTTTGGCGAGTAAAATGCTTTCCTCTTCAAGGAAACTCTTAAAGTTAAGGACCTTTTTTACATATTTGGGTAGGTTCTTAGAAAGTGTTTTGCTGTTTGCAAACTTTGAGGGTCCATAGTTATATGCAGCCAAAGCGTGTTCTACTGTATCAAACTTCTCTTCTAGGAATGAAAGGTAGTGAATCCCAAGCTTAACATTGATTAGTGGGTCATATAACGATTTTCTGCCGTTATATGAAATCCCAAGGTCCTCTGCCACGTACTCTCCGGTATTAGGCATAACCTGCATCAACCCTATAGCGCCTTTTGATGAAACAGCTTTTGGAGTGAAGTTGCTTTCAGTTTGTATAACAGCAAGTATGAGAAAAGGATCTAGTTCATAGTTATCGCATTCATCAATAATTAGTTTAGCAAGTTTGCGAGCATCTGTGGGTGTAATTGATTCTGATAATTTTAATATGAATAGAAAAACCTCGGCTTCTTCAGGAGAAATATTCTCTATTCCCAATTCATTTAAATCGGTTGTTAACTCGTTTTCTACAAGATGTGCGTTTAATAAACTTATCTTATTAGAACCACTAAAGAAGTTTGTGAAACTATCAGCATTTAGTTCAGATATGCCGTTTGAATTTGCTACAAGTAGTACAGCAAAGTTTATGAAAAGAAACAAAAAACTTGTTTTCACAAAACCTAAAAATGAAAATTTGAAATTTTTATTCACAGCTTTAATGCTCCCAGACCTCTTTAATCAAATTAAGATATTACATTGGGGATTCTTTCTTATATCTTTAATAACGGTCTTAACTGTTTTGTATATTTTAATTCAGTATTGTTATCCTGAAATCAACGATATCTAAGTATTACCTAAATACTCAGATATTCCTAACAACTTTTTTGAAGTAAATACTATATGCATGAAGTTCCTGTTGTCAAGCGGCTTCTTCGCAGTTGCGAAACAAATATTTGTTGCATGATCTAATATAAGATAAGCTGTATTGATGTTGAATTAATAGATATGTCTTGTAGTTGTTTAATGATAGTAAATAAAAATGCTATTCATATGGAATAATATAATATAAATTGCATTGCTCTCATGAATGTTTCATCAGTTAAGCATTGCTTGACCATCATATAGTTTCGTGTTAATTTTAGGTTCTCAAAATTATATGGGTTTTATTAATAAGGGTTCTAAAATAGAATTAGGTCGTAAAATAATATTTTAGGTCGTAAAATAATATGAAGAGAACATATCAACCTCACGTAAAGAAGAGATTAAGAACACACGGTTTTCGCGAGCGCAATAGTACAACTGGCGGGAGACGAACTCTTAAAAGGCGTATTGCAAAGGGTAGACATAGTCTTACAGTACAACGTTTTAAGAAATGAACCTTCTTTTGAATTATTCATTTCCTAAAGAATTAAAGATACGGAAATCCTCAGAGTATGAGGGAATCTTTGGTACTAGTAAGAGGCTCAGGTCTAAGCATTTCAATATTCTCTATGTTCATAACTCGTTAGGATATTCCAGAGCCGGAATAGTGGTAGGTAAGAGAAATGTTCGATCTGCTGTTAAGCGGAATAGGATTAAGAGGGTGGTTAGGGAAGTTTTTAGAAATAATAAATCTCTCTTTGACTCACTGGATGTTGTTTTTTTAGCTACAAAGTGGAGCGATAAACTTAATTATTCAAACGTAGAGAGAGAGATTAAGGAAGCCATAAGGTCACATTTGTCATGAAGACAAGTTTTTTGGTTTATGCGGTTACATTACTAATAAAAGCTTATAAATATTTGATTTCTCCTATCCTGCCTTCTTCTTGCAGATTCTATCCTAGTTGTTCCGAGTATGCACTGGAAGCGTTTAATAAGTATGGATTCATTAAAGGTTTCTGGCTGACTCTAAAGAGAATCGGAAGATGTCACCCACTATGTGACGGAGGATATGATCCAGTCAAGTAAAGGATAAAGGATGGAAAATAGATTAAATTGGATTATTTTTTTAGTAATTGCCTTTCTTATTATGATAGGTCACGCGTATTTCTTTGGTGGCCCTCCAATACCGGAAAAGCAAACACAGAGTGAAACAGCATCTCAGTCCACAGATGGCACAACACCTTCAAGTGATGATACGTCCACTGTTCAGTTCGATAATTTTGATCCAGAACCCGATTCTTTTGAAGAAGTGGATTCAACCCCCCAAGGATCTTTAGTCACAATTGACAGTCCCTTATATAAAGGGGTTATTGATACTGCAGGTGCTAGATTTGTTTCTTGGGAATTAAAAGATTATAAAGCTAGTGCCAATGGTGATGGAAGTGAACTAGTAAATCTTTTTAGTAAAGCACAGCCCTCTTTCAATGCATTGTTACAAGTTAAGGGAATAGATCTTCCTGAGTTTATTCCTTACCAGTTTAATGGAGTGAGTAATGTAA
>BQJP01000014.1 GCA_021604765.1 Thermodesulfobacteriota bacterium
AAGGATGATTTGACTTAAAGCAAGCGTGAATATAGTTTCTGACTTCTTCATCTATACACATTTTAGTTGTTAAGGGTATAATAGAAAGTCAATCTATTACGGAGAGCTGGCAGAACGGCGATTGCACCGGTCTTGAAAACCGGCGTCCTCACGGACTTGGGGGTTCGAATCCCTCGCTCTCCGCCACTTATTAATCGGTTATTCCAACTCTACCCCATCTTTATAATAGGTAAGTTCCTTAATAGACCCATCTTTGTTTAATACTTTATGCTCTCCGTTAAGCTTGCCGTTGTTGAAATTACATACACTTTTTAATTCCCCACCCTCGTACCAGCTAGTTGTGATTTCTTGTCTTTCATTATTTTTATAATTTGATTCTTTGTCGAGCTGACCATTTTCATAATACATATTGGTAATACCGTTTAAATGACCCTCTTTACATCCCCACTCTGTTTTTAATGCCCCACTCTCATAATAATCCTTAACTACACCGTTAGGATTGTCTTTGCATACTGGGAAGGGCGAGTCAGCAAGAGCCAAATAGGGTGAAAGAGCAATTAATGACAAAACTAATATATTCCTAATCATGATAATATCCTCCTGTTTTTTAAGTCTTAATATCTATTAGATGCAGATATATGGAAAAGATTACAGATTTCATTAAAAATTTCATATCTACCTGTTTTTCCTTGACTTTTTTTCTTTGAAGTAGTTTAATTGAGATTGTGAATAAGACTGATAGGGAGGATTGATATGAAAAACAACATTCTAAGAGGATTAATGGTTTTAGTGTTGGTTTTAATAGGTTTTAGCTTTGCTACAGCCCAGCCCACAGATGAAAAAGCTCCAGACAAAGCCCCACCCCCACCAACCTGTGATGGCAAGGTTGCAACGATTGTAGGTACTGACGGTGACGATATACTTACTGGGACGATGGATGATGATGTGATTGTTGGATTAGGTGGAAATGACCAAATAAGCGGTAAAGAGGGTAAAGACTATATTTGCGGTGGCGATGGGAATGATGTAATTCAAGGAGACCGAGGCCCGGATCACATTTATGGAGAAGAGGGCGATGACCGTATTACAGGAAACCGAGGAAATGATATTGTCTATGGAGGCCCTGGAAACGATTATATCGAAGGTAATAAAGGAGAAGATTTCCTTGATGGTGGACCAGGAACCAACAGCATCAACGGCGGAAAAGGTAAAGATAAATGCCTAAACTACGAGCAGAAGAAGAAGTGTAATACAAATTAACGAAATTATTTTTAATATCTAATAAATGAGTTCAAAGCTCTATATTGTTTCAACTCCTATTGGGAACCTTGAAGATATTACTTTGCGGGCGCTCAGTGTTTTAAAGGAAGTAGATCTGATAGCTTGTGAGGATACCAGGACTTCAAAGAATTTGCTTTCTCGCTATCAGATCCAAAAACCGCTTACAAGCTATCACGAGCACAATGAGACTGAGAAAGCTGAGGAATTGCTGTCTCTGCTTCAAGAAGGAAAGAGTATTGCTCTAATTACGGATGCGGGTACGCCAGGAGTCTCAGATCCAGGATACCGTATTGTAAAACTTGCCTCTGAAAATGGAGTTCCAGTTTTGTCTGTTCCCGGAGCTTCTGCGTCCATAGCGGCATTGAGCATATCAGGTCTTCCAACCTCAAGTTTTACATTTCTAGGATTTCCTCCTAGACAAAATAAACGGTTAATAGAATATCTGGAAAGAATTAAGGATTATCCCGAAACCCTTATCTTTTATGAGTCACCTAAAAGAGTTATAAAAACAATAACTGTAATGATTGAGGTCCTTGGAGACAGAAATGCGTCTATAAGTCGAGAAATTACAAAGATGTATGAGGAAACATTAAGAGGTTTACTCTCTGATGTTCTTACTAATCTTACTTCTAGGGATAGCTTAAAGGGAGAGGTCGTTTTAGTGGTAGAAGGGAATTCTCAGGATAAGCCTCATTTTGATTCTGACACGATTGATGAGTTGCTGAACTATCTAAAGAAAGAGGGGCATAGTTTAAAAGATGCTGTTAAACAGGTTGCTGCAGATAGTGGGGTCTCAAAGAGTAAAATTTATAAGAAGGCGCTTCAAATTTGGGGATGAAATTTCTTTAATAGAGAATCTTAACTCCTAATCATCCATCTGCTTTTTTACAATTTTATCTATCTCTGCCTCAGACTTTGACTTGACCTGTTTCTCTATCTTTTGTTTTTTCTGAGCTGCCTCACCGCGGACATTTGATTTGCAGGAATCGCAAATTGAATCATCAGATGGCATCCCACACAGCATACATTTTTTTTGTTTCTCACTCATTGTTTGTCTCCAGTCTTAAAGACTATAAATGACTTTAGTTTAGGATCATAGATGTTTAAACTTCAGGTCTTTTCTCTCCCCAGTTTGTATTCTGCTCATAAGCATGTGCTACATGAATTACCGTCTCTTCATCAAATGGTTTCGCAAGTACCTGAATTCCTATAGGCAGTCCATTAGATGAGTACCCACATGGAATTGAGATACCTGGCAGCCCTGCAATGTTGCAAGGTATGGTAAGAACGTCAGATAAATACATTTTAATTGGATCTTGAGTTTTCTCTCCAATCTTAAATGCAACCTCAGGTGTTGTTGGGGCTACAATCGCATCGACATTTTTAAAAGCCTCATCAAAGTCATTTTTGATAAGAGTTCTTACTTTTTGAGCTTTTAAATAATAAGCATCATAGTATCCAGAGGAGAGTGCATATGTGCCAAGCATAATTCTTCTCTTGACTTCATCCCCAAAACCCTGGGCTCTGGTTTTAAAATACATTTCTCTTAAAGTCTGTGTATCTTCGGCGCGGAATCCATATTTGACGCCGTCGTATCTTGCAAGATTTGAGCTTGCCTCAGATGGCGCGATTATATAGTAAGTCAAAACAGCGTACTGGGTATGTGGAAGTGATATCTCTACAATCTCGGCACCCAGGTTCTCCATTTCAGATATAGCTTTTTTAGATGCATCTTCAACATCTTTATCCATTCCCTCAACAAAATACTCTTTTGGAATACCGATTTTTAATCCTTTAAGGTCACTTTTAAGACTTTGGGTATAGTCGGGAACAGGAATATCCAGGCATGTAGAGTCCTTTGGATCTGCCCCTGAAATAGCACTTAGAATTATTGCAGTATCTTCAACAGTGTTAGTAAGTGGTCCAGCTTGATCCAGCGATGAAGCAAATGCAATCATACCGAACCTGCTTACGCGTCCATATGTCGGCTTCATTCCCACAACTCCGCAAAGAGCAGCAGGTTGTCTAATTGATCCTCCAGTATCAGTGCCTACTGACCCAAGGCAAAGTGATGCGGCTGTTGCAGACGCAGAGCCGCCACTCGATCCTCCAGGTACCCTTTTTAGGTCCCAGGGATTTGCTGTAGGGCCAAAGTAAGAAGTCTCTGTAGATGATCCCATAGCAAATTCATCCATATTGTTTTTACCTAGGATAACAGCGCCAGAATCCAAAAGTTTCTGAGTTACTGTGGCGTTATATGGCGGGATAAAGTTCTCAAGCATCTTAGATCCACATGTTGTAGTTATATCTTTTGTAACAAAAATATCTTTTAATCCAAGTGGTATTCCGTGAAGAGGTCCTAAATAATTTCCAGACGAAATTTCTTCTTCAGCTTTCTTAGCAGACTCAAGTGCTTTTTCTGAAAGTACAGTAATATATGTATTAAGCCTTTCATCTTTTTCTTGGATTCTTTCCAATATAGATTTAGTCAGCTCTAGTGGTGATAATTCTTTCTGCTTTATAAGATTGGACGCTTGTTTAATTGTTAAAAACGGTAATTCCATATAACTGTGTCTCCTTAGTCTTCAATCACTTGAGGTACAACAAAGAAATCATCTTCGCTCTCAGGAGCATTTTGAAGTACTTCCTCTATGCTCAACCACTTAACAACTTTGTCATCTCTAAGCGGGGTCGAGATATCCAGCACATGGGAGGTCGGCTCGACATTGTCTGTGTCTAGTTCGTTTAGCTTCTCTATATATTCTAATATGTTGCCTAATTGCTCTGTAAATAGTTGAGTCTCTTGTTCTTTAAATTCTAGTCTGGCAAGTTCAGCCACTTTAATTACATCTTCTTTGGATATTTTCATATTTGCTCCTTCAAATTAAGAACCGCAGAGCTCTTCTGCAAACTCGATAACCTGAGTTTCTAACTTTACACTGTTTAATACATTTATTTCTTGTATGCCTGTGGGGCTTGTTGTATTAATTTCAGTGACATACCCGCCAATAACGTCAATCCCTACAAAATATAGTCCATCTTTTCTTAATCTAGGTGCGATTACGTTGCATATTTCGAGATCCCTTTCAGTGAGGTCTGATTGAGCCGGGCTTCCCCCAGAGTGAAAATTGGATCTGAATTCTCCTCCGGGTTTAGGTACTCTGAGCACTGCACCTAGAGGATCTCCGTTTAAAACTATTATACGCTTGTCGCCCTCAGATACTTTTTCTATAAATTTCTGACCTATAACATATTCTGTTCCAAATTTTGTGATTGACTCGAGAATTACGTTTGCGTTTCTATCACCTTCACGAACATAAAAGATTCCTTCTCCTCCGTGGCCATCTAGTGGTTTCACAACCATTTCACCGCCGGCTTCTGAAAGAAATTCTTGTAACTGAAAGATATTTTTAGTCACGATACTTTGTGGAATAATTTCAGGGAAAAACAGGGAATAAAGTTTTTCGTTAGATTCTCTAATTCCTGTTGGGTTATTCAGAACTTTCGTTCTACTTTCATCAAGCAAGCTGAGTATATAAGTTGCGTATAGGAAATCATTATTAACTGGTGGATCTTTTCTCATCCATACTACATTAAACTCCTCCAGTAATAAGGTTTCTGTCTGACCTAGATTATAAAAAGATTCACTTCTTTCGAGTGTGATTTGGGTCGCATTACAAAAAGCCTTATCCTCTTTGACGAAAAGGTCTTTTAGTTCTAAATACCAAATTTCATGTCCTCTAGCTTGAGCTTCGAGCATGAGCACAAAAGTTGTGTCTTTCTCAGTATTTATTGTCTCTACCGGATCCATTACAAAAGCCATTTTTAGTTTCATAGTTGCCACATTGGAAAACTTCTATTTGTCGCTTGATTCTACCGAATTTTCTTGGTCTGGACAAATATTTTAATCATATCAAGGATAAAATTACATAGTGTATAATTCATCTCAAGTTTAAATAGCGGAAAATAATATGTGTCTAGTAGATAAAGATAGATTAAAAAAATTATACGAGTCGGATCCACCTGAATATAGCGAGGCTGTCGCTATTCAAAATGAACTAAGAGATAAAGTGATATCTAAAAACGGATTTGATTCTATTAAAACAGTTGCTGGGGTTGATCTGGCTATACTCAAGGATAAAAAAAACTTATATGCGGAATAATTGTCTTTAGCTATCCCGAGTTAGTAGAAATTGAACGTAAATGGGAAGTAGTTGATGAGAATTTTCCTTACATCCCTGGATTACTGGCTTTCAGAGAAGGACCAGCAATAGTCAAAACATATAATAAGCTCAAAGAAAAACCTGATGTACTCATTTTTGACGGTCAGGGTATTGCACATCCAAGAAGATTTGGAATAGCTTGTTACGTTGGTGTATTGCTCGATATTCCAACTATGGGTATTGGAAAATCGAGACTCTACGGAACTCATAAGGAACCTGAGGATATTGCGGGTTCTTATCAATCACTATTTTCTAAGAATAATGAGCAAATCGGCGTTGTGTTAAAAACCAAGAAAAAAACCAAACCCGTGTTTGTTTCTATAGGTCATAAGATTGATCTATCATCTTCTGTGGATATTGTATTAAATTGTCACAGGGGATACAGAATTCCTGAACCCACAAGACTTGCAGATAAATATGTGGCTGAGCTAAAGAAGGAGTTAAACTCAAACCTCTAGTTACTTGCAAACAAGAAGAAGCTTTAAGATGATATTCTTATGTTATTAGAGATACCCCGTTTATCCTGGATAACTAGTTCTTAAATTGCTGTCAATAATAATATTTCTGGAATACGAAACCCATATCTGGTAAATTATCTATCAAGTTTTTGATACGGATAGGTGTCCCAAAGGGAGAATTCATGGGTTATTCAAAAGAACTACTAGATCAGTTAAATTTCGGCAAAGGTGAGACACTATATGGCGATACGCCTCTTGTTATATTAAAAGCATTTCTTCAATCCGGTGTGTCTTATTTAGGTGGATATCCCGGATCACCCACCGCAAGCTTAATAGATGCAATTTCAGATTCCTATGAAACAGTTTTAAAACCAAAAGGCATATATTTTGACTGTTCGGGAAATGAAGCCTCTGCAGCGTCTCTTCTCTCCGCTTCTATAAGCTATCCAATAAGAGGTTCCGTGAATTGGAAAATAGTCGGTACCAATGTAGCTTCCGACGCATTATCTCATATTGCTTCATCCGGTGTTACTGGAGGGGCAATGATCATAGTAGGGGAGGATTATGGTTGTGACAGCACCTGTGTTGCAGAAAGGGCTCTTCCCTTCGCGCTTAAGTCAACGATGGCAGTGATAGATCCCAGAGGCGATTTAGACCATGTAGCTAAAATGGTTGAGGCTGGGTTTGAACTCTCAGAGTACTCAAACATGCCTGTTATGTTCTTATTGTCTACCAGGGTTGCACATATCATGAATAAAATAAAATGTAATGATAACCAGGAAGCCCAAATTAGCATGTTGAATAGGCTCAATGATCTGCCAACAAACGCAGATACTATTCCTCTACCGCCTGTTACATTTGAACATGAAAAGCACAAATATAATGAGCGCATACCAGCGGCGCAGAAATTTATTCTAGACAATAAGCTCAATGAGTTTTTTGATGGGGAAGAGAAATCAATTGGAATCATAACACACGGAATGATTTATAATTCTCTTTTGAGGTGTCTCTACAACTTAGGTGAAGCAAATTTATATGGAGAGGCGAGACTTCCTATATTAAACCTCAATGTTACTTACCCCTTAGTTGCTGAAGAAATAATTCTGTTCTTAAGGGATAAGAAGGCTGTTCTGATAGTGGAAGAGGGAATGCCTAACCTTATTGAAGAGCAGATACGCTCTATTGTGCAGAGGGCTAAGTTGAGCCTTGATATTTTTGGAAAGGATATTCTCCCTATGGCTGGAGAATATACTCCTGATCATATAGCCAAAGGCGTAGGCAGCTTTCTCTTAAAAAATACTTTATCTAATTATGAAAAAGCTCGTATTAAAGAAAAAAGCGAATACACTGAAAAACATAAGGAAAAAGCGTCAACCTATCTAAAACAGCCAATTGCCAAGAGAAACCCCGTTTTTTGTACTGGATGCCCGGAAAGACCCATATTTACAGCAATTAAAATTTTAGAAGAGGATTACGGCAGATCTTACTATGCTTCTGATATAGGTTGCTACTCAATGAGCGGGCTTCCGCCTTTTGATTTAAGTAATTCAATAACTGGAATGGGTATTGGTCTTGCGTCGGCAGCCGCGCTTTCACGAATGGCCAACAAGCGTGTTATATCTTTTATGGGAGACGGTACTTTTTGGCATAGTGGTCTTACCACTAGTATCGCCAACGCAGTCTATAACAATCAAAGTGCGATCTTGATTATTCTTGAGAATTTCTGGACATCGATGACAGGACATCATGAAAACCCGGCGTCGGGTCAGAACATGAGACAGGAAGGCGTAGGGATGGATATTGAAAAGGCGCTTAAGGGGACGGGGGTAAAATGGATAAAAGCGGTGGACCCCTATGATTTAACTGAGTCTTTAGATGTGCTAAGACAAGCCTATGAAGAGGATGAGGGGCTTAAAGTAATTATTTCAAGAGGAGAATGTCAGTTAGAAAAGACCAGAAGGGAAAGAGGGCAAATTAAGGAAAAAATAAAGGTCGGAAAGCGTGTTAAGCAGCAAAAATTGGGAGTAGATCCTGAAGTTTGCACAGGTGATCATTCCTGTATGCGTTACAATGGATGTCCCTCCCTTACTTTAAAGGACAGTCCTACGATACTCAGAGAAGATCCTGTTGCACATATTGAGCACTCTTGTGTCGGTTGTGGCTTATGCGGAGAAATAGCCCATGCTGCTGTGCTCTGCCCATCATTTTATAAAGTAGAGATTATCGATAACCCTTCAATCTTTGACCGCTTAGGAGCTAAGATAAACCGCTCTCTGCTTCATATGATTTCCAAAAATGGGTGGATGGGCTAAATCAATATCGTTTGGTTGAAGATTTCTTGATAAATAGTGTTTGATCAAGATTTAATGATTGGATGGTTAACATTATCGTCTCCAAATATAAATTGTATAACTTAGAGCAGTTTACCAAGGAAGCTTTTACCGTACGAAAATTTGTTGTACTATATTTTTTAGTAACACGATAAAATAAATGCAGAAAAAAAGTGATTTAATAAAGATATTAATCCCCGCTGTAGGCGGTCAGGGAGGCGGGGTTTTAACTGAATGGGTGGTTCAGGCATTTTTCCTTGAAGATTTTGATGCTCAAGGAATAAGCCTCCCCGGGCTCTCACAGAGGGGCGGGTCAACAGTTTATTACCTTGAGGCTCACCCAAAGCCAGAAACAGAGGACAAATCAATAATCTTTGCCCAATTCCCTGTGCCTGGAGAAGTCGACATTATTCTTGCTCAGGAGTTCTTAGAGTTAGGCAGGGCTCTGGAGCTAGGTTACGGCTCAGATAAAACTACAATTATTACCAGTTCCCACAGAGTATATTCAACACTAGAGAAAATGCCTATAGGGAGCGGTATTTATTCCGATGAAAATTTAAGAAAACTAGCTGAGGGTTTCTCCTACAAGTTCATAGAACTAAATGCATTAGAGCTTTCTAAACAAAACGACATGGATGAGCTCGCTGTAAATGCAATCCTGCTGGGTGCACTATGCGCGTCTGAGGCGGTTCCAATCGATAAACAGTCCTTTATAAGATCAATTGAGATGGTTGGAGTTGCGGTTAATGCCAGTTTGAAAGCTTTTGAAGTAGGATGGGAAGATGCTCAAATTGGTCATGATAAAAAAGCTGGTTCCTTAGCTAAGTGGAGTAGTTTTGTTAGCGAGAGAGCGGATAAATTAGAAGATAAAGAAAAGGAAGAGTATCTTGCTAGAATTTCAAATATTGAGTCTGAATATCCTGAGAATCTTAGAGAAATCCTTGCTGAGTCGGTATATAGATTAATTGATTACCAAGATATGAACTATACTGACAAATATTTGGCAGAAGTAAATTCCATTAAGATAATAGACTCAAATACAAGAGGAACAAACTATCTACTAACAGAGCTATTTGCGAAAAATCTCGCACTCTTGATGAGTTTTGAAGATGGGATTAGGGTTGCTGAGCTTAAAATAAAGTCAGATAGGTTTAAGAGAATTAGAGAGGAAATGAGGTTAAAGGATGATCAGGTATTTCATGTCGTAGATTACTTGAAACCGGATGCAGAGGAGATCTACGGGCTTTTACCTAATGTATTAGTTGCCCCTGTGTTGAGTTTTACTCAGACTAGACTCTTTAAAAAAATATGGCGGAGAAAAAAACCTTTAACAATGGGTCAGACTCCGGTCACAAATTCTTTTAGTGGGTACTTTAGAATGTGGATGTTAACAAAGATAAAATTTCTGAGACCTCACTCTTTTAGATATAAAAAAGAGCACAAATTAATAAAAAGGTATATCGAATCGATTAACAAATATGCTTCATATGATTACAAACTGGCTTGCCTGGTTGCTAAGAGTGCTCAGGTGGTAAAGGGCTATGGAAGGGTTCGAAGAAGAACAATAGATGCCTTTTATAGATTTCTTGATAATATCATCTCTCCACTTGCAGAGTATGAAAGTAATAATAGAAAGAATTTTGATATAACATTAGAAATTGGGCAGGAAGCTTATAACCTTATCTCTGGAGAGTCTGTTGAAGGAATAGATAAAGCTGAAAAACTTGCTCAGGATGTACTTGAGCAAAGAGCTGCATAATTACCCTTCTTAATTACTGCTTTTCATCAAATTCACAAAATCTTGAAAAAGATATGAAGAATCATGAGGTCCAGGTGATGCCTCGGGATGATATTGAACTGAAAAGGCAGGATATTTCTTATGCTTTATCCCCTCTATAGTGCTGTCGTTTAAATTAACATGAGTAATTTCAACATCATTGCCTAAAGTTTTCCCGTCTACCGCAAATCCGTGGTTCTGAGATGTGATTTCAACTTTTCCAGATGCAAGATTTTTTACCGGCTGATTAGCTCCCCTATGGCCAAACTTTAACTTATAAGTCTCTGCTCCAAGAGCGAGGCTTAATATCTGGTGACCCAGGCATATACCAAATATCGGCTTTTTACCAACTAAAGTTCTTATACTCTCGACTGCATAAGATACTGCGGCTGGGTCTCCAGGGCCATTTGAAAGAAATATCCCGTCAGGGTCAAGCGAAAGCACTTCATTCGGAGGAGTTCTGGATGGAACAACTGTGACTTCGCATCCATGATCTTTAAGTTTTCGCAGAATGTTTTGTTTTAGCCCAAAGTCATAGGCGACGACTTTAAATGTTTCTCTAGTTTCAGAAACCTCTTCATCGAGCGGGCCCCAACAATGTGTCCTCTCACTCCAGCTATAAGGCTCTTCGCAGCTTACCTCAGTGACAAGGTCTATTCCTACAATACCTTTAGAAGAGTGAACTTTCTTAAGCAGGCTCTTGGGATCCAAGTCTTCTGTTGAAATAACTGCTTTTTGAGCACCTTTTGATCTAATTAGTTTTGTTAGAGCCCGAGTATCAATTCCTTCAATACCGACGATACCATAATTAGCCAAATAGGACTCTAAATCACCTTGAGAGCGCCAATTGCTTGGTGTTCTCCAATATTCTTTTACTACAAAACCCTTAAGGAAAGGTTTTCTAGATTCAACATCCTCTTCATTTACTCCGTAATTACCTATCTCAGGGTAGGTCATAGTAACGATCTGACCGTTATAAGAGGGGTCTGTTAGGATTTCCTGATATCCAGACATGGAGGTGTTAAAAACTACTTCTCCAAAAACTTCGCCGTCTGCTCCAAAACCTGAGCCTTCAAAAACCGTTCCATCTTCTATGACGAGCAGTGCTTTTTTCATAAATTGCGAAGAGAAAATACATTCTATTTTTACTTATGTCAAAGTGCTTTAAGGTACTTGTTACAATTTACACATCTAGATTGAATGAACTTGCCTGTTATTAATTAATATTTAATCCGAAAGTCCCTTTCGTAGAATTTCATTTACTACTTTTGGATTAGCTTTCCCCTGGGTTTCTTTCATAACCTGACCTACAAAAAATCCCATTAATTTTTGATCCCCTGCTTTGTATTTCGCAATTGCATCAGGATTGTCTGCAAGAATTTGAGACACAATGTTTTCTAGTTCAGATTGATCCGATATTTGTGTCATTCCTTTTTCTTTTACTATCTCTTCGGCGGTTTTTCCACTTGACAGCATATCTTCAAATACTTCTTTTGCTATCTTCCCGCTAATTGTTCCATTTTCGATTAGATTTAAAAGTTCCCCGAGTTTGTCCGGGCTAATTGGGAATGAATCTATATCATCATCGTCTTTCAGTTCTCTGAGCACTTCCGTCATAATCCAGTTGCTAACTATTTTTGGATTATTGTGTTTTTTTAGACAGCTTTCAAAGTAATCAGCTATTTCTATAGTAGAAGTAAGCACTCCGGCATCATAATCAGGAAGTTTATATTCTTCTTTAAATCTAGCTAATTTCTTATCTGGAAGTTCAGGAAGTGAACGTCTTAACTCTTCAATATGATTTTCTTCCATAACTACCGGGAGCAAATCGGGATCGGGGAAATACCTGTAGTCATGAGCTTCTTCCTTAGATCTCATAGAAAAGGTTACACCCTTATTTGAGTCAAAAAGTCTTGTTTCCTGCACTATTTCCTCACCATTCTCAACGGCCATAATTTGTCTCTTAATTTCGTATTCAATTGCTTTTTGGACATATCTGAATGAGTTCACATTTTTTATCTCAGCCTTTGTCCCGAGCTTGTCACTGCCTTTGGGTCTTACTGACACATTTGCGTCACATCTTAGGCTCCCTTCTTCCATGTTGCCATCACAAACACCAATATATCTGAGAATAGAGCGGATATTCTTCATATATTCAACCGCTTCTTCTGCGCTGGCTATTTCAGGTTCGCTTACAATTTCCACAAGCGGCACACCCGCTCGGTTTAGATCAACAAAACTTGAATTCCCGTGGTTCTCATGAACTAATTTCCCTGCATCTTCTTCCATATGAATCCTAGTGAGATTTATTCTTTTGGTAGATCCGTTAGTTCCGATTTCTACCCAGCCACCTGTTGAGAATGGTTCCTCGTACTGAGATATTTGATAACCTTTTGGCAGATCAGGATAGAAATAGTTTTTTCTTGCAAAACGTGATCTGAGGTGTAATTCACAGTTTAGGGCAATCGCAGCTTTAAATGCTAAGTTTAATACTTCTTTGTTCAACACAGGAAGCACTCCTGGCAATCCTAAACAAATTGGGCTTACATGGCTATTAGGGCTTCCGCCAAACTCAGTTGATTCTGGGGCAAATATCTTAGATTTTGTCTTTAGC
Organism: Thermodesulfobacteriota bacterium; assembly: GCA_021604765.1. Lineage (GTDB taxonomy): Bacteria > Desulfobacterota_D > UBA1144 > Nemesobacterales > UBA2774 > CR02bin9. The sequence goes on from BQJP01000014.1 coordinate 12,684, forward strand.
TGAGCGTGAACTTCAAGACCTATAACAGGTTCAAATTCCATTTCATAAACTCCTTTTTCAGTTAAAGTAATACTGATTAATAGACTAAATTTGTCAAGGAAAATACAATATGAGTAAAACTATTTTAGTAGTTTCTCCTCACCCGGATGATCTAGAAATAGGGATGGGAGGCACTGCGGCAAAATTGATAGATGAGGGCACAAATGTAATATCTCTTATTGCTACAGATGGAAGTGGTAGTACTACTACAATGGAGCTTAGTGGTGAAGAGATGGCTGAAGTTAGACGACAAGAAGCGAGGGAAGCAGTTTCAGTCCTCGGTATCCAAACTTTGATTCCTTTAACCATAGAAAACGTTAAGACCGATAAAAATAAGCAGCACTTTAAGAATGATTTTAAAGAGGCTATCCTGCGATTTAAACCTCAGGAAATTTATATCCCTCATCCCGAGATTGATAAACACCCGACACATAAGGCAATATCAGAGCTAGTAGTGGATGAGTTAAGAGATGGGAACTTCAAACCTGAAAAAGTCTGGTGTTATGAAGTATGGACCCCGTTTTCTAGCTACGACAGGATTGAGGATATAACAAAATATATTGATCTAAAGGTTATGGCTATTGAAACTCACAGAAGTCAGCTTGAATATAAAAACTATACAGAGGGAATAATTGGACTCAACAGGTACAGGGCAGTTTTTGACGAGAGGCATGGAGTGACAAAAGAGAAATATGCAGAGGTTTTTATACAGTTAGAAATTTAAGATCAATAGATTGTTGTCACTTAGGAATATGACCTGTTTTCATGCTCCAGAGCAGCATGTCTAATTCTTCAATCTCAATACTTAGCTCACTTGCAAAATCCTTCATTTTTTCCTCAGCTTCTAGATATTTCTTTTTCGTAGTTGGTGGTTTTGGGTTATCTAAAACTCTTAAGTCATAAAGTGACCTTACAACGTTTCTATCTAAGATTGCATATCCTTTAATGCCGATATTTCTTAAAAAGTGACTTGCCTGAGTTAATCCGAGTCCTTTTATATCTTTATTAAGCGCAAAGAATTCTCTTCTTTCCAGTGGGTCATTAAATGAATTTACAAGGTCGCTCAATTTAAGGCCATATTCATTCTTTAGATACTCTCTGGTGGGAACTATATAATAAGCTTTCTCAGGATATTTGTGGATTCCTGTAAGTCGTTCTTCTAATTCTTCTGGGCTTGCTTCAAGCAGAATATCTTTTATTGCCTCAAGAGACTTAGCGCCTACCTTTGGTCCTACGGCGGAAGTTAAGATACAAAAAGCTAACTCCTCAAATATTCTTCTATCGTCAGCATTTTGATGCACTTGTACAAATTCATTAAGCTGAGCTTTTATGATGTCTTTTCTCTCTGCATAAAGTGCTTGTAACTCTTCAACTTTTTTAGAACTAGCCATAGGGATTATTTTATCACTGAGATACTCTTAAACAAAGATTTCGAGCACTTTTACAGTTTTTAACAACTTGTTTTTTGAATTTTGGTAGACGATACTTAGTCATCAGGATTTAAAAAATGACTGTTCTCGAATTCAAAATATTAGCTGTTGTCGTAATTTTCCTAATTGGGGTTTCAAGCGGACTCTTGCCCTTAAGATTCGGTGTTTCAAAAGGTGAGCAGCTTTTATTCTCCATTGGAAATTCACTCGCAGGCGGTATCTTTTTGGGCGCGGGGCTATTACATCTCCTTCCAGACGGAATTGAGTTTTTAAGTAGTGTTTCTGATTATCCACTTGCTATGCTCTTAGCTGCAGGTAGTTTGGGTGTTTTGCTATTTTTAGAGAAAGTAATATTTATTGATAGTGACGCTCATAATTTAGAAAATATAGGCAAATCATCAGCTTTTGAGCCGTATCTACTCGCTTTAATCCTGTCGATTCATTCTTTTATTGCAGGAGCCGCTCTTGGAATAGAAAAAACGATTCTTGGTTCAGCAGTTTTATTCGTTGCTATTATTGCACATAAGGGCGGGGCAGCGTTTGCTTTAGGTATTAGTATGGTGAGGGGAGGGGTGTTAAAGAGAAGACATGTAAAAGTCATCCTGCTTTTTAGCATTATGACTCCTCTAGGAATATTTCTGGGTTCGGCATTATCTAAAGCCTTTGGCAGCAGCACTGGTCAAATCCTGGAAGGAGTTTTTGACTCACTCGCGGCAGGAACTTTTATCTATGTAGCGGTGCTGGATATTATTGAGGAAGAGTTCTCAATTCCCGGCAATGAGATACTCAAATTTCTTTCTATTATTGCCGGTTTAAGCCTTATGGCATTACTTGCTATCTGGACCTGATAAGATCTGTCATAGCTTAAGCTCAATAAAAAATGTAGTAATCCAAACAGCGATAGCCAAACAAGCTATCGTAAACGCAACAACAGCAAGCTTTTTGGCAGTCGATACATCCGGCGCTTTATGTTTAGACATATCCATAGGCTTAGTGGCGTCAGTTACTGCAGACATCATGCCGTGCTTGAGCCCACTACCCACAAGCCATGAGTTCATAGGATAAGCTGTTATTATTCCCGCCATAGTGGCCACAGAGGATATTCCCCAGAAAATTGGAGTTTTCGGATCGCCGCCATCAGGAATAACTCCCCTTAGGATTGCCATAACAGGTATCATGCCCACCATAACCATATTCATCGAGACGGTCTCTGAGAAGAGAGTTTTTCTGATTGCTAAAAAGTAATTACCGCCCATCATGGATTTCATAAATAGAGCCTGGAATATTAACAGACCAATAATAAATGCAGTCACATATTCAATAATAAGATCAAGCCCGTTTGGTAATCCTAAATTAAATGTGACTATAGCAGCAAGAATAATTCCAGTTGCATCCCCAGCCACGCAGTGCATCATCGAGCCTACAGACTGTTTCCAGTGTGCTTCAATAAACTGATCATGAGTACCGGCAATAGGTTGCCTACATGATAAGAAGAATATAACAAGGCCTACAGGGCCTGTGTATAACACAATCAATATCCAGGCTAACTTCATGACCCATTGAGTGGGTGTATTTGTCTGAAGGTCATGTATTAAGACTACAAGAGATAAACCTGTAAGTATGAACCAGAGAAGTAAAGCGCCGCCAAGCATCGTGTCTGGAAAAAACATTTGTTCCTCCATGCCTTAAGTGTGTTATTATTGCATTATCTCATCTTATGGGAGTATATGTCAATCTCTACCTATATCGCGGCTTTGCTAAATTAATGAATCTTAAATAAATGACATATGAATAAACTCACATTAAAAGAACACTTCGATGCTTTTAGAGTAGAGACATCTCTAAAGTTAACACTCGCTGGAATAATATGCATTTTAATTAATAATATTTTTCATTTTGATCTTGGATATCTTTCCACTTTATTTGTATTCCTGATTTTGATAGTAGCTCACGGTGAAATCTTCAAAGTGGGTGCTCAAACTCTATTTGGGGTAATAATTAGCTGTGCGGTAACAATAATTATTACGTATATATTCGTTGAAGCTAAAGTCCTATATCTATTTTTAACAGGGGTTTGGATCTTCTTCTGTATGACTTTTATTTATAAGTATTTTTTGCCTACCCTTTTGAGTGCTATTGCTGCAACTATAACCGTCTACAGTTCAATATACGTATCGGTCTCGGATGCAACAAGCACTGTTGAGAGCTATATCGTTCAACTATTCATAGCGGTAGTTGTTTGCTGGGTTATAGATGGACTTGTCTGGCCCCACAAGAGCAGAGGCTCTTTTCAGCTTACATTAAAAACGGTATATGAAGAATTCTCAGAACTCTTTGCCAATTATACTCAAGGAGAAGTCGCTGATAGGAAAAGCCACAAGAATATATCAACTTCATTGTCTACATTCGGTAATCTAGCAACCTATATAAAGAGAATGCAGAATGAGGAACGTAGTCCTGGTTTCCCCATAGATCTTTACATGAAAATTGTTACTTTCAGCCGGGGCATTTTTATCAAAACCGAAGTCTTAGAAGAGTTTGTATTAAAAGAGCATTCTTTTTTGAAAAGTGAAGAGGTAAAGCAGAAGATAAATCAAATACTCGCATTAATTTCTGACAATTTTTCGACTTTATCTGCTTCTGTTGGAACTAACAAAATTGTGGATGTTCAAGGAAAAGAACTACAGGTTTTAATCTCTTCACTCCATGAGTTGTACAGAAACAAGCATGAAGTTGAGGGTATGGAAGATCAATATTATGAAGATTTACTCGCCTTTGGAGCAATGCTTCCTGTGCTCGATGACATCTCATTAAAGATACAAAGAATTGCTGAAGCTATAAACATTTTTCACAGAAATGATTATCAAAAGATGATGGAAAATCGGGTTACTCATATAAATGAGACAGAAAGAATGGAGTCAAGTTCCTTTTTTAGTTTCAATAAGGAGACCGCAATAGTAGGAATAAAAACTGTAATTATTTTCCTGTTATTGGTTTTTGGTGAGTTTGTTATTGGTCTTCCCGGGCAGGGTCAAGTGGCATTTTATGCCATACTCTTTGGAGTAATCCCTAATTTGGGCCAGGAATATATGAAGAGCCGGTATGGAATCTTAGGTATATTCTCAGGGTTATTATTTGGTCTTGTTAGCTTAATAATAATTTCTCAAATTCAGCATTTCCTCCTATTCTTGGCTCTATATAGTCTAGGGACATTCATAGCCGCGTATATTGCAGGCAGTAGTAAAGACATTTCTTTTGCCGGGCTCCAGGCGGGTCTTGTTATTCCATATAGTATGTTGTTTAATACTGGGCCTCAAGGTGATCTTGATACTGCATTTACAAGATGCATGGCACTGATATCTGCGGCTTTTGTTGCTGCAATAGTTCATATCCTGCTCTGGCCAAATGACCCCTTTAACATGTTAAAACAAAAGATATCAAAAGCAGTCGCAATTTCAGGTCAGATTTTTTCAAAGCTTTTAACCATAGATATTAAGGAAAAAGAAAAAGTAGAAAAGCTTGTTCTTCCATTGGCCGCGACTCTGCCGACAAGCACATCACTTCTTCATGATGCAGAATATATAACTCGTCAAGATGATCTTCACGCTGAGCAATTTGTTCACTTAATCGAGTCAATCGAAAGAATTTATGTAGATATGGAGACATTAAAGAGAACTATCTATGATAATAAAGACAGCGAGGTCTTTCCTTTATATTTAGACAATATGGAACCATTTTACGAAAAAATATCTGCTGCATTTGATGAAGTATCAAATCAATTTAGTACTGATAATGCCAATTCAGAGGAAATATCATCTATCATTGAGGGAATTGAAGAATATAGGATCAAGTTTAGAGATTCTGGGGTCTGGCGTTCTTTTAAACCTGAAGATATTGAGCAATCAGTATTAGTAGCAACAAGTATAGATAGCTTGCTTGATACCTTAAACCAAATATCTAAAGCTATAAGTGAAATTAATCGGTCTTCACTGGATACAAAACCTGTATTACAAACAAAAGAAGCTTAAAAGTGTCTGTACATTAGAACTTGGCTTCTATATAATGCTTTTTTATCTATTAATAAGGTGGTAAGGAATCACCCGATTCCTAATTTAATATATGAGTCTTTTTACAGTATTTGCAATTGTCATAACTCTTACAGCTATTTTTAGTTATATAAATGAGATTTATATAAAGCTCCCCGGTACAATCGGGATAATGCTTGCGTCTCTTATTTCCTCTATTGTCTTTTTGGTGCTTGGATCAATAGGTTTTGGCCATACAGAGTGGGCTACAGATCTTGTAATAGCTGCCGATTTCAACCATCTATTTATGAATGGTATGCTGAGCTTTCTGCTATTTGCTGCAGCTTTAAGAGTAAATGTAACTAAGTTAAAAGAATTTGCTTTGACCATTGCCTACTTGGCTACTTTTGGGATTGTTATCTCATCCTTGTTTATTGGCTTTGCAATGTACTGGATTGTATCTCATTTCGGAGTTGATCTGCCAATCCTTTATGCAATTCTATTTGGGGCGATTATCTCTCCAATTGATGCGGTTGTTGTATTAAAAATATTAAAACGCGTTAATGCCGATAACACGATGGAAACTATAATAACCGGTGAATCACTCTTTAATGATGCTGCGGCAGTAGTACTTTTTGTTCTCTTGCTGGGTTTAGCTTCAGGTACTACATCGATGACGGCTGTGGGTATTGGAGAGTTTTTCTTAAGAGAAGCCTTAGGGGGTTTAGGCCTTGGGCTTGTTCTGGGTTATGTGGCTCACTTAATGATACTTCAGATAGTTTATAAGGGCTCTGATAACCATATTGTTATAATCTTGTTAACTCTAGCTCTAGTCTCGGGTGGATACACACTTGCTGAGCTCTTAGATGTCTCAGGTCCTTTAACCAGTGTGGTTTCAGGATTGTTCCTTGCTAAGAGTAGGCATGATTCCATAGGTACGGAGTATGAACATAGACATTATGTTAGGGATTTTTGGGAAGTAATAGATGAAGTCTTAAATGCTGTGTTGTTTGTATTGATCGGTCTTGAAGTTCTGATTCTGAATTTTAAACAGACATATTTCCTCGGCTGCAGCTTGGTAATACCAGTTATTATAATAGCCCGATATATTAGCGTTGAGTTTCCATTAGTATTTCTCAGATTATTTAGACCCATACCAAGAATCAAAGGACTCATTATGACTTGGACTGGAATTCGGGGCGGAGTTTCAATCGCTCTTGCTCTTTCTCTTCCTGATGATTCTCCCCGAAATATTTTATTGGTTCTTACTTATATAGTAGTAGTCTTTTCAATTATCGTTCAAGGCCTAACATTAGGGCCGGCTGTAAAATGGTACAAAAAACGATTGGGAATAGAGTAGGTGTTTTATTCCCTTCATTTAAATGATACGTTATCATATTAAGCGAATGACCTTGGATTAAAAACTAATTTTGTACAATAACGGAGGGTGTTAATATGAAGAAATTAAAAGTAATCCTAGTTTTGTTTTTTTTAATTCCAATTGTAGGTTGTGCAGCTATTCAATCTAACAAAACTCAAAAACAAGAGCAGCTCTTAAGTGCTGCAGGTTTTGTAATGGTTCCCGCTACTACACAAGCCGAACTTGAAAACCTAAATACTCTCACTCCACATAAAGTTCTCTTTAGTGTAAAGGATAACAAACCACTCTATTGGTATGCTGATCCCACAGAATGTAGGTGTGTTTATACCGGGGATCAGGAGGCATATCAGCGCTACGAAAAGCTATTGACTGAATCGCAAATAGCTGATGAAGTAGAAGATGCCGCACTTAGTAATGAAGTTGCAGCGGATAACATGTGGGGTTGGATGGGCGGACCTTGGGGTTGGTACTAGGTTCTCTATTGTTTAGATATCTTACAATAAGCTATGAGCAGCCTGAAATCTAAGTTCAGCAAGATACAGTACACAGCAAAATTTTGGATAATCTTCATCATTTCGCTGATTGTTCTATTGATTTTCTACTACGCTCTGCTTGATAGATATACGCCATATACTGATGATGCATATATTCAAACCTATGTTGTTCAAGTAGCGCCTCAGGTTGAGGGCAGAGTAATTGGTGTTTATGTTGAGAACAACCAATTTATTGAAGAGGGGCAAAAACTCTTTAGCCTCGATCCAAGACCATATGAATATACTGTTGAGCAATTAAAGGCAAATCTGGTCCAGACACAGCAAGAGGTTGATCAACTTAAGAGCGCTATCGTTATTGCAGAGCAAGGCGTCAAAGAAGCAGAGGCTAATTTGGTTTTTGCGCAAAGACAATATAACGATTTGGTACCTCTGGCAGAGAAGAATTATATAGCTCAGTTAGAACTTGACTCAGCCAGAGACCAATTAAAATCTAGTGAGGCCTTACTAGGGCAATCTAAAGCTGAACTTGTGAGTGCAGAGCAAGCCCTTGAGTACACAATAGACGGTGAATTTGCGATAATACGGGATATTCAATCTCAACTTGATTATGCTGAATATAATCTTGCTCAGACAACTGTTTATGCCCCCAGCGACGGTTACATAACCAATTTGCAACTAGTAAACGGCTCTTACATTGATATTGGCGATGCGGTGCTTACATTTGTGGATGATGAGAGCTGGTGGGTAGTCGCAAACTTTAGAGAGAACAGCATCGGTAGAATTCGAGAAGGCCAAAGCGCTGAGATCTCAATTTCAATGTACCCGGGGAAAATATTTAAAGCGGTAGTTGAAAATGCTGATTGGGGAGTAAGCGCAGGTCAGGGAGTACCATCTGGTGATTTGCCTGATGTCGAAAATCCCGAAAATTGGTTTAATTTGTCACAGCGTTTCCCAGTGAGGCTAAAGATTACAAATTTAGATGAGGAGAAATATCCGCTCAGGGTAGGGGGTACAGTGAGTGTCGCCGTTTTTACTGATGGAGGGTTCATTCTAAACGGACTTGCAGGACTATGGCTTCGAATTGGAAGTCTAGTAAATTATGTTTACTAAAGATATTTAAAAATTGTCCATAAAATCATGTAACCAGCTTTAAAACTTCCGCTCAGAGTTCCCGTAATTTTAGAGACTCCAATACGTTTTCGATAATTTACTGGGATCTCGGTACATTTGAACTTCTGCTTTGCCGCTTTTACCTGCATTTCAACAGTCCATCCGTATGTTTTATCAACCATGTTTAACTCTAAAAGTTTATCAAACTTGATTGCTCTAAATGGTCCAAGATCAGTAAATTTCATTCCATATAAGAATCTAATTAAGGTTGTAGCTAGCCAGTTTCCAAATACCTGCTGAGGCATTAGGGCTCCTTCTTCGGCATTCCCCAAATTTCTTGATCCGATAACCAGATCTATATCATTTTCAATAATTGGTAATACGAGCTTTCTCATCTCTTCAGGATAGTCAGAGTAATCACCATCTAAAAAAACAATTATATTAGGACGGTCATTATCAATTTTGTTCGCAGCGTATTCAATTCCTTTTAGACAAGCGTGCCCATAGCCCATTTTAGTCTCGTTGAGAACTGTAGCTCCTTCATTCTGCGCTATCGAAGAAGTATTATCACTGGAATTATTGTTAACAACTACAACCTCACTCGCTAAGTCTTTAGGAATATCCTGGACCACTTTTCCTATAGACTCTTCTTCGTTATATGCAGGTATTATGACTAGTATTATAGGTTTCATAGATAGATTAGAATTAATAGTACCTGCAGGGCTACTTGTCTTGAATAGCTACTTTGAAATGTACTCTCTCATAATTACAGGAGATGCTTGCAGCTTATCTATACTAATAACCTCACCAGTCTTTCTATCCACCTGACCAAATTGAAGTACACCTGTTGGACAGGACTGCACGCATGCGCTGCATCTAACACACTCAGGATCGTTCATTGGCAAACCCTTGTTTGCAAAGTTCATTATATCAATTCCCTGGTGGCAGACAGATGTGCAAACGTTACAGGAAATACATTTCTTTTTGTTTGGTATTATTCTAAAACGACTGAACCTAGAGTAAATATGCATAAGTGCGGCTAGCGGGCACATAAATCTGCACCACACTCTGCCGCTATACCAAAAATACAGACCGTATCCTAAAATCCCTGCTAATAATAAATCTACTACCCATTTGTAATTGAGCTGGATCCCAAAGGGTTTCCAATCATAAAGTAAGCCCGCATATATTCCGTTTATAGTTTGTCCTATTCCCGTGTCAGGCACTGCCCAGCTTATGACTCTAGTAATGAGAAGAAAAAATACTATAAGCAAAATTGCCTGTCCTATCATATTAACCCTGTTCCACTTTGCGCCATGGGGCATTTTGTGCCGGTAGGTGTCTCCAAGGGTTTCTGCCATAGCTCCGCATGAGCATATCCATCCGCAGTAAGCACCCTTACCCCAGTAATAGATCATTGCAGGAATTATGACAAATGTTTGTATTGCACTAATTACAAGCCATCCCCAAAGTGGTTCATTAGTAAATACGTTCCAAATGAACAATGGCCAGGCTAGAATGAAACCAAATGCTCTCCAATATTCACGGCCATGGCCGTAATTGGCTTCAGGAAATAGAGAATCTGCAATAGTATTCATTACTCCTGAATCAAAGAAACCGTAACTGCCAAGTATAGGCAGAACAAAATAAGGCAGTAGGAAAAGCGGAATAATTTGTATTAATGCTAGTGATGTTGTTTGTAAAGTTATATAGGGCGTTTTTCGTCTTTTGATCCTTAAGTAGCCAAAAATAATAATAATTACAGTATAAAGAAGAGAGTAATAAAAGCCTGGTTCTTCTAACGTTATTGAAAGAGTTTCTGCTAGATTGGAAGTGCCTAGACTATTAAAGAAAGGTACAAGATTGTACGGAAACCAGTTGTTGGACTGAAAGAGCTTGGTTAAAGATCCTCCCGCTTTCCAGTTATAAACAAATGTAAAGAAGATCAAGGAAATTATTAAAGCTGTAAGCCCACTTATTCCAAGCTCTCCGCTTATTCTGACCTTGCTTCTTCTAAAGAAATCAAGAGGCGCCTCACGGCCGATCATTGTGAAAACGGCATCATTTGGTATTGTGAGCTCGTTTCCATCTTTGTCTATTAAGGTTGCTTCACTGTCTTCAATCTCTTTTACCTGACTTTTCATAAGCAGGTTTATTTTCCCGGGCATATGATCTTCTGGCATAAAGTCACCAGTAGAAGTTGTTACACGTTCGGAAGACGGAGTTTCAATAGAAACATCTGCCATGGGGTCAGCCATAAGCATATTAATGGCTTCCACATTATCAGGTTTGGGTCTTGAAAAGTCTTCTTTTCTGTAGGAATGTGTTACCGAGCCCCCGGCACTTGCTATTGCAATGGATGTTTCAAGAGCGCTGTCACCACCGCCCACAACTAAAACATCTTTTCCTTCAAAATCAGTAGGGTCATGCAATCTGTTAAAGACCTTATCTTTATCTTCCCCAGGAACCCCCAATTTTCTGAAGTTTCCAGAGCGTCCAATTCCAACTATGACCCTTCTTGCTTTTAAATTCTCTTCCTTGGGAATGATAATTTCAAAGTAGTCGCCTTTCTTCTCGATCTTCTCAACTCGTGCCATTTTAGGCACAATCCCTTTTCCAAGAGTTTGTGTTTTGATTTCCTCTACAAGCGGTTCTTTAATCTCTTGAGTAAATTGGAGATCTCCAAGTGGGACCATATCTGTCGGGTATGTGTAGATAGGCTTCCCCTTGGGGAAGTTAACTATTGTTGAAAAAGGTTCTGTCGCTTCTAATATCTCAAAGTGTAGGTCGTCTTTTTTTGCTTCAAGAGCTGCCGCCATCCCAGAAACACCTGCTCCCACTATAACCAGATCAAGTATCTCAGAGGTCTTATCCTTGGCACGCTGACTTAGGAAAGTTTTGTCCATGCGAATTGATTCTACAGCTCTGGCTCCAGAGTCTGATGAGAATTTTAATAACGGGATCCCTGTTAAGTCTCCAACAACATAAAGGCCAGGTATATTGGTTGAATAATCGCTATTTACTTCAGGGAGTTTCTCTACAACCCCCGCAGGCCATTGCGTATGAAGCCATTTTGTATATTGTGAGATCAATCCAAACACTATGTGTTTCCTCCTGAGCAGCTATTTAGGGCTAGAAATCTGTTGTTTCTCAATATGTAATCATATCACATGTGCAATTATTTTTTTGTTGATTTTAAGTCGTTTAATGACCAGTCGTAATTTGTATATTGAATCTCAAAGCCGCTATTTGCCTGGTTATTAAAGTATGGGTTAACAAACTCAATAACAGAACCGGATTTTGCTATAAAATCTTTCTTATACCAGTTAAATATAGGTGAAAGCCTGAGTATTTGCTGCTCACTATCTATAGAGTTCTTGTCCGGGTCCAGAAGAAATGCTTTTGTTTGCTGATCTAGTTGATTTTCTAGTGTTGCTGTTTGATATGGTGTATTTAATAAAGCAGGGCATCCTAGAGCAGCACATACTAACGCAAAATGTACTCTGGGATCAGGATAGTTTTTTCTAATAACCTCATGCTCAAGAGCATTTAATGTGATTTTATCTCCAAAGAGGGCTACAATCGGCTGTTCCCAAGGTCCTCCTGAATCGCTGGAAATATCTTTAATACTTTTTACTGGGTAATTGTTTGCTACTAGATCAAGAGTTTGTGCATTATAGAGATTTATTAGGAATGCTAGCTGTTCGTTTTTGTTCCATTCATCAAAAGTTTGTTTGGAAGTGGAGGATATTTGATCTAAATATTTATTTAGAATTTTTGGATTTGATTTTAATCCGGAATAATCAACTAAACCATCTTTTTCATAACTCTTTAAGACTTTCTCGTATAGTTGGTTTGAGTTATTTGGTGGGTTTGCAATTGAGCTTTGATTGGCAAATAGTAAAACCAGGAAAATTAGGGTGAAAATTCGACTAAAGCAGGCTTTCATAAAACCCGTCTCCTTAAAGATTAAGTAACTACTTATTACCCTATACGCAGGGTTTGGGCCTTTAGTTTCATTCTTCGCGATGTATTTTCCACCAATCACCGGCTCTAAGAAGCAGTGCTCTGGCATATTCAGCATGAGACCACATTAGAGGAGCAGCGAACTGTATATAGCCGCCCTCAGAGCTCGTATGATCTCTGATTATACAGTGACTGCCAGTTTCTTCGTAGGATTTATGCATATTGTTTGCTTCTTCTAGAATCTTATCAAAATCTACATTATCTAATAATATGGGTTTGTAGAACTCTTTCTGGAAATCAATACCTGTGTTCCATTCTCGCTCCATAAACTCCTCGAACCTTCTGCATGTTGAGAGATGTTCAGGTATTTCACCTTTCTCGTTCTTATAGGAGTCAATCATTTTGAGTAATTCATCTCCTCTTGATATATTGCCATTCCAGTAATGAAATTGGGCAAGAACTGCTGTGTATTGAAGCCATGGACCATTCCCCGCATGGACATGGGTGGAGAAATCTTTATAAAACGGCAGATAGCGCATTATCATTCCCAGCTCCGGATCCCACAACTGTTTTTCAATATAATTAACACTGTTTTCCATCTGTGTCTTGTAATGCAAAAATCCAAAATAAAACGGACTGAGTAGGGTAAAATCAGGTCTCATATCTCTAGTACCGTCAGGAGCTGTTCTTCTGATATACCTACTATCACCAATAAATAATTCACTTACAGAATATAGAAACTGATGTCTGAAGTTAAGAAAATCGGCCTTAATGATATTCTTTTTGTCTTTTTTATCCGCAACTTCATTTGCCAGAGAGTATGCATAAAGGAATGAGAAATTAACCCAACAGGTGTAGCCTTCTTCCATTGCTGATTCATGAATTGAAGTTGTTGAATAAAAGAGATTTAGTTCTTTTTCATAGAGTTTTGTATAGCTGTGATCAAGCGCTTTATTTATACAGACGAAAAAATCATCCATATCTTTAACTTCTCTTTTTAAAAACCTTGCAGTGAGAAGATAGTTGCAAATTATTGCAATACCATGCGCTACGTTGTCTTCTTGCTTATAAATACTTTTGTCTTCTCCATCTAAGCTATAACGCTGTCCCCAGCTTCCTTCGGGGGAAATGCAGTCTTTCATGAAATGAGCCATTGACTCCATTATTTTAAAAGCCTGCTCTCTGCAGTCGTAGTCGTTAGTGGATCCTGCAAGCCTTCTCATTAGCTGTGTGGCACAGTTAGTATCTCTTGGATATACATATGGGTATCTCGATTTGGGAGGGGAAGCTAAAAGAAGCCTTCCATACTTCTTGTTCTCAATTGTGCATTTTAGGATTATCTCCATATGCTCATTGAGTTGGTCATTGAGTTTAGTTAACTCTTTAGTCCGTTTTGCCATAATTAGTACCCTCCCTAACTATTTGTTCTATATAGATCCAGCTAAATAAGTTGCTCCCGTTGGATGAGGCATGCCTCCATCAGGTTCTAGTGTAATGAGTACCTCCATTTCTTTTGAAGGTCTAGGCATGGATTTTATTTCCATCATTTCCTCACCATTTTCATTTACTTTAAATGTGCCCAAGCTAACAGGTATCCCCTTCTCCATACACCATACTTGATATGTCATTCCTTCTTCAAGAGTTGGTATGTTGGATACTAATAGTAAAGCTTTGGTTGAATCTTCATCCCAAAGAAGCTTCCCAGAGGAGTTTAGCTCAGACATTGTTCCTGCTAGTTTTACAGTCTGCACGTTAGGTTTCATAACGTAATTCATGACTTCGGTATCTTTTCCGAGACTCGCCTGCAAGTTCTTTATGTCTTGTTTCTGCACAGACAGCTCATTTCTTAAAGACATATTGTTCGCAAAAAGAAATACTAATAATCCTACAGCTACAGCGCTTCCTAGATTTAGCCATATAGGTTTAATACTGTTCCAGAAGCCCAACCTCGGGGATCTTGAAGGTGTGGATTCCTGGGCCTCTATTTTGTCGAATATCTTGGCCTCAATTTCCGGATTGAGAGGGCTATCCTCCAGGGAGTATGCTATTGAGTTCAATGCTAACTCATTTTCTCTAATCAACTGTTCGCATATCTCACAACCAGTGTCTAAATGCTCTTCTAGCTGTCTGAGCTCGTAGCCTTTTAAAATACCAAGAGCAAAAAGTGTTATCTGGTCTTCATATTTTTCTTTATTGTGGCCCATCTAATTAAATTCCTCAATATATGGCATGATTTTATCTTTTAATTTCATTACCCCTAAGCGGATCCTCGTTTTAATGGTTCCGACAGGCTCTTCAAGTTCTTCCGCTGCCTCTATATGCGTAAGGCCTCCAAAATAAACCAACTCTATGGCAATACGCTGTTTTTCCGGCAATGAATTTAGCGCCTGTCTAATTACATTCTTGCTTTCATCTTTGTCTTCGATAGTACGAGACAAATCAACATTTGAGTTCAATCTTTCTTCGTCAATTTCTACATTTTTATCTCTATATCCTATAGTTCTTAATTTATCAATTGATCTGCTTCTTGCAATATTCAGTACCCAAGTGGACACAGCCCCTCTATCAGGATCATAGGAATACGCTTTGTTCCAAACTTGCAAGAATATTTCCTGTACCACTTCCTCAGCATCTTCTTTATCTCTGAGAATTCTGAGCGCTAGGTTATATGTTACTTGGGAGAAACGGGAGTAAATCTCTTTAAATGCAGTTTTATCGCCCTGTTTTACTTGGTCAATTAGTTCCCTATCTAGTTCGCGATTAGATTTTTGCTGCATATTTAGAGTACCAACCAATCTTTGAACCATTGTAGTTAAATCATAGTTTTTGTCAATTAGGAATTTGGTCTTTAGCTCTAATATTATGCACAGTAAAGCGAGTACAGGTTTAAGAAGACTTATATGATAAGTTTCATATCTAGCAAGCATAATTATTTTTACTAATTCTGGTTTCCTTTCTTGTTTGTTATTTGGCTATCTGCACACAACGCAGTCATATTATCCAGAAAAATAGTCTGATATCTTCTCTTTTAACGAAAGTCTGGTCCTTAGAACTCTTGATTTAACTGCAGAGAGTGAGAGTCCAGTGAGTTTTCCAATTTCTGCGTTTGAAAAACCGTGAATATCTTTAAGGCTAAAAATTTCTCTATTGCTTTGTGTCAACTCATTAACTGCACCGTCAATTACTTTCATTCTTTCTTGATATTCCACAATCTCATCCGGTTTTGTTTTCCATTGCGGACACAAAGTAGCTTGGCTAAGAAGAGTTTCATCCAGATTAACTTCTTTGTTTGTTCTTTTTTTTGTATGGTTTAGATATTTATAACAGGTGTTAAGCGTAACTCTATAGAGCCAGGTTGAGAATTTCGAATTTCCTTTATAAGTATGGAGCTTTGTTATCAGGATTAAAAAAACATCTTGTCTAATTTCTTCAGCGTCTTGCATATTTCTAATGAGTTTCATAGAAAACCCCATGATTATGTCCTTGTACTTTTCGACAATTTGATTAAAGGCTTCCTCATCTTGGTTATTAACATACAGACTCACAAGGGCTTCATCCGTAGCTTCTTTGTATTTAAATGGCAGAGAATAAAGATTGTGTGCTGTAGTGTTGTTTGAAGATTCATTAACATCATGTTTGTGTCTTGAATCATACGACTCTTCTATTTCCAAAAGTGCTGTATTTGATTCTTTCATATATTTAGCATCTCCTGTCTATAAGATTGCGAAACTTGCTATGTCTAAATATACGAAGTACAGCCCTTTTTAGTTCTATTTAATAGATTATGAAGAGATACAGCCATTTTTTGAAAAGTAATTTTGATGATCGGGGAGGGTGTTAAGCAAGTCCAGGAAAGAGAGCTCTAAAACCACTTGCCATCATTCCAAAAGCAATTGCGGTAAGAATTATTCCCATTATTCTGGTTACGATATTAATCCCTGAGACTCCTAATAATTTACTAACAGGAGCTGAGAAATAAAATGCTATCCAGAGAATTAAACCGATTGCTATTGATATAATACTAATAATAACTTTGTCATCTATAGTTGAGTATGTGTGGGTATTTACCACAATTGTTGTTATAGCACCCGGACCAGCAACTAAGGGAATTGCAATAGGCACCACTGCGACTGAGGTTTTGGTTTTGGCGTCTTCTGCTTCATCAGAAGAGTGATGGATAGAACTAGTCTTAGCATGCAACATAGAAAGTCCCATAAGCGCTATAATAAGACCTCCGGCTGTTTCAAAAGACGCTATGTCAATCCCGAATGCTCTGAGAATCAGATCTCCTGACCAGGTAACTATTATAAGAATAATCAGGATGGCAATTCCAGCGATAAGAGCTGAGTGCTTCTTTTCTTGAAGAGTTTTGTCTCCAGTAAGACTAGCAAATATGGCCATATTCCCAATAGGGTTGGTGATTGCTAGCATGGCTATTATAAAAGTAATAATTTCAGCTTTACTCATATAAATCTGATTATTACCGCTAAATTTTTAAAGGTCAAACTTCAAAAGTGACTATTATAATATAGGCAAATCGGTTTTCTAATGATTACAAAAGCTAAGTTTGAACGAATTAAAATTACAGGGAGCATATTACATATAAATTATTTTCCTTGCCTATGAATTATTCATAGCTATATTATTTCTATTAGAAAAATAAAAAGGAGGCTTTATGAAACGCCCATCAGCAATATTTTTTATAATCCCACTACTATTATTTCTGGTTGTATCAGTTGCATGCGAAAGACCAGATAGCGTTAGTGTATCCAAAGACAGTCCCGATAAAAAACAGGAAACCACAAGTACTGAGAAAACCGCTCCTACAACTAAGACTGATAAAACACCTGATACGTCAAATAAAAAAGAAGTAAAATTAAATCTTGAAGGTACAGAGCAGTTTCCGTCATTTGCAGATCTCGTAGAGAAACTTCAACCTTCAGTTGTTAATATTAGTACTACTAATGTAGTGCGTCAACAAAGCCCTTTTCGAAGAGGTCCTAATTCTCCTGGCGGTAATGATCCTTTTAATGAATTTTTTGAAAAGTTCTTCGGGGGAAGAGATGGTCCTCAGAAAGAATATAAGCGTCAAGGACTGGGATCTGGTTTTATTATGACTGAAGACGGTTATGTGGTTACCAATAATCATGTTATTGATAAAGCAGATGACATAGAAGTTGTTTTACAAAATGGCAATAAATATGAAGCAAAGGTCGTTGGTAAGGATCCTAAGACCGATCTTGCAGTCTTAAAGTTTGAACCTGACCAAGATATCCAACCTGTGAAATTTGGAGATTCAGATTCGGATAGTCTTAGGATTGGAGACTGGGTTATTGCTATAGGTAATCCGTTTGGATTAGGTTATACGGTGACTGCTGGAATCGTTAGTGCGAAAGGTCGTTCTTTAGGACTTGGTGCATATGATGATTTTATCCAGACTGATGCATCTCTTAATCCGGGAAATAGTGGTGGCCCTCTTTTTAACTTAAAAGGCGAAGTCGTCGGAGTTAACACAGCCATAGTCGCCCGTGGGCAGGGAATTGGTTTTGCCATACCTATAGATTTGGCTGAATTTGTAATAGATCAGTTAAAGTCTGACGGAAAAGTGGTTAGAGGTTGGCTCGGAGTATATGTGCAGAAAGTAACACCTGAAATCGCATCAAGTTTTGGTTTGAAAGAAGATGAAGGTGCTTTAGTTAGTGACCTCGCTCCTGATGGACCCGCTGAGAAAGCAGGCATAAAGAGAGGTGATGTGGTTATTGAATTTGACGGGAAAAAAGTTAAAGATGTCTCTGATCTTACAAGTTTGGCAGCTGAAACTAAACCCGGGACTGAAGTTGATGTTGAAATTATAGAAGATGGTAAGACTAAAACTATCAAAGTTAAGCTTGAAGAGTTCCCCGATCCAAAAGCTCAAATGACTACTGAAATTAGAGAAAATTTAGGGATAAGAGTAAAACAGTTGACCCCTGAAATTGCTCAGAGACTCAAGTTAGATAAGGATAATGGAGTTATAATCTCAAATGTCCAGCAAGGAAGTGCTGCCGGGGAAGCAGGGCTTAAACCTGGTGACATTATCCTTGAAATCGATAAAAAGCCTATAAATAGTTTGGACGACTATTCACAAGCACTAGAGAATGTAAAATCCGGTGATACAGCTCTATTTCTAGTTAAACGTGGAGCCAATACAATCTATTCCGCTCTTAGAGTTAGTAAGGACGAGAATGAAGATAAAACAGAATAATCAAGTCCATTTATTCTAGTACAGACTAATTATTCAACTTTACTTGGTCCTTTTATTGACAACGGATAACGTTTCATGTGACAATGAAAGGGTGTGTTTATCTGACAGATCTGCAGAGGGATTTTTGCCAGCTAACTATAGTCTCTAGATAACTAAGGAGGGCTAAGCCCAGATGGCTGATACAACTTCTAAGCGTGTCCTAATACTTGGCGGAGGGTTCGCAGGATTAGAGGCGGCTGAGACTCTTGAGAAAATATTTGCGGAAAAAGACGACGTAGAGATAACTTTGGTTAGTAAGGATAACTATCTGGTTTTTACCTCAATGCTTGCCGAAGTAGTTTCAAGCAGTATTGAAGCTAAGCACGTTGTTATACCGCTTAGAGAATGTCTAAAGAGAGCCACATTTAAAGAACTCGAAGTTCAGAGCCTTGATCTAAAGAAAAAAGTAGTTGGCTGTTATCACTTCCATACATGTGAAACTTTTGATCTTGAGTACGATTATCTCATTTTGGCGATGGGATCTATAACAGGCTATCACAATATTACCGGAGCCGAAGAGTATTCTTTCCCTCTAAAGAACCTTGCAGACGCCATGGTTCTAAGAAGCCATATCATCGACATGTTTGAACGAGCTGATCTAGAACAGGATCCTGATGTAAGAAAACGCCTGCTTACTTTCGCAGTAGTCGGTGGAGGTTATACTGGGATTGAAGTCGCAGCAGAGCTTAACGATTTTGTTTCATTCAGCAAGAGGTATTATAAGCATGTTAAAGCCGATGAAGTGAAGGTAATCGTAGTAGACCCTGGCGATAGAATCATGCATGAGATGAGTGAAGGACTTGCAGAATATGGCCTTAAGTTACTTAAGAAACGGGGTATGGAATTTCGTCTGCAGACTAGAGTTGCTGGAGTTACAGCGGATTCTGTTGAAATTCAAGATGGGGATAAGATAGAAACCCATACTGCAATATGGGCTGCCGGAACAGCTCCTCAGCCTGTCATTGCGGCACTCCCAATTGCTGATAAGCATGGAAGAATTGAAGTTAACGAATACATGGAAGTAGCGGATTATCCAGGAGTATGGGCACTTGGTGATTGCGCTTTGATACCTGATCCTCACTCTGGGAAGCCCTATCCACCCACGGCCCAACATGCGATTCGTGAAGGGGCTCGAGTGGGCCACAATGTAGCTGCTGCAATTAGAGAAAAGGATGATGAAAAAAGACCATTTGTGTTTCAAACTCAGGGAATGCTTGCTCCATTGGGGCATAAATCTGCTGTAGCTGATATAAAAGGTATTAAGTTTTCAGGATTCTTTGCCTGGTTAATGTGGAGGGCTATTTATCTTGGTAAGCTCCCAGGATGGGACAGAAAGATCAGAGTCTCCATTGACTGGTTTTTAGATATGTTCCTTCCAAAAGATATTATTCAACTTAAATTCTTAATGAAGGGCCGTCAATCTCCGCCTAAAGACGATGCTTCCTGATTTTGTTTCGTTCGAGATTTAAGGAAGACAACTAAATCGCCTAACTCTTCATTTGTCAGAGTTCCGCCGAATCCCGGCATATTTAAACCACCGTTCATTATTCGCCATGTAAGCTCATCTGGTGAAAGTCTATCCCCAATGTACGTTAAATCTGGGCCTCTTAGACCCCCATGGCCAGAAATTGTATGGCAATATAGACATCCCTTTTCGTTGAAGTCCATACCACCTCTATATATTGGTCCACTATCAGCGCCGATTATTTCAACAGTTAAAGGCTTTGCATCAAAATGAGGTGACCAGGGGGAAGTAATGCCAATTGCCCATAGTCCGGATATGCTTGCAATGGTGAGCGCCACGATTGCTACTGCCCATGGTCTGCGCAGTGGGCTCCTTTCTCCCTTGTTTGAAATAAATGGCAAGAAAAATAGAAGCGCTCCAACTAATAAAGGCCCAAATACCATCAAGTATGTTTCCATTTGTGGCGGCATCAAAGCTAGGAATGCAAAATAGAAAACAAAGTACCAATCAGGTACCGGCAGAGCGTCAATGTTGGCCGGATTAGGAGGAGGACCAAGAGCAGGCGGTCCAATTATTAAAGCTATCAATAAAATCGTTGTAATTACAATAAATCCAAAGACCATATCCCTCCAGGCAGCGTCGGGCCAGAATGGGATACCTTTTTTCTTAACTAATGCTTCGTATTCTTCTCTATAAGTCTTAGGGTCTACAGGTTTCCCTGCTTTTGGAAACTCAGATATGCCGTTTTTGATAACAAGATAAAGGTGCAGACCTATAAATATGAATAGTAGCGCCGGGACTATAAAGACATGGTATGCAAACATACGGCTTAAGGTCGCGCCGCCTATAGTTTCCCCGCCTATCAAGAATTGAGCGACCCACTGCCCAATGAAGGGTATTCGACCAGCTTGTTCAGATGCCACAATGGTTGACCAGACAGCTGTCTGGTCCCATCTAATGACCTGACCTGAGAACGCCATAATTACTACGAGTGCCCAAAGCACAACACCCGATATCCAATGCATTTCACGGGGATATTTATATGAAGCTGTTAGATAAACACGTACCATGTGTACACCAACAAGAAGTATCATCGCAGAGGCGCCCCAGTTGTGCATACCTCTTACAATTCTTCCAAACGTAGTCTGATCCGTAATATATTGAAGGCTTTGATAAGCCTCTCCTGCGGATGGTACATACATAAATGCGAGAGCCACACCAGTTGCTACTTGGAGCATGAATGCAAACAAAGTTGCGCTTCCAAAAACATAAAACCAGGAAGCTGAATTTGGGGGCACGGGGTGTTTTATTACAGGACCGAGCGCACTCCCAAGCCCAGTACGGTCGTCAAACCATAACCAAGCGCGTTTTAAAGATTCCATCAAGCAAACTCCCTATTCAATTTGATTCGAAACTTGTTCATTTTCATTTACACGGTAGTAATTGGTATTGGGCTTGTTAATATTTCTACCTGTCCATTATTAATTCTTACCGGGTAATCATACAAACCTCTTGGAGGCGGTCCTGCCGCTACCGTTCCGTCTTCATAATAAACCCCCCCATGACAAGGGCACATGAAGAGTCTAGCTCCAGCTACCCATCTAACCGGGCAGCCCAGATGAGCACAGTTAACAGAAAAACAAGTGAATTCATCCTCACCTTTACGATGAAGCCACGCTGCCGTTTCAGCCGTAACACCAGCCCAGGGAAGCGGAGATGAATCTATAAATGACACTTTTACGATATCCCCAACGGTGAAAGTCTTAAGCTCTCCAACTGGTCTCCAAATTGGTTTGGGCTTTTTAACTATAGGAGCCAATACAGAGCCAACTATAGGTATGCCGACCATAAGAGCTGCTAAGCCTCCGAGCGTATAACTTATATGCGTGAAAAATTGTCTTCTACTGCAATCTTCACTCGTTTTGGTCTTTTCGTTCATTTCTTAAATCTCCTATCCATCCTGCCAATGCTAAAGAGAACAATATTAATCCTATAAGAACCAAAATTACAATGGTGCTGACAATCTCATTAAACCCTACTGCCAGTCCCCAGAGCATAAAGGTTATTCCTAAGGCCATGATAGCAGGCCAATATCCAGCTTTGGGTAAATGCTCGGGCAGAGGTCTGTGCCACCCCGGCGGAATGTTCCCATCGGTGAAGCTAGTATTTTCGCTGGTAGACTCCTGCTGATCCCTTGCTGGCGTTAGTGTGCCAGGTGTGCTGAATTCGCTGCCATTATTCAAATTATTCTATCTCCTTAGTTTTATTACTTGTTTTCATACTATTTATTTCCTTGTGAAGCGGTTACGAGCTCATTTGTACTAGAATTAGATAATTCATAATCCTCCTCTGCTCCATACCATCTCGCGATTGTCACCATGCTTGCGGCAAGATAGATAAGACATCCCGGTACCCACATTGTAAGCCCGCCAATTTGCTGGTCTACACCAGGAGTTAAACATAACTCTCCTCTTATTAAAGGGAGTATTCCGATTGTGTCTACAGGGTTGAGATAAGCCGCATAAAGCCCGGCGCCTGCAAATGTTATTAACATTCCTAAAATAGTGCATCCCAGACAAGCTGAAGCTAGATAGAGGGTTGAAACCAGTGGAGAAAGTCTCTTTGTCTCGACAGGAGCAAATACAGGCCACCAGAAGATTGTTCCTATTAACACAAAGCTTATTTGCTGAGCTATATATAGATTGTCACTTGCCAGGACAGAATCATGCAATGATGGTAAGTGCCAAACCCACATTGCGCCTACGCCTAAGAACCACGCAACTATTGGATTCCCAAGCACTTTCATAACATATCCAATCGGCTCTATTTTTAATGCTTTTTCTGCCAAAGCTTTGGGAATACCTAAAAGCAGTAATAAAGGTACTACAAGTAAAAGAAGTATGTGCTGTATCATATGAGCGCTAAATAGATAGGTTCTGCCTAAGTAATCAAGTGGAGATACCAGGGCTAAAACATATAGTATAATTCCTGAAATGAATAAAGCGGATAATTTTGTGAATTTGAAACCTGTTCCTAGTCCATAGGCCACTAATAAAAGCAGTGCTGAAACTAAAACCCAAGGCTCCATATTCCATGTTGAACTAAGTACTTGCCATATATTCATAATCTTATCCTCTTTTTCATCTCTATTTTTTAGAAAAAGGCCCAGAGATAAATAACTGAATAAACCACTATCCAAACTCCATCTACAAAATGCCAGTAGATAGAAACGCACTCCACTCCGTCAGATTTAGGTCCTTTAAAATCGCCGAACATTGCCAGTACCAATAATATCGAAAGCATTAACAGACCCACACACACGTGAAAACCGTGAAAGCCTGTTAGGGTAAAGAATGTAGTTCCGAATACGTTTCTACTTATCGTTATGTTTTGAGCAAATAATCCAAACCACTCTGTGGCCTGGCCGTATATAAATAGCGCGCCTAGTATAATAGTTACAAACAACCATATCTTAAGCATAAAGTGATTTTTAGTTGACAGGCTTCTTCCTGCTAGCCATACAGTGAAACTGCTAGCTAATAGAAAGAGGCTAAAAATTCCTGTTCTCAAAGGATCCAGGCTGTTTACTGCTGTAGGTCCGTCAGTAACTGTCCCATGAAAATTTACATAGGCAAGAATCAACATAACAAAAAATATTGATTCTGAGGCTACGAAAAAACCTACGAGCATTTTATTGTTAGCCATTCAAAATTCTCCTAAACTACTTTGGAATTAGGCTCATCAAGTTGGTCTGGATGAGCGAGATCCCAAAGAGGACGTCTTCCTCTTACAGGCGGTACAAGATCAAAGTTGTGTACTGCCGGAGGCGAGGTTGTATACCACTCAAGAGTCCATGCGTTCCATGGATTATCTGGTGCTTTTTCTCCGTGTTTTAAACTGCGTCTTATATTCCAAGCAAATACAATCACTGATAGTGCTAAAATAATTGCCCCGATTGTAGATATTAGATTCATTGATCCCCAGTAAGGGAAGTCATGATATGTGTAAGTGCGTCGCGGCATTCCCATTACACCAAGAAAATGCTGAATGAAGAATGTCATGTTAAATCCTATGACTGTGAGCCAGAAGTGCCATTTGCCAAGCGTCTCCGACATCATGCGCCCTGTCATTTTGGGGAACCAGTAATAGATGCCGGCGAATATCGCAAATAAAGAACCGCCAAATAGTGCATAGTGGAAGTGTGCCACTACAAAGTAACTATCTGTCACAACCCAGTCGATTGGAACTGAAGCTACGGCCACGCCTGTAAGTCCTGCTATAACAAATTCAATTATAAAAGCAGTTGCAAATAGCATAGGGGTTGCAAACCATATCTTGCCGCCCCACATAGTGGCGACCCAGTTCAACACCTTAACCCCAGTTGGTATAGCTATAAGCATACTTGCAAGAGAAAAGTACAAGTTTGCAACATTACCGAGCCCTACAGCAAACATATGATGTGCCCATACTCCGAGGCTTAAAAGTCCAATGGCGACAGTTGAGCCGGCTACAAAGGAGTACCCAAAAATCGGTTTCCGGGAAAATACTGGAATTACTTCAGATATTATGCCAAATGCGGGCAAGACCAGAATGTATACTTCTGGATGACCAAATCCCCAGAAGAAGTGCTGCCAAAGTATTGCTGAGCCACCGTGTGCCGGGGTGAAAAATGTAGCTTCTAAAAGACGGTCAAGAAGCATCATTGCAAATGCAGAAGCAATTATTGGGATTACGAAAACTAGCAAAAAGGATGTTACAAGTATCATCCAGACAAAAAGAGGAAGCCTTCTCATTGTCATACCCTTGGCACGCATTGTTAATATAGTAACAATGTTATTCAAACCAGAAGCTACAGAGCTAATTCCAGTTGCTAGTAGACCCAGTGCCCAGTATGTAGGCCCTTTATTTAAAGAGAAAGGTTTTTCACTTAAAGGAGCATATGCAAACCATCCTACCTCAGAAGGTCCGCTCTGAGTTAGGAAGCTATAGTATAGAAGTATTCCTCCGAAAATGACTAGCCAGAAGCTTAGAGCATTAAGCCTAGGGAAAGCCATATCTCTAGCACCAATCATAAGCGGTACAAGATAGACACCTAGTCCAATCAGAAACGGCATGACTACAAAAAATATCATAGTCGTTCCGTGCATGGTGAACATCTGGTTATATACCTCAGGTGAAATAAAATCAAACTCGGGCTGTGCGAGCTGTATACGTATAACAAGTGCTTCAAGTCCGCCAATTATAAAGAAGACTAAAGTGGAAATAAGGTACATAATACCTATTTGTTTGTGGTCAACTGATGCTACCCAACTTAACATTCCTTCGTTTTCTTTAAGCCTTGGCAGAGGCTTTAAGTTCTCAGGGACTAAAGGGATCTTCATACTCATTTTAGTCCCTCCAGGTACGCAACTATTGCTTCGACTTCTGAATCGCTGAGTTTCATATTAGGCATTAGAGACCCCTGCTTATATTTTTGTGGATTATAAAGCCATTTCGTCAGATTCTCGGGGCTATTTGTTAGTACACCAGCTCCTATAGTTTGACGTTTGTTTAGATGAGTCAAATCCGGACCAATCCTTGCTGCTGCTGGGGTACCCTTGATAGTATGGCAGTTCATGCAAGCTTTGGTTTGAAATAACTCAGCTCCTTTTCCGGCTATCCCAGATCTTGGAGTTCTTGGGACTACAAGTTCTTGTTTTTGCCATTCATTAAATTCTTCCTCTGTTTCAGCAATAACCCTAATTCTCATATTAGCGTGTTGAGTACCACAAAACTCGGCACATGCGCCCAGATATACACCGGGTTCACTAGCACCCATCCATAAATGGTTAGTGTGTCCGGGAATAGCATCTATTTTCGGTCCTAGCTCGGGAACCCAAAAATCATGTATTACATCAATAGATTCAATACGTAGAAGAAGTTTTTTCCCTACTGGAATATGCATTTCATTGGCAGTCAATACTCCTGACTTTGGATAGTAAAACTCCCACCACCATTGATGGCCGATCACCACAATGTCTGGTTCTTCATTTCCTATAGGGGGGTCGATAGTTTTCATTGTACTACAAGTAAGCTGAAAGAGTACCGCTATTATTGCTACTGGTATTAATGTCCAGACTATTTCTAAGCGTAAATCACCAAAATTTTGATATGGCTCGCTTGAGTCTTTAGAGCCTTTTCTGTAGCGGATAATGATATAGGCCACTGCGACTACTATAATTGCCAAAATCCCAATAGATATAGCTATAACATAGTAAGTTAAATCTGCCATTGCCTCCATTTCTGGAGAACTTGGATTAAAGATTCCGCCTAGCTTTTCCATAGTCGCTTCTATTACTATATTTCTATATTACAGCACATTTGTCAATCAAGGTTCCCTAACCGTTATTGCAGTATAAAGAGTTTCTTCACTTATTGTCAACTCTTAGCTAAATTTAATTGCTAATTCTCCTAAATTGTTAGATATATAGATTAAAAATTTGTGGTATTATGTTGAATATTAAGTTAAGCTCAGCATAATTAACTTAACTCTCAGTATTAAAAACAGGGAAAAATCATAAATTTTATTTGTATATGAAGAAATTTCTCCTCACATCCTTATTTTCTATCCTTATATGTCTATTTCTGGTTAATTTCTCGCCTGAGGTTTTGTCTCAAGATATTGGGGATGATGAACAGCAGTCTGAAGAAGGTGCATCGGAGGGTCAGCAAGTAGATGATTCTCCGCCTGCTCTGGATGAAATTATTGGCGAAGACGAGACTCAAAAACAAGGTGCTTCAGAAAATGTGCCAGAGGCCTCTTCAGGAAAAACACAATCAGATGATAATTCCGAGACCAGTGCTGAAGACGATTCGGTTGTTCGTATTTCTAAAGTAAAAATTAAAGGAGCCAAAGTAGTAACTAAACAGCAGATTGAGCAGGTGATCGGCACAGAATTTCCTTCTATTAAGTTCTGGGTTAAAAAGCCTGTTTTTGATGAGGAAGTTTTAAAAGACGACATGGTGAGGATTCAGAGGCTCTATGCTAATAATGGTTACTATGATGCAAAGGCTACATATGAGCCTAAATATAATAAGGATGAAACCCGAGTTGAAATTAAAATTAATATAGAAGAGGGAGAACCCGTAATAGTCACAGACATTGATCTCAGAATAGAGGGGGAGCTTAGTGAAGAGATCAAAAAGCAGATCAATAAGTCGATACCTCTTAAGAAAGATGAGATTTTTTCTCCCAATGCCTATCAACAAACAAAAGGAATCATATCTGAAATCCTTTCTAACAACGGGTATCCAAAATCAGAGATTGAAGGTGAAGCGCTTGTAAATAGAAGGGAAAAATGGGCCAGAGCAAAGTTTGTCGTCAAACCCGGGCAAATATATAAATTCGGTGTAATTAAAGTTGAGGGAAATGAGGATGTGGCAAACTACATTATAGAAAGGGAAGCGGAATTTAAACAATGTACAGTAGAGCAACAAGTGGAAATTGATAAATGTGAGACATTCTCATTAAGCAAAGTTAACCAAACACAAGCAAATATATTTCAGCTCGGTCTTTTTAGATCAGTAGTTATTGACCCCATCTATGATGATGAAAAATTAATTGCTAATATCGCAATTGTGGTAAAAGAGAGGAAGCAGGGATCAGTAAAAATCGGCGGCGGATTTGGAACAGAGGATAAGCTCAGGGGTCAGGTGATTTGGACACAGAGAAACTTCTTTGGGGGAGGTAGGAGGCTTGAGGTTTCAGGTAAATTCTCTTTTATTACACAGAGATTTGAGACCTCAGTGATCCAGCCTTTTATAGCCGGTAAAAATTCTGAACTTTCCGGAACTCTAAATTTTCAAAGAGACGATGTGCCTTCTTTTAAGGGCAGAAGTTTTCTAACAACAGCCGCTCTAACTAAAGATTTTTGGAAATATTATTCTGTCTTTGGCTCTTTAAATGTGCAGTTCTCTAAAATTGAAGACAGTGCAACTCGAACTCCTGAAGAGAGGAGTCGCGAGAATTTCTTTCTTACTTTCATAAATTTGGGACTTGAAAGGGATACTACTGACAACGTCCTAAATCCTACTCGTGGAACAGTCGTATCAACTGGTCTTGAATCTTCGTTTGAAGCATTGGGTTCTGATGTGAACTATTTGAAAGGGACTATAGAACTCAGAGGTTATAGGGAATACCGAGATATTGTTTTTGCAAAGAAATTCACAATTGGTGTTATACAGCCCTTTGGAAATACACAAACTTTGGATGTTCCAATCTTTAAAAGGTTCTTTGCGGGTGGAAGCACCAGCATGAGAGGTTTTCCCTTCCAGAAGTTAGGACCTCTTGATGAGAATAATGACCCTCTGGGGGGTAACTCGCTTTTGGTGGGCAGCTTTGAAGTCAGGTATCCGATATATGGAGATTTCGGCGGGGTAGCATTTTTCGATTATGGTAACGTCTATACCGAGGAGTGGAGTTATGACCTGGCGGACCTAAAATATGCCCCGGGGTTAGGGCTTAGGTATGACACCCTGATTGGCCCGGTGAGGTTTGATGTGGGTTATGCGCTCAACCCTGAACCCGGCATTAGACGAATACAGTTCTTCATTAGCATAGGTCAGGCTTTCTAATCTCAAGTTTGAGATTATTAACAACTGAGCTGAGAAACTATTGCTTAAAAACTAAAGCCACCCATTCTTTTTCTTTGTATTCCTTTTCCAGTATATAACCAAGCTCAGTGAACTTCTCAATTGCGCGGTTTTTCTGTTCGTTTTTGATGCCGGAAAGAAGTAATGTGCCCACGGGGGTAGTTCTTTCAGTCAGCTCGCTTGCGATAGTTATTATAGAATCAATCAAGATGTTGGCTACGACCAGGTCAAATTTTCCGGATATATCCTCTATTGATCCTAATATTATATTTATTTGAGAAGAGAACCCGTTTATGTCTTTGTTGGAATCAGCTTCGCGGGTAATTGTATAGTCTATATCCACCCCGACTATATCTCCTGCTCCAAGCGCAGCTGAAGCAATAGAAAGCACTCCGCTCCCGCAGCCTATGTCGAGAACACTATCAATTTGCTTATTCTTAAATAATTCCTCAAGAGCCTGAATGCAAAGCTTGGTAGTAGGATGATTTCCTTTTCCAAATGACCAGCCGGGATTTATCTCTATGCTTGTCTCTTCTCCATTTGGGAGATTTAACTTGATTATGGAAATTTCAGGATAATATTCAAAAATTGCAACTTTACTCATAATCTGCGGTTTTGATTCTTAGATATGCTTTGAAGGGAGGTTCCCTAAATCGTCAGGTTTGCCGGAATCTTGATCCTTAGTTTCGTCTTTCTCTGAACTTTTAGCAGTAGTATCATCATCTTTATCTGCTTCAAACTCAATGGACTCTTTTAACTCGTCTTTAGCCCTTTCAAGCTCCCTCATTCCCCTACCAATAGTTCTGGCAATCTTCGGTATTTCTTTGGGGCCAAGGAGTAACAAGGCAATGACCAGGACTATGAGTATTTCAGTTGTTCCAATTCCAAACATAGGGCTCCTTAAATGCAAACTAACTAGTTTGAAAGGCTACCTCATTAACTTTGCATCTTCAACCATGCTCAATACAGCATAAATTGACAGGATAGACTACCGTTTTTATTTAGATGTAGTAAAATTGTTCCCTACTAAATATAAATCTGATTAATATAGGAGCAGGAAATGAAAGCCATAATTTACCATGAAGTTGGAGAAGTCGATGTTCTTAAATTCGAAGATGTGGATACACCTGAAATAGGCGATGATGAAGTCCTAGTTCGTGTTAAGGCGGCATCATTAAATCACCTGGATTTAAGACTCAGAGCAGGAAAATCTCCAAGACCTGTAGAGCTGCCACATATAGGTGGCGTAGATGTAGCTGGTGATGTTGAAGCAGTAGGAAAAAATTTGACTGATCTAAGTCCTGGTACACGGGTTGTCATAGATCCTACGGTCAAAACACCAAAGGGCCCCTCAGTTATTGGAGTTAACTTTCATGGTGGTTTTGCAGAGTATATGAAAGTGCCGGCATCAAATGTCGTTCCCATACCCGATGAAGTGTCTTATGATGATGCAAGCACTCTGCCTATTTGTTATGTTACAGCATGGTACGGATTATATGATAGAGGCGCTATGCAGAAGGGCGAAACTGTTCTCATTCACGCTGCGGGAAGTGGAACTGGCAGTGCTGCGGTTCAAGTCGCAAAGGAAGGCGGTGCATATGTAATTGCGACAGCTGGGAGTGATGAGAAACTAGAGAAGGTAAAAGAACTAGGTGCTGACGCTACTATAAACTACAACACTTCTGATTTTGCTGAAGAAGTTAAAAATATTACAGAGGGAAAGGGTGTTGATCTTATTTTTGACCAGGTTGGGGCATCTGCTTGGGATAACAATCTCAAATCACTTAAAGCGACAGGAAGGATTCTACTTATTGGTGTAGTAGGCGGAGGACAGACAACTTTTAATTTCGGTCCAGTAATAATGAGAGACTTATCAGTTCTTGGTGTTACGGTGTTTAATGCGCCTAGACAAAATTTAATTAATGTAATCAATCTTGTTTCTTTAAATCGATTCAAACCAGTCATTGATAGGACATTTCCTTTATCTGAAGCGGCTCAAGCTCAAAAAATGCTTGAGGACAGGAGTCAGTTTGGGAAGGTAATATTAAATCCATAGAATCACATAGGCAATGATAGATTGGGTTTGGTGTTGTTACCTCTTTGAAGTATTAACCTAAAACTTCCTCGAAAGTTTGAAGCAAATTGTTTGAACTGTAATTACCAAACCCACATTTATCTGATAAATTGCTTACAGACATTCTGCCCCCCGTTTCCCATATCTTGCATAAAAAATCGTTTGCTTCTTGTTCTCTCCACCATTGTTCATCGTAATTTTCTAATAAGAATGCCCTTAGCTTAGTTTCTGACATATTTGCTTTAAAAGAATCAAGAGAACTAAGATGTGGCTGAATATCGTAAAGGTATTCATATTTGTTCGGCTTACAGTGGGTAGCAATCTCCATTATTTCTCTATACATTTCGGATTTGTCGTCTTGTCTTTGATATAGAGCAACTTCAAAAATTACCTTGGCACAAAGAATTCTGAGTTGAATTAGTCTTCTTAGATATATGAGTTTGAGAAAATCACTCTCAGCATCAAATCGAAAGTGTTTTTTTAACCATGTCGGTTCAAATATAAGGTTTTTTAATAAAATAGAAAATGTCATTACAAAAGATCTTTCTCTTAAGTACGCATATTCGAAATGATCGTCTCGATCCGTAAATCCGTAACAAAGGCTCTCTCCAAAGGATTCTAAAAACGATTCATAATCTAAAATCCCTCCTTGAAGATTAGTTGAAATTAGCATTTCGACTCCAGGATTTGAGAGGTGAGATATGCTCCCACTGATATGCCCCTTTCTTATCTGTGTATCGAATTTTATCTCCGCCGGAAGTAATATTCCCGTTTCCTTTAAAATAGCTTTAGCCAAAGAATGGGGATTTAGTTTTGCAAAGGCTTCTGTTAACTCAAATGAATTTAGAAGATAGAACATTTCTTTATAGCCTGCATTGTTAAGCTTAATGTCCATTCGCTTTGACATAAACCAACTAAGCAAATCTCGCGAAATATATTCTGTATCTCTAATAAGTTCTTTCGCTTTTTCTGCAAGATCTACGGAGTTGTGGTTTTCCAAGAGTTCATACAAATTTAAGTAGCTTCTATATCCAAGGTCATGAGAGTCTTTTTGGCGATATGCGTATTGTCTTAAATAAAGTTGATTTAGCTTCGCTAAAACTGATTCTCTCTTGTTTTCAATGTTTTCCGTTTCTTCTTTTTTTGATTTAGTAAGTAATGCAGATTTGGATTTCCTAAAAGATATTTTAGATTTTCCTACAGCAAAAATTGAAGATGCTTCAATATCTAGAATAGAGTCTTCTATTTGAGGAGATTTGCTAATGAGAATAGTTTCTGCAAGAAAAGCTCTAATTAGTTTTATGCCATTGCTCTTTTCTTCGGTATTAGGTTTTGCATCTAATAACGATTGAAAGACCTCAGGTTCTAATAGGTCTCTGAATGATTTTAGTGTTTGTGTTAACGCAGTCTTATTTTTTAACCCCGCATGGTTTAAATAGAGTTCTTCGTTTAAGCTCTGGTAAAGTTTTTTGCCCTCTTCTCGTATTAACTTGATGGTATTTATACACATTGTCTTAGTTGTTCAATATATAATTGTAATGATTCTAACCTGAGGACTCAATTTGGGTCGGTTTTTTAGTAGGCGCCTTTATAAAGAATGCTCCTAATGCAGCTAGATAGCAACAGATAATAGCAAAAAGGAATGGATAGAAATAACTTCCGGTAATATCAAAAACATAACCTGCTAAAACTGGAGCTCCAATTGCAGCTATAGAGTAAGATGTGCCGAATATTCCATAGATGGTTCCTAACGATCTGAGCCCATAGAATCTTGCCAAAAGGGTTGGGAAGATCGGAACGCAGGCACTGTAGAAAAATCCGAATAGTAGTCCAAATAGATAAAATGCCCAAATGTCAGCAGCGTCATCGAATACTAGTAGTAGTATGATTGAGCTGCCTTGTGCTAATAAGCATACCAGTAATACCTTTCGATATTCTAAGACTTCTGCAAGTAAAGCAGTGAGTACGGTTCTTCCTATAATGCTGCCAAGTCCGATTGCCGCAGGTGGTCCCGCTGCTGCTAAAGCAGAAATTTTAAGATCAATCTCAAAGTTGTAAAACTGAGTGACAATTATTAAAAAGGTAATAAATGCTAGGACGTACATTAAGTACATTATCCAATAATTTGGAGTTGAGATTGCCTCCATAGTAGTCCAGTCCTTACTGCCATTGTTAGAGGCAGCGGTATTCGCAGTTGTTTTGTCCTGGCTGTCATCTTCCCCATAAGGTTTTAGGCCTAGGTTTTCAGGATATGCTCTCATTACAAAAGCCCCAAGAAGTGTGATCGCCATCATACAGCCCAGCGCTATAAGTGCGTTTCGGAACCCAAAATTGTTAATCAGTGATGCGGCAAGAGGGTTTGTGAGTAAGCCGCTCAAGGGAACGCCTGTTGTAATAATTCCTATCGCGAATGCTCTTTTAACCGTAAACCATCTGCTTACGACTGCAACACAAGTAATATATAAGACCGTATCGCCTAATCCGACCATGACGCTATAGGTCAATATCAACTGCCATGTGTTTTGAGCAAAACCCGAAAGGATCATTCCTAAAGCAGCAATTAATCCACCGCCAAATATTACAATTCTCGGATCGTATTTGTCTATAAGCCTCCCAGCTATTATGAATCCTGGAGCTAATATTAGTGATCTGAAAGAAAATAGAGATGAGCCCTCTGCTCTACTTAATCCGAACTCTTCGTTTATATAAGGTAAGAATACTCCAAAAGAGTATAGCAATAACCCATCCAGAATTATAATTAACAGTGAAGCTGCTACTATGTACCAGCCGTAATATATCTTTTTGCCGAACATATATTATCCTGAAACTGCTTGGGCTAATGAACTGATCCTGAAAATATAAAAGATTTGTTCAATTAGACACATTGATCCTATGGGTTATATAAGCTGGGGTATGATACCTGAAAAAGTAATATTGTTTTATAAGGTCCTTTATAAAGAGAGTGGTTATTCGCTAATCTCTTTAATCTTTAGAGTTGTTTGATCGGATTGCTCTGTATATCCATTTGATTTGAAACCTTCGGATACTAGTTTGAGTGTAGCAATATTATCTTTGGTCCAGTTACCGTTCTTGATTGTTTCAGATATTGCAATGACGAGGTCTTCTCTCATCTCTTTGTGTGGTTCAGTGAAATCCCAACTTTCTATTAAAACATTTAAAGTTTTAGCACTATTTTCAATATCTTTTTTAGAGGAGGTTTTTTTATCGCTTTTTCCAAGCCATGAGATTAATATTTCAGAATCCCCATCCCCATTTGCAATTTGATGAGCAAGAAGCCTAGCCTCATTAGAATTGTAAGAGTGTGCATAAGTTGACGCAAGAACATTTAATACAGTTTTTCTATCTAGAGGCGCCATTTGTAGAAGTGTATTTGTGGCATTTGAACGAACTATGCGGTTTGGTCCCAAAAGAAGCTGAGAGGCAGTTGAACCTTGTTCTTTTGCCGTATTACCCATTATGCCCAATGTTTCTAATCCTGCTACAATTTTGACTCTGTTCGTTTTTTGATCATTGCTGAGCCCCTTAATATATAAGCCAATGTTTTCTGCTTGACTCCTATCGTTGGGAGCTACAGTGGCTAAGGCTTTCGCTGCGCTTGTACTGATAAGTTCGTCGGGGTCATTTAATAGTTCTGCAACTTGAGGTGCGTATTTGTTTGCTTGAGCGCCAATTTCTCCAATGGCTTGAACTGTTTTATAACGGACTTTTGTATCTTGGTCATTTAATAATGATGCAAGCTGTGTTACTTGATTATCGCTTAATGAGCCTATTTGGCCCAAAGCGTATGCTGCATCAGCTCTGACATCACGATCTGGGTCGCTTAGTAGCACTACTATATTGTCGGCCTGATCCGAAGCATTGGGCCCCATTTTGCCTAATGTTTTTATACTTGAAGACCGGATTACAGGATTATCATCTTTGAGGAGTTCTTCTAACCTTGGTAGTGCCGGTTTTGCATGTTCACCCAATTCTCCTAATGTGTAAGCTGCTGTTCCGCGTATTTTGGCATTGTTGTTTGCAAGCAAGTCAACTATTTGAGGGATTTGTGGGCTTGTACTTTCTCCAGCAGCTCCCAATGCTTGAGAGGCTCTAATGCGAACAATATCATTTTGGCTATTGAGTAATTCTGTTAATATGTCCGTATATTCTCCTAGAGGATCCCCCATTCTTTTCATTACACTTATTGCTTTAAGACTCACTGCTTGATCAGGATCTTGGAATAATTTTGCAATTTTTGGAGCTTGTTCAATCCCGGAGTCTCCCATTTCCAAAAGTGCATTTAATGCCGCTATTCTAACGCTAGGATTGGGGTTTTCTAACAATAATGATATTTCTGAAGCTTTGCCTTGAGCTGGCGCACCAATTTTTGCAAGACAGTATAGAGCACCAATTTTTACCCCGGTTTCAGGATTTCTGAGTTCTAATGCTACAAGGTCAATAACGTCTTTATCTGTAGCACTAAGTTCTGCAAGTGCTATTATAGCCGCATTCTTTATTGATTTGTTTTTGCTTTTTAGAGAACTAATTATGAGTGACATTTGTTCTTTATTTAGCCCACCAATTTTACCAAGAGATGTGATTGCTGCAGTTTTAACGAATGAGTTTTGATCACTAAGAAATTTTGCTACTTCGTTTGTGTATTTGGCAGATGATGGACCAAAATCACCTATGGCCATCAAAGCGTTAGTTTGGACTGAGCTATCTGTATCAGAGAAAAGTTGGAGGATGGCATTAATATTTTTTTGACTGGATGCTCCTGTTTTTCCTAATGCTGCTACTGATGCTGCACGAACTTCAGGCTTTTCATCCTTCATTAGCTTTAATATTTGTGGTATCTGTTTTTTCGAAACTTCCGCGTTGTTATTGATAATTGTTATAGCCGCCATTCTGGTTTTGTTATCTTCATTACTTAAGAGTTGAATTATTTGAGCAATCTGATTGGCGTCTAAATTCTTGTATTCAGAAAGTGCTTGAGCTGATGGATATATTACTCTACTGTCTTTATCATTCAGGTTGTCAATTATGAGATTAATACTTTCTGGTGTTAACTGATCCATGTCGGTTACAGCAAGTGTAGCTGCGGTTTTGGTATATATGTTGTCTGACTCAATGAATTTAACTATTTCAGGTAAGGCAGGCTCATAGTTTACTTCTGCTAAGCTATTTATTGCTTTTGCCCTAACAATGGGGTTAGGGTCACCAAGTGCTCTTATAAGCCCTGTGATAAGTTCATTGTTTTGGGATTGATTGGGCTCTTTGTCTACTTCATCCGAAAAGCAATAATGGTTTAAGGATGATAGATTTAATAATATAGCCAGGAGACATATTGCCGATATTAAATTGAACCTTATTAGATAGTAAGTTCTATTATGTAGGGATCTGATTATGTGATGCATTTATTCTCCGTTTGTCAGTATTTTATATTAATAACAATTACTTTTTAGAAATTATATTAAGCGGGTAATTGGAATCTCAAGGTTAAGAAATAGGCTTTGTACCTTTCTTAGCTTATCGCTATTAACTCCTGAATATATTATATGTTAACTTTTTATTGAATGATACTGATTAAGAATAATTAATCTCAATGCTCAGTCAACAAGTTTTGATGATTTTTAGTATTTAGTGGTTTTGTCTTTATTGATATTTAAGTATCTTATTTTTTGATAATTCACGCTGAGCATTTATAAGCTAATTAAGGAGATCGGTAATGTCTGAAATGTCTGAAGCCAAATATCTATTTAACAAATTCAAAGCAGGAGTTAATAGAGGGCTCAGGATTTTAAATGTTAGGTCAAAAGAGGCTTACGACGCAGTAGTTATAAGAAACCGTATTCGAAGTCTCAGAAAAAGAAGATCAGATAGTGTTTTAGAAATGGGCAATATGCTCTATAGAACCTTTAAATATAAAGGAATTATAAATAGTGAGATTGTTGAAACTAAGTGTAAAGATATAGAAAGTATAGAAAAAGAGATTGAAAAGTGTGAGCAGGAATTAGAGTTTATTCATATAAATGCAGATAAAGCTCTGGGAAGTGTAAAAGCTTTAGTTAAACCAAATGTAATTTCTATATGTGAGTGTGGCGCTGAGATTTACGAAGGATCTGCATATTGTGCACAATGCTCTAAAAAAGTTGAGTAAATATTTGGCCCGCCCGCTTAGGATTAAATGACAATTAGGATTTAAATTTGTCTGATGAGTTTATAATATCTTCAAGCTTTATATCTTCTTCGCTACTTTCTTTCATATCTCGGACTTTAATAACAGCTTTTTTTAATTCATCTTCACCGATAATGAATGTATAGCTTGCACCTAGTTTGTCAGCTCTTTTCATTTGGCTTTTTAAACTTTTCGTCGCATAATCTGTCTCAACAGATATTCCTTTGTTTCTAAGATTAAAAGCTAGAGTAAATGCTGCTTGCCTGGCTTCATCACCAAGGTGTGCAATGAATACATTGACATCTTTTCCAAAACCTTCGGGCAGGGCTATTTCCTGAAGAAGGATTATTCTTTCGATTCCCATTGCAAATCCGACAGCTGCAGTAGCTGGTCCGCCCAGCTCATTTACAAGTCCGTCATACCTTCCACCTGCAGCAACAGCATTTTGTGAGCCGAGTTGATCCGTTGTAATTTCAAAAACTGTTCGAGTGTAGTAATCAAGCCCCCTTACAATTTTAGGATTAATCTTGTAAGGAATTCCTACGCTGTCTAAATTTTCTTTTACGCTATCGAAATGATTTTCACAATCTTCGCATAAATTATCCAGCATTGAAGGGGCATCTGCGGCTATTTCTTTACATCTTTTTTGCTTGCAGTCGAGTATTCTAAGGGGATTTGTTTCAAGTCTCCTCTGACAGTCTTCACAAAGTTCGTTTTTTTGAGGAGAGAAATATCCAACTAGTTTTTCTTTGTACTGTGGTCTGCAGTTCTGATCCCCTAAAGAGCTTATCTCAAGTTCCAAAAACTGTGTTAAATCAATTTCTTCAAAAAATCTCCACAGCATTGCAACTAGCTCTGCATCTGAGGCCGGTTCTTCGGGTCCAATTAGCTCAGCACCGATCTGATAAAAACCACGAAAGCGGCCTTTTTGAGGTCTTTCGTGTCTGAACATCATTCCCGTATAGTATAGTTTTGAGATCGAAGATTTAGCATGCATTGAATCTTCTATATATGCTCTTACAACTCCCGCCGTGCCTTCAGGGCGCAAAGTGAGAGATGAACCATCCCGATCAGTAAATGTGTACATTTCTTTCTCTACTATGTCGGTAGTTGTACCTAGACTGCGAGCGAATACATCGGTGAACTCAAGCACCGGTATTCTGATTTCAGAAAATCCATATAGTTCAAATATATACTTCGCAGCATCTTCAATTAAGTGCCATCTCTTTATGTTTTCAGGCAGTATGTCGTGAAACCCTCTAATTGATTTTACTTTCATAAACTAAACCTAGTCCTTCTAACAGATTTATGTCGTCAACTGATGTGGTTGGTAAAATTCTCTAAACTATTTAGAATAATGGCTAATTATATCTTAGAGTGAAAACTATTTCTAATTTATGTCTGAAAAGAAAATAGAGTTTACTGATTAAAATTTCTCTAATATTATATACACAGCCTCAAACTAGAATCATATATTCAAATAAAATTAAACGATAATGATAATATTGTGACTAACGATAAAAAATTAAGAGCTATATACGTTGGCAGCCCTGAGCTCTTCTCAAAGGGCGCAAGCGCCATTCATATAATGAAGATGTGTCAGGCGATGGATAG
This sequence comes from Thermodesulfobacteriota bacterium, assembly GCA_021604765.1. Taxonomy (GTDB): domain Bacteria; phylum Desulfobacterota_D; class UBA1144; order Nemesobacterales; family UBA2774; genus CR02bin9. The sequence goes on from BQJP01000014.1 coordinate 51,374, forward strand.
GCTTGGAATTGAAACTGAATTGATAATTCCTTCTAACAGAAATAGGACTCAGTTATTCAAATATTATGGGATTGATTCTACTTTCAGGCTTACATCTTTTCCTTATTTTGAGAACACTTCTTTAAGAAATATCATTCACGGCTTTTTAGCTTCTATATATATTAAATTTTTCAGAAGTAAGAGGTATGACATTGTTGTAACCAGGAATATTGTATTTGCATATTTCGCCACTAAATTTTTTAATATCCCAACTGTGTACGATGCACATCATCCGCTAGTGAAAGGCGGAGGTGCTCTTTTTAATTCATTTAAGGACTCTGAGTATTTGATCAGATTTTCCACTAATTCCAAAGGACTGTCTCAAATATACCTCAATCAGGGATTGCCAAAAGATAAATTGGTTGTAGCGCATAATGGAGTTGAGCTTGAGAGGTTCCAAAATATTCCTTCTAAGATAGAATGCCGGAATAATTTAGGGCTGCCTTTAGATAAGAAAATTGTTTGTTATGCAGGCAATATATATGAGGGCAGGGGAGTTGAACAATTAATAGATGTTGCTGAGAGATTAAGTGACATAATATTCTTGATTGTTGGCGGTCTAGATGAGGATGTGGATAGGTATAGAAGAATAGCAGAATCAAAGGGCACTCAAAACTTTGAATTAACGGGTTTTGTTCCACATAGAAGTGTGCCGCTATATCTCAACGCCTCAGATATCCTTGTAATGCCGTACACAAGTAAGATGACTATAAAGGGAGGGACAAAAGCGCAGGAATTTACCTCTCCTATAAAATTATTTGAATATATGGCAGCAGCGCGTCCTATAGTAGCAACATCTATCTCATCAGTTAAAGAAGTTTTGGAGGATGGGATAAATGCTATTCTTGTTGAGCCTGACAGCTCAGAGGCACTTTGTCACGGCATAGAGAAAGTGCTTAGAGAAGATGCTCTAGCTCAAAGTATTGCTAGTGAGGCAGTATCTAATATTAAAAAATATACTTGGGAAGTGCGGGCAAAAAAATTACTTGGTATAAAGTAACGCCTTTAAATTTTTTAGTCTTGTGTGTATCTTATCTCCTCAAAATTATATTTGCACTATTTATAGTAGCTTTGACCAGAAATCTTATGACTAGAATAGTTATCTCTATACTAATTGCCTTGTTTCTTCTAGGATTATCCAATCAATCCCAGGCTGATGATATATTGGCTCGGGACCTCTATTATGATGAGTACAGAGAAAGTCTATTACTCGACAGTTTTAATAGCCAGACAAAGCAAGATGAAGTTGATGAACCTATTGTTAGAAAACAAAAATTAGGGACGAATGAATTTCTACGGGACACTGCAATTGCTTATGGAGCCCAATGGGCGGGAAGGTGGTTCTACGTCAGGAATAAAAATAGCCGAATATTCGACACCTCCTTTTCTAAATGGTGGGACAACATATCCCAATGGCCAGAGTGGGATGATGGCGATAACTTTTTTACTAACCTTGTAACTCACCCCATAATTGGTTCTATGAACTATTTGTATTACAGACAAATGGGGCATAGCTTTTGGGTTTCTGCTTTGGGTTCAGCTGTGCAGAGTACTCTCTTTGAGTACACGATTGAAGGTCTTGTTGAAACCCCTTCAGGTTCTGATCTTATATTTACTCCACTACTTGGTGTTCCTCTTGGATATGGAATGGAAGTTACTTCCGACTGGCTTGAAGATACAGGTTTTATACCAGCAAAAATCTTGGCATATATTATAAACCCAATGAAAAATTTTGTACACGACCGCCAGGTTGGTGTAATAAACCCGTTTTCAAGTCAATTTATGTCTGTTAGCGGTCCTATTAACTTTACTCCCAACAAAACCGAGGCAATAGACCTGGCTTATTCCTATAATCTTGAGTCTCCAATACCAACGGGAAGATTTCTAGCCAATATGCAGATAGTAAATGTGAAAGAAGATTTAGGCGGAGAGTTTATCTTTTATTCACTTCGAGTTGACGTGCCTTCAGCGGATAATGTTTGGGGTGTTTATGTTCAGATTGCTCAATCGGGCGTGAATGAGGTCAAAGTTGGAGATGACAATGTTAGCGATGGATTTGAATTTGCTAATGTTTTAGTAGGAGGAAAACATGTTCTTTTTGATGGAAGAGATTCTGTCCTTACTGCAGGAATGAACTTGGTGCTTCCTACAGCATTTAAAGATAATATCGAGCGTCTTCGAACAGTTTTGATGTATAGAAAAAACTTTCCCATCAATCTGCAATCAGCTTGGACTATAACACCTTATCTCTCAGGAGCTGCATGGAAGGGAATATTTAATGTCATGGGAAATGTTTCAACCGATTATGTATTAAATGCGAGCAAACTTGAAGGTAATGATTTTGAGTTCAGAGTAAATTATGGAGCTTCTGTGGGAGCAAACATCCCTGTCGTGGGTTCACCCGTGATATATGCCGAGTTTGACGGATATTCTCTATTAACTTCGGATACAGTAGGTAAGACAAGCACATTTGTTTCCTCCGGCGTTCGTTTGGGTAGAAAATTCAGCCCGGGTTTTGGAATACAAGTTCCTGTATCAGGGCCTGATAGTGATGTGTCCAAGCTTAGCTTTCTTATGGACTTCCAGGTTCGTTTCTAGTAGCAAATATTTCTCTGGCTTTAATCAGTCTTCCTAAAGTTATTTCTGTGTTAACAAAAAACTTCTTTTAATTTAGTTTGATTGTTGTTAGAATTGCAAGCAAGGGTGGAGTTATTTTGGTTTTATGAGAGGATGGAGATTGAGAGCAGCAGGGGTTTATTTAATATTCTTTCTTCTGATCAATACGGTTTCCTTTAATCAGGCTTTTGCTGATGAAGATGATTTTAACCTTTTTGCCTCTGATCAAAGTACCGAATCCTATCAAGTGGGCGATACTGTCCTAAATCCTGAACCCGATATCATAGAACCTCGTGTGAATTTGCGACCAGCGGGTTTTAAAGAATATATGTACGACACCGGAATTTGGTACGGTGTTCAGTGGGGTGCTAGGCTCTACTGGGTTAGGGATAAGACCACTAAAATTTTCGACACATCATTCTCTAGATGGTGGGATAATGTTACAGAAAAACCGGAATGGGATGATGGGGATACATTTCTTGTAAACTGGATTGCTCATCCGTTTTTCGGGATGCTGTCATATCAGTTTTACAGAGAAAGAGGGCACGACAGGTGGTCATCTGCACTTGGATCTGTGATTCAGAGCTTCTTGTTTGAATATGGTATAGAAGCCCTAACAGTTCAGCCCTCAATGGTAGACCTGGTTGTTACACCAGGCCTTGGTGTTCCTATCGGTATGGCTATGGAAGAGTTGTCTGCATGGTTAATCGAGCAGGACAACTCTGCTGCTACGGTTGGGGCATATCTTACAAACCCAATGCGATTATTCGTTAAAGACCGTCAAATTGGGATATTAAATCCAGTCGCGGGAAGTTTTGAGTTCAGCGGGCCTTTTACCATAGGAGCAACAAAAGAGAAAGCCTTGGATCTGGGATACCCTCTATTTCTTGAAGCACCACTCCCGCTCGGAAGAGTTATGGCGGATCTTGAGGTAGTTGTGCTAGATAAAGATTTTGGGGATCAGATGTTCTTCTATTCGATTAGATTGGATCTCCCTTCAGAAAGCGGTTTCTTCGGTCTCTACATAGATGCTCCTTACGGAGGTGTTAATAATGTGGAAGGTGCGAGAAATGGTTATGAGTTCTCTAATATAACTATAGGTGCCAAACAGGTAGTTATGAAATCAACTAATTTTGTTGTTTCTGGTGGATTAGAGTTTGCAGTGCCCACAGCTTTTACAGACGGGCAAGGCAGGCTTGCCGTAGTAACCAGTTATCGAAGAGATCTTCCCACCTATATATACGAGGCATTTACCGCCACTCCGTATCTTGCAGGGGCATTTTGGAAAGGAGCTTTCAGCCTACAAGCAAATCTTGGAACCGATTATATTTTTAATGCTAAAAACTTCCAAGGGGATGACTTCGAATTTAGAATTAATTATGGGGCTGCAGCAGGCGTTAATGTTCCAATAAAGATAATCGCTCCAACTATTTTTGTTGAATTCGACGGTTATACACTAACTTCGGATGATGCTAATCGGAATACTGATCTGTTTCTCACACCTGGGATTAGGTTTGGCAAAAGGATAAGCCCTGGCTTTGCTGTACAGATACCTGTAGAAGGTCCGACGAGTGAAATTGCTGAGGTCGATTTTATTTTTGATTTTCAGATTAGATTCTAAATCTATCAGACGAAGGGTTGAGCTCTGCTTATTTATTGAAATGTACTAATTCATCTGCTTTTTCTTTGGCTTTTTCTTAGGTTTTTTTGCTAATTGCTTTTCAAAATCTGAGACTGGAATTGCAGCAAGTGTCATAATCTGAACAGTGCCGCGTGCACCTAATTCTGTGGATACCCTAGTAATAGTCTCATTGTCCGGGGCTTCAACTATGTTGATAAAATCGTATGGCCCGATTACAGCATACTGAGTAATAACTTTTACACCCATTTTTTCCATCTCTTTATTAACTTCTTGTATACGCTCAGGCCTCATTTTCATAGTTTTTCGGCCTTCATCTGTTAAAGTGCTCATCATAATATATTTAGCCATGGTCTATATACCTGTAATTTGTTGTTGAACTATTTTTTCTGAGTTTCATTCTAGTTCTCACTAATTTGTCTGGTAAGAAACATATTCTTCTACTGCCTCATCATAGTTTTCTTTTTGTCTGGTGCATTTAGTTTCATCACCGGAATAACTTGTCAGACAGCTATCTAATTCTCTTCTTGTTCTCTCAACTTCTTGCCTTGATTCACTTAAAGATTGATTTGTGCGAGATTTTTTTAGAGGTGAATCTATCGCGATGTCTTTCCCCGATTTAATACTGCTGCACGCAAATAAAGGGAGTATAAAGATCAAAGTTATTAAAATAGAGCGGTAAAGCATTATATGTCCTCCTAATGCATTTATAGTCAGCAATTAATGAAGCTCTAGCATACATCATAAAACTAGATATTTACAGGATTTTTATAAAATGTTCAGTATTGTGAATCAGATAAATTTTTCTTGATCTTAAGAATATAAAGATGTTTACTATTCTAAATTATGGGCCGTATTCAGCTATTAGATAATAATATTTGGACTGTAGGATCCACTCATAAATTTTTGGGAATAGATTTTGGCGGACGAATGACGGTGATCCGTTTAAAGTCGGGTAATCTCATTCTTCATTCCCCCGTTATTTTTGAAAGTATTCTTGTGGAAGAATTAAATGAGATTGGGATTGTTAAATATATTGTTGCACCCAATAAATTTCATCATCTACATATTGATGAATATATCTCTTGCTATCCTGAAGCAGAAGTTTGGTGTGCTCCAGGTCTGTCAAAGAAGCGAAAAGATATTAGTTTTCATGCTGAGCTAAGAGATGAATCTCCACCAGAATGGGTCGGAGAAATTGAGACTGTTTTTGTTGAAGGGATTCCGTTTTTTAATGAAATAGTTTTTTATCACCCTAAGTCCCAAACTGTAATTTTTACGGACCTTATATTTAATTACAATACTTATAAATCGATAGGAATTAAATTCTTTGCCTGGCTTGAGGGCATTTACAGGCGCCCCGATGTTTCAAGATTAATAAAATGGTTCATGATACGTGACAAAAATGCGACTAGAAAGTCTTTAAAAAAGATACTAGCTTGGGATTTTGACAGAGTAAGTCTGACTCATAAAGACATAATTGAGAGCGGTGGAAAAGAAATTGTAGCTAAGGCATTTGAAAGTATATAGGGAACGCTAATGTTTCGTCCCCTATATTTTGAAATCAATTTATTTTTTTGTTCCTGGTTCCGTCATTGACCAAGGGTCAAGAAGCTCGTTCAGTTTAGCTGCTGGCAAAACTTTTTTCTCAAGTGCAACTTCACGTACGGTCTTGCCTGTAGCATATGCTTCTTTAGCTATAGCGGCTGCGTTGTCATATCCGATTACAGGCGCCAAACTTGTGCACATAGCCAAGCTCTTCTCGATCATTTCCTCACAGCGTTGTTTGTCTGCCTTAATTCCTTTTATACACTTGTCTGCAAAAACATTTGATGATCTTGCAATAAGTTCAATGGATTGAAGGAGGTTGTGTCCCTTCACAGGCATCATGACGTTTAGCTCGAAATTCCCAAACGTGCCACCAACGGTGATAGTTAGGTCATTACCAATAACTTGAGCCGCTACCTGGCAAACAGCTTCAGGAATTACAGGGTTCACTTTGCCAGGCATGATTGAAGAACCTGGTTGTACTGGTGGTATTAAAATTTCACCTATTCCGCATCTGGGCCCGCTTCCAAGCCATCTGATATCATTTGCTATTTTCATAAGACTTACTGCGAGAGTTTTAAGAGATCCACTAGCTTGAACAACTGCGTCTTTTGATCCTTGCGCTTCAAAATGATTGTCAGCCTCTCTTAATTTGGCCTTGGTCATTTTGCTAAGTCTTTTTGCTACTAATCTAGCAAATTTGGGATGTGTATTTATTCCAGTACCCACAGCTGTGCCACCAATCGCAAGCTCTGATAATTCTTCTTTAGCACTCTCAACTCTTTTAATACCGTGCTCTATCATGCTTGCATAACCACTGAACTCCTGTCCTAATCTCACAGGTGTGGCATCCTGAAGGTGGGTTCTACCAATTTTTACAATCTTATCAAATTGTCTCGCTTTTGATGCAAGAGATTTGTGTAGGTTCTTAAGTCCAGGGATGAGGAATTGGTCAATCGCTAGTATTGCAGATACATGAATAGCTGTAGGGTATACATCGTTACTGGACTGACCATAATTCACATGGTCATTGGGGTGGACTCCGGATTTGTTACCCTTTTTCAACCCTAGGATTTCGTTAGCGCGGTTAGCAATTACTTCATTTGTATTCATATTTGTTGATGTGCCGGATCCTGTCTGAAACACATCAAGAACAAAATGATCATCTAATTTGCCGTCTATAACCTCTTGTGCTGCTTTTACAATTGCGCGTCCCTGCTTCTTGGAAATAAGCCCAAGCTCCATATTGGACTCTGCGGCTGCCTGTTTTATCATTCCCATAGCCTGAACTAAAAGTCCATGTTTTTTGATTCCGCTTATAGGAAAATTCTCTATTGCCCTTGCGGTTTGAGCGCCATAGTATGCATGGGAAGGTACAGTCATCTCTCCCATTGAATCACTTTCAATTCTTAAACCTTTACTAGCCATAACTATACTCCTCCTTATACGTACTTGTTTTGGGAGTTTTAATTATGCCATAATAGGGGAATTTTTCTATTTTGCAATATGAGAGTCGTCTACCACGGCACCTTCGGGTTTTTGGAAGGTTGCTGCATCAGGGGTTTCCTTCTTAAAAGAAACATTCTCATAACGAATAGAACCTAGAGCTGTACCACCTAATTTGTCATCCGACCATACATAAAAACTTAACTTTTTAGGAACTATGAGCCCGTCTACTTCTTGCCACTCGTCATATACAGCAGCATGGCGCTCAAGCTCGTCAATGGTCTTGCCCTGCATAAGTGGAGGGTAGGTAACAATGTAATGTACAAGCTTCAATTGGTTTGTGTCTTTATCAATATATGCCACGTAGTCATCATCGGGGGTGTCTCCGATTTCTTTGTCATAAGTAACTTTGATAACGTTATACTCTTTCCCACTGAGTTCCTTTGTTCCCAGAGATTCTAGATTAGTCCCAGGGTCAGCAAACAAAAAAGGGAGTCCGAAGAAATAAAATGGTGTGGATGAGTAAAACCTCGGAGGTATTCCAAGAGCCTCCATATTTGGAGTAATCCAAGCTTCTGTGCCATCAAAGCCAATTTTATAAGTGTCACTTGTAATCAGAATGCGCCGTGAGTTAAGATCAATTAGTTGATGATCATTTAGAATCCCAACTGGACTGAAGGGTAGGTCCTTTAAATCATACTCGACAACATTGAATTGCTTAAATGTTTCAAGCCCTCCATGAGCATCGTAAGATTCATCTAACTGAGCATTAGAAGATATTGGAATTTGAGCCAGGAAAATTATTGATAAGATAGTTGTGAGTATTAATGTCTTCATTTTGGTGCTCCCTTAATTTGAAATTAAAAACGATTGATTATAAACCACAATTATTAACTGTAAATTAAGGCTCTATTTGGTTTATAATTCTTTTATGTTTAAAACAGATCCTTAATCTCATCAAGAATTTTTTTATCAAGACGTTTTTCTTTTTTCTTAGGAATAGGTTCTGATTTTGCTTCTTCATTTTGCTCTTGAGGTTCTTCTGAGTCTGATGTGAGTCCTTCTATGACATCACGAATGCCTGCACGCTGAACGAGTTTTGCCAGATAGGGTATGTCAGGTCTTGCTTTTGCTTTGGGAAGTGTTCCTGTGATTGAAAATGGTATTTCCACACGTTTGTCACTGTTGGTTATATATTTGGCGTCAGGTATGTCCGTCTCCAAATCCTCTGAAAATTCTTGAGATAAAATAAGTCTGGATTTTAAGTCTATCTTTCCGTCAAGATTCATCCAACCTTTTCCTCTTATTGAATAATCTTTTGAAGTAATTTTGAGATTTTTTGTGTCCATTTTACCTTTTTCGATAATGAACGAAGATTTGAATTCATCGAATTCTGTGTCCTGAGCAGTAAAAATTTGTGGATATTTATCTTTAGTTGCGGGTGAAATCAAAAAGGTCAATCCCGGAACCCCAGTGACTCCTTTTAACACTTCATCCGTGAGATTAATGTCTAATACTGCACCATCTATTATTTCAGTTTTGGCTGTGCCTTTTAATGAGGTTTTAATTTCATCCCAATTGTCCCCACTGCCAAATATGTTGATATCTAGATTCGCTTTGCCGCGGATCTTCTCTGCGTTCTCTGAATTTAGTGAGCTTAAAAAGTTGTTTAGATTTAGTCCCTTAATATTTGAAATAATAGAAAAGTTGGAATCCTGACCAAGGCCGTAACTTGCCTTGCCTTTTATCAAGCCTTCATATGCTTTTACCGTGAAGTCTTCAACCTTCAAGATTTTTCCAATGAGATTGAATTTGGTTTTAATATCTTCCAGCTTATAATCGGAGAGGGTCGCTTCAGACGATGACAAATTACCCTTAACAGTTAGAGAATCATGCTTCTTTGATACTTTCCCCTCACTGATAAGTTCTTTTAATACCTCAGGTTTATTAGTTTGAGATTTTTCTTTTTTTATATCGGATAGATGAAGTTCAGGGGAACTAACTTTATAGCTTAATACCAAAGGTGAAAAGTTATCAATCTTAGTAGAAATATTTAAATTAGATTTCCCTAGATTAAGGGACATTTCCTTAATATCCGCTGATTTACCAGTGAAATTAATTCTTGTATTCATGTTGCTTATCGGCTTAGGAAACGATGGAGGACCTATCGTTAAATCTGTTAGTAGTAGTGAACCATTTATTTGGGGCGTCTGTCCTTTCCCCAACTCTCCAGTAAGGTTGGTTTGAAGTAGTTCAAGTCGTCCACTAGGATTATATTCTTTGATAGACGGAAATGTTTCGCTCATAATTGCTAAATCTATTTTATTAGAACGAACAGAAAGATTTATTAAGTTTGTTGTGCCTATGATAATTTTTCCGCTCGAGTTTAATTGTAAGGTGTTTAGTTTTATTTCTGAGTTTTTTAATTTGATAACTGAATCTGATATTCCACCCCCTGCTGTAATTACAAAGGGGACGTTTTTTGGTTTTAAGAATTTTCCTATTACTGCGAGACGGCTGTCGGTTGCATCTAATTTCACCGCATCAAATTTCAGATCCTTTGGTGTACCGCTGACATTTCCACTAATATCTAATGTGCCTTGAGTAGACAGGCTATTGGTGAAGGAGCCTTTTATTAATGAAAAGTTTCTCAACTTGCTCAGATTTGCGCTCTCTAGCTTGAACTCTGTATCCAATGAAAATTTTTCTTTATTTTCTGCTATAGGACCAATGGTTCCAGATAGCTCAAAATTAGGAACTGTCGCTCCAAATACAGCTGCATTCATCTTAATATCTGAAAGCGTTAGTGAATCCAATGCGCCCGAGAACTTCAATTTCGCGTTAAGAGGCCCGGATATGTCCAATCCGAGAGGTATGTGCTTTTTAATAATAGGTACAAATTTCTTTAAAGTGTTGATGTTGAGGTCAATTATATTTAGGTTGCCATTGAGAGGCATCTTCAATAAATCTGATTTAGTAGTGACAGGACCGAATACACCCTTTATTTTTATATTAGGTTCACTAGATAAAATGGCGGCTTCTAGATTTACTGGAACTTTATTCTCAAGGCTCAAGTCCTTTATCGCTAACTGTATTTTCTGTATTTGAAACTCTGTTTCATCCTTTTCATCCAGATAGCTAATTTGACCCTGCTTAATTACAATGCTTGATGCTAAAAGTGGAAGTTCTTTGGCTTTATTAGATGTATTAGATCTGTTTTCTTTTTTGGTAGATTTTAAGTTTGAGCCTATAGATTCGAAATTGAACTTGCCTTCTTTATTTTTAATAATATTTATTATGGGGCCATTGAGTATTAACTTGGTGATATTAATTTTTTTGTTAAGTAGTGGGATAATTTCTACATTGATCTGTATATCTGCAGCGCTTATAAATTCGCTATCTGAAAAAGATTTGTCATCACTTACAGATACATTCTTAAGACGTATCCCTAGACCATCCCTAAATCCAGTATTTATTTCATCTACAGTAATTTCCCTGCCCAAAGATTGTTCGATTTGGGAGATGAAAAAGCCCTTGTTGCCATTGATGAAAAAGTTTAGGTTTAGTACAGCGAGTCCACCGACTATAAAAAATAGTACTATTATTATTCCTATAGCAGTGATTATTTTTCTCATAGAGATGTAACCTAAGTACTTTGTGCTTTGAAATCTCCTTGAGCTAAAGGATAATTGATAAGAATTTCGATACAATGAAAATTTTATTAATTCTATAAATGATCTTCTCTTCGATAAACAGCATCAATTTATTTAACTTTGCCATTTAATAATGGATGGAGTTAGTATCTATATGTAATCGGGATTAGAACTTTTTATGTTGTCATTCGTATTAGTATTTGTAACACTTATAGACAAGAATTTAGCGCCCGGAAAATCTACAAATTGAGATTGGATCAAATCTAAAGTGCTTGGATTATTTATTAAAAAAGAGATTTCAGATGAAAGAGCCATGAAGAAGTTTCAAGATGGTGATACCGGTAGTTTTGATGTTTTGCTGAAACGTCATAGCGCAGGAGTTTTAAGATTTATAATGAAGATGACGGGCGGTAATAAAGTTGTTACAGAAGATTTGCTTCAGGAAATATTCTTGAAAGTGATTGAGCAAAGAAACAGATACGACGCAGAACAGAAGTTTACAACTTGGATTTACAGTATTGCTCGGAATCATTGTGTTGATTATTTAAGATCAGAGAGTTATAGAAGACACAGTTCGCTTGATGCGCCTTTGTCCGAAACACAAGAGGGAGGGGCTGTAGTGCTTGAGATTGTAAAGAGTGAGGATAGGGGGCAGGAAGATAAGCTCTATGATAAAGAGCTTGGACAGTTGATCAATGCCGGCCTAAATACTTTAAAAGAAGAGTTTAAAGAGGTTTTTATTCTTAAGGAAATACAGGGGCTTTCGCTTAAAGAGATTGCGGATATTACAGAGTC
>BQJP01000015.1 GCA_021604765.1 Thermodesulfobacteriota bacterium
GGCAACCTAGCACATAGAGGGCTTGAATCTCATTTGATTGATGAAGGCGGGTGGTTAATGTCAGATATTGCTGATCCTGATATTATGGAGCCTGTGAAAGAATCACTTGAAGAAATGGGTGCTCAGATGCACTTTGGAACAAAGGTGCTCGAGTTTAAAGGGTCCAATGGAAAAGTAACAAGTGTTGTTACATCAGAGGGCGAGATTGAATGCGATGTGGTTGTAATTGCAGCCCATAAAAAACCAAATAATAGTTTATCAAAAGAAGCAGGAATAGAACTTGGTGCCACCGGTGGGATTATGGTGGACGACCATATGCGCACATCTGTAAAAGATGTATTTGCAGCAGGTGACTGTGCAGAGGTTGTTCATGGGGTTACAGATATTCCTATTCAAGGTCTTTCAGGAAGTCATGCTTATTCCCAGGGCCGTATAGCTGGATCAAATGCTGCGGGGAATGACAGAGCCTATGACCCAGTATTTATCCCATGGGGAATGATGGGAGGTAAGGTGCAAATAGGTGGAGTATCGCTTGGGGAGACTCTTCACAAAGCGCTTGGAATACCACACGTTGTTGCTTTTTCTTTTGGGATATCAAGGGCTAGATACTATCCTGGAGTAATGAGGATAATGGTGAAGTTAATTGCAGAGCCTGGAACAGGAAAAGTTTTAGGCGCTCAGATGTCAGGTGGCGAGGGTATTAAGGAAAGAGCCGACTTTCTTGCGTTTGTAATTAAAAGAGGTGTGACACTTAATGAGCTTGCTTGGATGGAGAACGTATATTCACCTCCTATTGGCGCCCTAATGGAACCTATTGCTCTGGCTGCTCAGGCAGGGCTCAGGGAAATGGCAAAATAAATTTTTTCGGAGATAGGTAATGGCTTTTGGACATTGGTTGAGAAAGAATGCTGAAAAACACTTACAGGAAGCAGCGGCTGATGATTTAATGTCTCGCTATCCTGAGAGCTGTGAGAAGCCCTACAGGGAAAAAGGGCTGGATCATTTCTTTTGGAGGAATATCTTTGTACCCGTATATCTCATGATACCGTGGAGTATTCGCAAGAAGATCATACTAGCCAGCTCATACCCCGGCGGAAAACGTCCACATTGGAAAAAATATAACTAAATGGAACATACGGATTCTAATCATATTGAGGCAGAGTTGGTGGGATACAAAGTCTTTGATCTGCTAAGAACTGATAATACAATTAAAAGCCATAGTGTTTTTGAGCACGCTATATATATGCATGACGGTGAGGATGGTTTTATCAAAATAATAAAGGACAAAGAATTTGTTAGCCCGACATCAATTGTTATTAGCGGTATGGATAATATTTCTTTTAAATCTATGGAAATGCAAGACGGCACTCAGATGGAGTTTCTAAAAGATAAGATAACCTCAAAAGAAGGGGACTTTTCTCTGCATTTCGGAAACGCACTCACTTGGCAGCTACCGGAATTTCCACAAGAAAGTGAAATAATAAGTGTTGAAGAGATAAACTTAAACCTAAGAATTTTCAAAGACATTATATATACAAGCCCCTCCAGAGAAGGCTTAGTACCGCTATTGGAAAATGTAGACAAATTGGGACCGATGGAAGTCTTCGTTAAAGATCAAAAACCCAGTATGTCAGAAAAGGCAAGACCTTATATTGACGCGCTTATGTGGGGGATAATGAGTGGCGATATTGAAACTATAAAGAATAGCGCAGGATCCATTCTGGGACTAGGTCCCGGACTTACTCCTTCGTGTGACGACTTTATAGCGGGTCTAATTCTAACTTTAAACACTGTAAGCATCTCACTTTGTAAAGACGAACCTAAAGCGGTTGAATTCTTTGAAAAAATGTCTGAAGATCTTGCTAGTTTGGCAAAGGAAAAAACTACAATTTACAGTGAGAGTTTTATTCGTGAATCTGCAATAGGAGAGGGGTCTAAAGCAGCTCTTGATGTGATTTTTTCAATAATAACGAAAAGCCCGGAGGAAGTAGCGAGTATTTCTAAAAAACTAATATCTGTTGGTGCAACATCTGGGGCTGATATAGCTATTGGAATCTATTACGGTATAAGATTTTTAACTTCACGAATTGAACTAAGGGACTTAAATGAATTCGAATAAAATTGCACTACTAACATATTCTACAAAACCAAGAGGAGGGGTGGCTCATACGCTATCTCTTGCTGAATCAATGACAGCATTGGGACAGGAAGTTCACGTTTATGCTCTCGCAACCGGGAAGGAATTTTTTAGGGATGTAGATGTTCCTCATACACTTATACCTTGTCCTGATACTGCATACAGTACTATGGATGAAAAAATAAAAAGTTATATAGAAATTTATACTGAATATCTAAAATCAATGACCGATGAGTATGATCTTTTTCATGCCGAAGACTGTATATCGGCAAACGCTCTATTTAATTTAAGAAATATGGGGCTTATTAATAGCTATGTCAGAACTATTCATCATGTTGACGATTTTACTTCCCCCTCTTTGATTGAATGTCAGTTAAAGAGCATAGTTGAGCCCGATTACATAATAGCTGTTAGCAAATTCTGGGAAAAAGATTTGCGAAATAGCTACTCGCTTTCTCCTGTTGTAATAAATAATGGAGTCTCTACTTCTAATTTTGCTAAAATCACCGAATCTAAAGAAAAATCAAAACATAAATTCAACTTGAGTGAAGACAAAGTATTATTGAGTATTGGTGGTATTGAACCACGGAAAAACACTCTCACTACACTTAAGGCTTATGCCATAGCAAGATCAGAGCTTAAAGAAAAGGGCGAGAATTTAGTTTGGTTAATTGGTGGTGGAGAAACACTCTTTGATTATAGAGATTATAGGGATGAATTTTTCTCAGAAGTGGATAGTTTGGGCTTAGAGCTAGATAAAGATATTTTTGTGCTTGGAAATGTTCCGGAAGATAAAATGCCATCACTATATAATGCCGCTGATATTTTTGCTTTTCCATCGATAAAAGAAGGATGGGGTCTTGTAGTTCTAGAATCCATGGCAGCAGGTGTTCCAGTTATAGCTTCAGGGGTTGAACCTATGACTGAATATCTTATTGATGAAGAGAATGCGCTCCTTATTTCTCCTATGGATTATCAAGATCTTGCGCAAAAAATCAGTTTGTTGCTCAGCAACAGCGATTTGCAAAAACATTTCATCAAAAAAGGCCTAAGTACGGCAAAGATGTATAGTTGGCAGAATGCTGCTCGAAAACACATTGAATTCTATAATCAAATTTTAAACCAAGATTCTAAATTAAAAGTAGTTGGCAATGATTGAAGCAAAAGCAGAGTGGAAAAAAAGCTTCCAAGTCCGTGTTGATGTAAGGCAGTTTGAGATCGATGTTGATGAACCCCCCCAGTATCATGGAGACGATACTGGTATGATGCCAACTGAGCTATTCATTTCGTCTTTGGCATCATGTTTTTGTATGGCTCTAGTTTTTGTAGCAAAAAAGAAAAGGGTTGACGTTGAGGATATGAGAGTTGATGTAAGTGCTGAAGCAGATACTGAAAATTTCAGGTACTCAAAGTTGATCGTAAAAGTTCTGAGCTCTGTTCCAGATCGTCAATTAAAAGAGCTGGTCGAGCAGGCTAAAAAGTACTGTTATGTAAGTAATACAATTTCACAATCGTGTCCCATAGAATATGAGATCAATTAAACATTAGGAGATAAGGTATTGGCTCTAAAATTCAAGATTAAAAATAATTATTTTCAAGATGCTCTAAGGTTGATGCGTATTTCCAAAAACGCAAGAGATAAGTATGGTGTATCAAAAGCAGTTGCTGTAATGGCTACTGATAAAGCCAAATATGCCCTAAAGGATGCAGGACTGATGACTTCTGAAGTGCAAGAAGCTTCCGGGAGTGATTTGGTTATTGCAGTTGAAGCAAGCTCAGAAGATCTGGCCGCTCAGGTTATTGATGAAATAGAATCACTCATCTTCTCAGATACAGATCAACAAAGTAACTCTAAAGGTCTAATTGGCCAGGAATTAAAGGTGGTCAATATTGGTCTCGACATATTTAAAGATGCACTTGAGGCTCAGAGTGTAAAGGTTGTGCAAGTGGATTGGGAAGTCCCAGCAAAGGGGAATGAAAAAGTAATTAACATTTTGAAGAAAATGTATTAAACAAAATTTCAAATTAAGAGAGAAGGCAAATGAGTATTAGACACCCAGAAGAACTAAAAGAAGTATTGTCGGATCCTAAGAAGCTAGCTAAAGCCTTTTCCAGACACACCTATGGCATGCTGGCATGGGTTGACTTGTTTGGAGATAAATTAAAAAATATAAAAGGGCTGGATGACAAGTTAATCGTTGCTAGAGTAATAGCTGACAACGCCAAACACGCGAAACTATTTTCAGATAGAGCAAAGGAACTTGGGGAAACTCCTGAAACCTATAAGCCACCCGAAATTGGCCAGAAGATATATGACATTCTTGAAACATACGATAATACCTTTGATGATTTCGCCTACGCATGGGGTTCTCTTATACATTTTTCAGCTTTGCTTAGTCTTTATCACAGTGTGGCAGATCCCCAGAGTCAGCAGGTAATTGAGCAGGTTGAGGATGATGTGATAGGGCACTTGCATTATCTTGAGAAATATTTTGAATTAAATGCCGATACTGCTGAGAAAAAAAGGCGTGCACAGGATATTGTAAATGTTGCAGACAAAATTTACTCCGATAGAGAGGATGAGGAGATAAATTGGTATGCTGCGTGATGAAAACTCAGTTTCAAAGAAATTATGAAAAACCGCTTATGAAAACAATAGAGAGAATTTCATGATAGCATCAGATTTATCAGGACTAATAGGAAACACGCCGCTTGTAAAACTCAGTAATTTGTCAGGCGAAACCGACAGCACTATATTTGCTAAGCTTGAGTTTTATAATCCGGGAGGAAGTATTAAGGACAGAGTTGCCCAATATATAATTAGAGATGCCGAGTGTAAAGGTTTACTAAAACCTGGGGATACTATAGTAGAGGCCACATCTGGTAACATGGGTGTTGCTTTCGCTCTCTTAAGCGCTGTTAAGAAATACAAATGCATTTTTACACTTCCAGAATCAATTACAAAAGAAAAAATACAAGCTCTTAAGATTTTTGGTGCCGAAGTAATACTAACACCCAAGGGGCTGCCACCACAGGACGAAAGAAGTTGCTATAAGGTTGCACATAAGATAGCTCGAGAGAAAGGGGCTTTTTATGTAAATCAATACTTTAACGAATTAAATCCCGAAGCTCATTATAAGACCACAGGTCCTGAAATCTGGAGAGATGCAGAAGGTAGAATTGACACCTTCATATGCGGAATAGGTACAGGCGGAACTATTACGGGAGTAGGCCGATATTTGAAAGAGAAGAACCCGGATATCAAAATAATTGGGGTTGAGCCTGTTGGATCAGTTTTTAAAGCTTATCTTGAGAAGGGGCAACTTACAGAAGGGGCAGAATTTGATATAGAGGGGATTGGCAAAAATTTTATACCAGGAGTATTAAAGTTTGATCATATAAACGATGTGATTCAAGTTAAAGAGGCTGAAGCTTCTAAAATGGTCGATATTTTAGTTAGATGTGAAGGGATCTTGGCCGGCGGATCTAGCGGGGCGGCAATAGCAGCAGCACTAAAATATGCAAGACGATCAGACAAAAATGAGAATATTGTTGTAATACTTCCTGATACAGGCTTCAAATACTTATCTAAATTCTCTGACACTGATTAAGATCAATACTTCCTAAATTTAATCCACCGATTATAATTTTTATGGTTTTGTATTACATTGTAGTAAGTTCTGGTAATTCTATGAGAGATTTAATAGAATCAAAAATTGATCAATTGACTCAACAGTACGGCTCCCCACTTTTTATTGCTTCAGCAGATAAAATAAAAAATAACTTAGAGGTTTTTAACTCAGCTTTTTCCCAAAAATATCCCATAACGGCAGTAGCTTACTCCTATAAAGTTAATTATTTACCTGAAGTCTTGAAAGTTATACATAATCAAGGTGCATGGGCTGAAGTGGCCTCAGGATTTGAATATGAGGTTGCAAGAAAGTTGGAAGTCCCGGGCAATTTAATTGTTTTCAATGGTCCATTTAAAACTAAAGACCAATTAGAAAAAGCTATTGATGAAGGTGCTATAATTAATGTAGATCATTCAGATGAGATAGAGCAACTTGAGCAGATCGCCTCTGAATTAGGAAAGAAAATTAATATTGGTATCAGGCTCAATATGGAGGTCGGCATAGATCAATTACCCGATCGTTTTGGATTTAACTTAGAATCCGGCGAAGCTCGGCAAATCGTTGCAAGATGCTGTAAAAAAGGTCTTCTCAAGATTACAGGTCTTCATGTGCATCTTACAAGTTATATCGTACAAACTGAAAGCGAAGACAATATTCCGGCAAAGGGTATTAAGCTCATTTGGCCAAAGGGGCACGATTCTTATAGAAAAGCCTCTCAGAAATTAGTTGATTTCTCTAATGACATTAGGGATGAATTTGATTTGAAGATGGAGTACTTAGATATGGGAGGCGGATTTCCAACAGTCAACGGTATAAGTCCTTATGTAAACGCGATTGTATATCCAATCTTAGACGGATTCAAAGAATGTGATCTACCTAAACTTATTTTAGAACCTGGCAGAGCAATAGTAAGCGATGCTGCTGATTTAATAACGACAGTAGTAGCTGTAAAACAGCTTCCTAATGGACAAAGAGCGGTTGTTGTTGATGCGGGGATTAATCTTTTGCCTACATCATTTTGGAAATTCCAAGATATAGAGTGTTTAAAGAAGACAGATAACAATATTGAGGAAACTATAGTTTATGGCCCACTTTGTCTTCAGACGGATATTATCTCTAAAACCAAACTTCCTAAATTAAACGCTGGCGATCATCTTATAGTAAAAAATGTCGGGGCTTATAATATTCCTCAATCAAGCACTTTCATATATGCTCAACCAGCAGTAATTTTAGTAAATGGCGAGAATATTAAAGTGATTAAAAAGAGAGAAGATATAAAAGATATGTTCTAGTTAGGGTTGACTAAAATCTCTAAGATGAAAATCTTCTTAACTGAATGTTAGATATATAGACAGTACCGCAAAGATTACGATACCTAAAACAAATAATAATGCGCCAGCACTTTGTTGATCGTTCATGTTAACCTCCTAATAAGTTAATTATTCCCAATATATTGCAATATGTACAGGTTTATCAACCGGTTTTGTTCTCTAGTTTGAATAACTATTCTTTTATACCCACAAAAGCCGTGAAGCATGAATTTTTATGCAACACGTCAACAGTTGTAAATCCAACTTTCTTCATTAGTTCCATCTGATACGAAAGGCTTCTTGGGGAGTCTTCCTTCTCAATATATTCAAAAACTTTTTGTTTATATTCATTACCACTTATGGATTCCAAATGATCTCCGTATCTGTCCCACATTTTATTATGAATCGTAGGGTGCTGGTGATGAACCATATCGCTAACAAAAAATGCTCCCCCGAGTTTAAGAAGTTCATATATTTTTTGAAAGCACCTCTCCCAATCTGCATCGTCTCTTAAATGATGGAGTACTGCTGCTGCAACTATTAGGTCGTAATGAGAAACGGGTAGGTCTATATCTCTAAAGTCTCCATGAAAGATTTTGACTTCGCCTGCGTCTTCTTTGGATATACGTTCCTTGGCTTTTTCAAGCATAGGTAGACTTATATCAACCAGATCACAATTTATTCCAGGCTTCTCCCTCAGTATCGAAATAGTGTTGTTGCCCGCGCCAGAGCCTATATCCAATAAATTTTTCGCATCAGGTTTTACACCCGCAGCGATTTTGGATATTAACTCAAGAATTATTGGAGCATCTACAACTGCCTGCTGCCCGGTCTCCAGATCAGAGAAACGCTCAACATCACGATCAAAACGCTCTTTTATTTCATTAACGCTAGATTTTTTATCAAGAGGTTTTTTCGTCATAGCAATTCTTTTAGCTTTGAATATTTAACTATCATTGGGATATGTATTACGCCGTAAATTGATTTTTCTTCCTCAAATTGAAGAAACCCAAGTCTTTCATAAAAAGGTACAGCGTATCTTGAGGAATTAACAGTAATATCCCCAGAAATACCTTTTTTGCTCGAGATTTGCTCCAGTGCTTGTTTAACTAGAATTTTGGCAACGCCTTTTCTGTGAAACGTTTTGTCAACATACAGCATCGATATATGTTTATTACCTTTTACTTCTATCATTCCTGCCAGTTTATCCTGAGATTCTGCAACCATTGAGAAGTAACCTGATTCCGAGCGTTTTTTAAACTCCCTTGGATTTGAATATTTGAAAAATTCTTCAATACCTTCATCAGAAAACTCCGGGGCTATAAATTCATTAAAAGATTTAGCCACGAGATTACAGACCTGAATCTCTTCTCCCAATCTTATCTTTCTTACGGTTAATAATATAGTCATAGCAATAGTTGGAATGAGATCAGAGCAAACTTGAGTCATTTAAGTTTATTCGATCATATTTAGATTAATTGTAAAAAACTATGATATTTAATATCAGAATAGCAAGCCCTGTAAATGGCCAGAAAAAGAGTTTTGGAATTAGGTTGTTTTTATATTGTACTATACCAAGTTTAGAGTTTTGGAGCAGTACTGCATTTAGACTCACTCCAGCCATTATAAAGTAAGTGAGGAAATAATAGTATTCGATATATACAATTTCATTTGCTCCAAGGTTTCTTCTCAGACTTATCTGCAAAAATATTAGTGCCAGAAATAAAGTAGCGTAAGGTCTAACAACATAGTGACCTGTAGCAGTTTTAAATATTGCAAACATTAAAAACAGAGCAATTGCAATAGGTAAGAAGTTAGATATAAACACATTTAAGATATTAGGACCCATAATGATATTAAAGTAAATTTCTGGAAAACGTGACTGTCCAATAAAATTATCTATACCGAAATTGGTGTTATAGCTGTCAAATGTATAGCTGAAAAAAGAATTTTTAATCTCCCAGTTTCTTATTGTTATATTTTTATCCAATCCAGGTAAATATCTAGATGAATTTAGTTTGTAAGAGTCAAGATCTGGAACTAGAACAATATTTTTATCAAATTCTTGATGCTTAAGTAGCAACCACATGTTTTCATTTGCAAATGGATACTTTGTATAGTCAAAGTTGGAACTTATATTTATATTGAATACCCACTCAATTAAAGTGTAATTTCCGAAAGATTTCTCAAAGAACTTTGTTAAAGTCTGGTCATTCGCGTTAGATATCGAAATTGTTCGAGACACGTCATCGTGAATGATCTTGTAATATTTCTGCCATATTATTCCTTTGATATTAACTGTACCAGTGGTACTAAAATCTATTGATTCGATGAATATTCCTGTAGGTATAAAAATTGGTGGTTCTTCTTTCTTGTTTAAAGATTCCTTTATATAATCTAGTTTGAAATCTTCAAGAAGTGTGTCATTTAAAATTGCATTTTGTTCTTTCTCGGATTTGTCTTCATAATCTAGCCCAATATAACAAATGTAAATAGAGCCCAGAATATAAAGTACAAATAAAGGAATTGAAACCCCCCAAAACAAATATTTTGGTTGATAATTTTTGGTGATTTTTTTCATAAAATAAAAAGCTAGGGCGGTTAGAAAGAGGGTAAAGGCAATTATGATGTTAATAATTTTTTTTCTATACGATGAGAAATCTTCTAAAATCTCATTCTCTACAATCTCAAATACTACTATCCAATCACTTGATTTCAACGGCGCAAAAAATTGATATAATGTCTCATTGGTTTTTTGGTCTTTTATTTTTACAAATCCAGATTCATACTTCTTTATATCTTTCAAGCTGTCAGCGGTCTTTATTCTGATATCAGAGGGTTGGATAACGTAACGTCCATCAGTTGTGATTAAGTAAGGTTGACCAGAATAGTCAAGGTTAAGTGAGGATAACTTCTCTTTTATATCCTCTATAGAAATTCCAATAAATAATAGACCATTACTATCTTTGTCATCATTTGAGTTCATGCTAAATGTTTTTGTAAAATATATGAATTCCTTACTGCTAATTTCATCATAGAAGGGCTGGGTCCAATTCTCTCCTAAAGTTATAGATTCTTCATACCAGGGAACACTCTGAGTTGTATAATCATAGAAAGAATCAAAACTTGCTTCTTCCGAATCATTACCTTTTTTAATTATGTAGGGAGAATATAACCTTAAGTTTTCATCAAAAGAGTAAGGACTAAAAAGAGCTCCAATGCTGGATATATCGTGCTCAAATTTAAGAGCTTGACTCAACTGATTTGCCAAGTTCTTTCTATTCATGATTCCTGTCGAAATGTTGTTAGTTATTTCATCTGCGATATCTTCAATCTCTTTTAGGAAAATTTCGGTATTTATATTTAGCTCTTTAGTTGCTTGTCGACCTTCGTCAACTATTTTATTGGAATTCTGACGTTCAGAAAGAAGTAAATCAAAAACAAAGTAAAGGCATATTAAAAAGAGTATTGCCAGGATTGAAATAATAAAATCGTTTGAGAATCTAATTTTTGAGAACATTATTCTTAATGACTTTGTTGTTTGGTCATTTCCTCTATATGGTTTCTAAAATCTTTCCAACTTACTTCTTCACATGTGTCTTTATTTATTTTGGTTAACCAGACATTATCACTTATTTGATGATCCAATTCGTCGAGTGATAGATCGAATCCAAGATTTAAATTATCAAAATCTATCTTCTCTATCCCCCTTATAATTCCTTGTGATGAATAATCACCACTCGAATTTTTTAAACCTTCCACAAATAAATAGGCTGAGATATACCCTTCAAGTGAAACGAAGTTTGGTTTAGATTTGGGGAAGTACTTTTTTAAATCTTGTTTATATTCTTTTACAAGCGGGAGATCTGAATTGAAATGTGGGACTACCTGAGTTACAAAAACCTCATCAGTTGTATCATTTAAGAGTCCTGCAAGCGGGAGACATCCCACAAAAGATACATTAATAAAAACGGCATTTGGTATAAGCTTGCTGGCGAACTTAATAAACTTGGCAGCAGGCTTATAGGAACCAACAATTACAACAGCTCTTATCTCTCTTTTCGTACTTAGGATTTCAAGTAATCCATCTTCTATGTCTAGAGAATTCCTTTGGTATGTTCCATAAGGTATCTCTTTTGAATTGAGATAGCCTCGTTTTTCCAGAGCATCTATAGCCCCTATGTAACCATCGAATCCATAACTGTCATCTTGTGTGAAGATTGCAATTTCATAAGGTTTAATTCCACTATGCAATAGGTTCTCTATTATCTTTTCAGTTTCCTGGGCGTAGCTAGCTCTATAATTGATAATATATTTGTTTGTATGAAATTCTCGTGAGCTCTTAGTTTTTATTAAAAACTCTTTGTTGTCATAAGGTCTGAGAATGGAAGAGCCGCTAAATGGCGCATAATATAATACTTCATTTTCTATGGTTATTGGTGTAGCAGCTTTCGCTGTAGGGGTGCCAACATTTCCTATAAATGAAGTTACACCATTTTTATTAATAAGATTATATACGTTTGATGCGGCAAATTCTGGTTCATAACTATCATCGATAGAAAAGAGCTTCAATTTCTGGCCGTTTATTCCGCCCTGAGCATTGACTTGATTGAAATATGCCAGGACCCCTTTTCTCATATTAATGCCAAGTTCTTTGGCGGGTCCGCTAAATGCAGCAGACATGCCTATTGCTATATCTTCACTTTCTTCTGCACTACTCTTAGTTCCACAGAGAGCAAAAGCACTAATAAAACCTAATAGAATAAGGGTCTTTATTTTCACCATAGTTCTATTTTGTAATAACTTGTTCAGTTTCATGATGATAATTTCAGTCGGCTGTTTGTGAAATATATAGCAACGCCGTCCAGGGTTTTTTAAGGTGAATATTTATTATGCGATGAAATCAGAAATGAATCAAGGCGTACCTATAGTATTTCTTGACTGAAATCTCCCTTTGGGTAGCATAAGTCAGGTACTAGTTTACCAATCAAAATTGATTTATTACAGGAAATAACCAGAGATATGGGACTACGATGTGGAATAGTTGGGCTTCCTAATGTAGGGAAGTCTACACTTTTTAATGCACTCACAAATGCAGGTGCCGAAGTTGGTAATTTTCCCTTTTGCACAATTGATGATAATGTCGGAATAATTCCAATTGCTGATGACAGGCTTCACAAATTAGCTGAACTAGTAAAACCAGAGAAAATTACTCCAACGTTTCTAGAAGTTGTTGACATAGCAGGTCTGGTTAAAGGAGCATCTGAAGGTAAGGGGAGGGGTAACGCTTTTCTTGCCAGCATAAGAGAAGTAGACCTTATTTTACATACAGTTAGATGTTTTAAGGACGACAACGTTATGCATGTGGAAGGATCTCCCGATGCTATGAGAGATATTCATATCATAGAAGATGAGCTCCTTCTTAAAGATTTAGAGACAATAGAAAAACGAGAACAAAAACTAAGCTCTCAAGCCAGAAGCGGTGATAAGGCTACTAAGGACAAACTTGAAGCGGTATCTAATCTAAGAAAGTTTGTTGAAGATGGGAATAAGGCAATAAATTTTCAAACCGATGAACGATCCTCTGATGTGATTAGGGAAATGTATCTTCTTAGCGCAATACCTGTTATGTATGTATGCAATGTTTCTGAAGATGATATTGCTGATTCTTCAGGAAATGAAGAAGTTGTCAGAGTAAAAGAATACGCTGAAAAAGAGGGCTCAGACGTTATAGTTTTATCAGCACAAATAGAGGCTGAGATCGCTGAGCTTCCATATGACGAAAAGAAAATGTTTTTAGAAGACCTCGGACTTCAAAGCTCAGGTATGGACAGACTTATCAAAGAGGCTTACAGAGAGCTTGGTCTTATCACATACTTCACACAGGGGCCTACAGAGGTTAGAGCTTGGACAGTGAACAAAGATGCAAAAGCCCCACAAGCCGCCGGGGTGATACACTCTGATTTTGAGAGAGGATTTATCCGAGCCGAAACAGCGAGTTATGAAGACTTTATTCAGGCGGGATCAGAATCAGTTTTGAAAGATACAGGAAAAATGAGATCTGAAGGTAAGGACTATATTGTAAAAGATGGTGATATAATATTATTTAGATTCAATGTATAAAGAAATCATACAACCTATCTTGAATAAGTGCGATTCCGAAACTTTCCACGACCTGGCTCGTGAATCACTACATTTAGCTGAATTATCTCCAATAACACTTAAATTCCTAGAATTTTTTGCTGATAAACACAGCAGATTTGAAGATAAGAGACTTAGTGTAAATCTAAGTGGTCTAGAATTAGAGAACCCTTTAATAGTTGGTGCTGGGTGGGACAAAAAAGGACGCGCCATATTAGGACTATGGCATCTTGGGTTTGCCTCTGTAGAAGTTGGCTCAGTTACAGAATACGGACAACCCGGAAACCCTCAGCCACGTCTGTTTATGATCTCCTCTGGTGTTGCAATTAACTGGCTTGGGTTTAATAGTCCTGGGATGGATATCGTTGCTAAAAATCTAGATAGATATAAGAATACGAATATCCCTATTGGTATAAGCCTCGGATTAAATAAAGAAGTTGAACACAAAGACGCGCCAAGAGCTTATGCAACAGTTACCAAAAGAATGTATGAGTATGCAGGTTACTTCGCTATAAATGTAAGTTCCCCGAACACTCCAGGGCTTAGAAAACTTCAGGACAAAGAATATATTGTTCAGTTAATTGAAGCAGTGAATCAAGCAATGGACGAGTGTGGTGCAAGGAAGCCTCTATTTGTAAAAATTGCGCCTGATCTTACATTTGATGCAATTGACGAACTCTTACAAGTCTGCATTGATCATTCTG
Source organism: Thermodesulfobacteriota bacterium (assembly GCA_021604765.1). GTDB lineage: Bacteria > Desulfobacterota_D > UBA1144 > Nemesobacterales > UBA2774 > CR02bin9. The sequence goes on from BQJP01000015.1 coordinate 13,925, forward strand.
TAACAGGCATTATTGCTTCTAATACTACAATTAATTCTGACCTCAAGGGTAAGTACGGAACTAGATGGAAAAACAGTCCGGGTGGTCTAAGTGGTGATGATGAGAGCTACAGAAAAATGACAACTGATATTATCACTCACATCTATAGGAATGCCGGAGATAAACTAGATATTATAGGCGTAGGTGGTATTAATAATGCAGAATCAGCGCTAGAGAAAATCAAAGCTGGCGCAAAAGCGCTCCAACTCGTAACTGCAATAAGAGGTGAGGGCACTGCCGTTGCCGGAAAGATAAACCGTGGAATAGCAGCCTATCTAGATCGTGAGGGCGTTTCTTCAATTCAAGAGATAGTCGGTATTGATTCCAGCAAGTAGCTCCCTATATCCTTACCTTTCTTTACTCATTGCCAGCCCTGTTCTGGCTAACTTTTAAAAGGCATGAAACTATGGTGAACAATATCTTCAGCTTCCATTAACATGATTATCTCATCTGCAACCTGCTCGCCTAATTCCAGGTGCGTGCTGAATCCAACACAAGAAGCGTTGATCTCTCCTAAGACGTAGCGGTCATTACCTTCTTCATCTGTATCAAGAATAAAATCGGCTGTCCATATCAAAGGCATGTCATAGTTTCCAAGACGTTCAATGATTACATTTATATTCTTTTCGATCAGTTCTACAAGCTCAGGCCAATTATCGGGACTATCATAGGTATATGTCGCTCCGGAAAACAAAGTAGCCGAAAAAGCATCGGGACGATCAACCGGTTTTTTGTGAACAATATTTACAACTTTATTCCTTAACATGAAAACCCTTATCTCGCCCTCTTTAATTCTTTCAAGGTAAGGCATATCCAATAGCATTCCACTATCACCATCTAAGTATTGAACGCAATAGTCAATAAATTCACCGAGCTTCATAATCTCGACGTGATTGTCCTTTGCCTCGGTACACTTAACCATGGTTTCATAGGTTATGGGTTCGTCAGACTTCCGCGCGTTACCGTTAGCTGATTCTAATTCTACTCTCCAAATTCCCTCTCCGGTTGAACCTCTATTTTGCTTCAATATCCTTGTTTTTGTTTCTAAGGTTTTTGGGAAACTATTCTTAAATTCTTCAAAATCGTAATATGTGTATACATCCTCAGGCACAAGTGCAGTGCCTCTTAGTTTTTCAATTGCATTCTTAGCGCCATAATAAATCATTACATGAGGGTGTGGAAGTCCTTTTATACCTCTCTTTACAAGCTCACTCAGCATCTGAAAATAACCGGTTTCATCTTTAAGGAAACCAGGATTTACCCTGCTTATGTAAGCACATGCATTCTCAACCGTGTATTTGTATATTTCTCCTCTATCCTCATCCGAGTAAAAGATGATCTCAGCAGTCCATCCTCTCTTTTTAAGTGATTCTGCTATAGGCCTTGAATCTTCACGGTAACCATATGGTCCTTTGTCAGTGCCCCCTCTGGCTTCAAATATAATTACATGCTTATTCATGAGCGATCTCCTTAAACAAATATAGTATTTGGATTAGAAGCTTGAAACTTCCGAGTGTCAAAATACCTTTTGACATTGATATATAGTGCAAATTTGATGCCAAGATTAGTTTGCTTATATAATTGAAATTTTTTTTGGATTTGGTGTCAAGTGCCAGATTTTACTACACTTAGGAAGCGCAAGAGACCTGCGCCTTTGCTGAATATCTTAGGTTCTGTAGTGGGAGTTTATCTTGACGTACTCAAATGTTATATCACTTGCGATTACAAATGAGCTTGACTTTCCAGTTTTTATATTAAGCGTTACTTCAAACTTAGGTTTTTTAAGAACACTTTGCGCTTTTTTCTCATCCATTACTTTTTTTGAGTTGCTAAGCACTTTATGATCATCAAAAAATAAATCTATTTTATTGGGATTAAAATTCACTCCCGCCCGCCCGGCGGCGGCTACTATCCTGCCCCAGTTTGGGTCTTCACCAAAAAAAGCAGTTTTTACAAGAAGAGAGGTGCCCAGAGTGCGCGCTATTTTGTCTGCGTCTTTTTCTGTCCTAGCACCTTTAACTATTATCTTGGCAACCTTAGTTGCGCCTTCTCCATCTTGAACAATCATCTCCGCAACCTCAGTAGCAACTTCTAAAACAGTTTTCTCAAATTTTTTGTATTCAGCCCCACTTTCCTTAATAGTGCTGTTCCCTAATTTTCCATTGGCTAATATTAATACCGTATCATTAGTCGATGTGTCACCATCCACTATAATTTTATTAAATGAGTCCTTAACAGTGTTTCTTAGCACTTTGGATAAAGCTCTTTTCTCAACATTGAAATCTGTAAGTATGTAAGCCAGCATAGTTGCCATGTTAGGAGCTATCATCCCAGCGCCTTTTCCGATAACGGCGATAGTTCCTTTCTTTTTTCCTATAGATATTTGCTTTACTGCATACTTTGGAAATGCATCTGTAGTTTTAATTCCATCTGCAAAATCCAGGAACCCGTCTTCACGAAGCTCTTTTACTAGTTTTGGCATGGCTTTTTTCATCTTATCTAACGGAAGACGTCCGCCGATGACTCCTGTTGATGAAGGAATAACCAAGCTCTCAGCAATGCCTAATTGATCTGCCACATCTTTAGAAGAAACAATTGAATCTTTAAGCCCCAATTTTCCAGTAAATGCATTAGCTACACCGCTATTAACAAGCACTGCCTGGCAAAAACCACTTTTTATTCTATCCATTCCCAGAATCACAGGAGGTGCTTTTACAATATTAGTAGTAAAAACTCCAGCAGCTTTGGCGGGAACTTCAGAATAGATAAGGGCAAGATCTTTCTTCCCTTTCTTTTTAACTCCTGATGAAACTGCGCTTCCCAAAAATCCTGGAATCTTTATCATAATTTGAGCTCCTCTATGAATTTGCCAGACTTGAGTTCTTTTTCCGTGTGTCGTTCTGTAAATTTAATAAAGAGTTTTATATATTTTAGGACTTTTTCAAGATTCGATTTCATTAAATCAGAATTGATTAAAAAATCTTTGTTAAAAATAAACCCGTTCTTCTTGTCACCCGCACATTTAAAACATACCGCTCCGCCTCCATTTATACTAAAGTATGAATCTCCCTCTATAGTTTCTTCGCACTTTGCGCATGTGTATATATTGGGTTCATAACCCGAAATTGAAAGTGCATGAAGCTGAAAATGTAAAACTACGGGTAATGGACTTTCATCAGAATTCAGTTTGCTGAGACTGTCAATAAGCAATTCAAAAAGTTCTTCGTTTGGAGATTCTTTAGGTATTAAGACATCTGTAGTTTCTAGAATTAAATTGCCAAGTGAAAAGAGCTCGATATTCTGAGCAAATTCCGGAAATACTCGGATTGTTTCTGTATCCTGAATTGACTTAAATTCCCTTCCGGTTTCTTTAAAACTAACGCTAAAATGCACAAAAGGTTCAAGCCGTGCTCCAAACCGTTTCATACTGTTCTTTGCGTTTCTAGCGATCCCGCTAATTTTACCCAAGTCTTTGGTAAATAGGTTTACTATATAGTCAGAGTCACGATATGGGAATTTACGTAGTAGCAGAGCTTCAGTGGAGTTCATAGAATTGATATTATTCCTTAAAAGTAAAACTTTAGCTACAAATCATTGTTCTGTGGAATGCTCTTTTTTCAGAGTACTTTTTATAAAATTTCTGAGATCGAGCATCTGCTCGTATGCGAGTTTCTGACCGGTCAATGCGATTCCGTATGCGGACGCTAAAAGAATAACCGAGATCGGAACGAGCCAGAATCCGTATGGATTGAGTTCCAGCCACCACTGACAAAGCCCGAGTACTAAGCCGGCAATTCCAATTAGAACTGCGAATCCGTAAAATGCTGCAAACATTGTCCAAAGTGCGGACCGTGGTCCCAGAGTACACCTTATTTCAGTACCTTTTTCTTTCCGCTCTATATCCAGACTTAACTCTGGCGACCAGAAGTGGCGATTTTCTTCACTAATAGATAGAACCACTAAGGGTTTTACAAACTTGCCCTCAAGACCAGAAGGCATGTTTTTTAGAGCTTCTCTTAGTTTGTTCAAGACGTCTTCTTTCTTTAGAGGTATCGAAAAAGTGTAGCGCGGTCGGATACGTACTTTATTCATGACAAATATTATAAACTAGAAAACTACAAAATCAGCATAGCGATAAATAGGTAGAATACTGAGCCGAAGATATCATTAAACATAGTAAGGAATGGCCCAGAAGCGGCAGCTGGGTCAAAATCAAGCTTGTGAAGAACAAGCGGGGCCGCCACGCCTATAAATGATGTAGCAAGAGTTGCAGAAACCATCGCGATAAATACTGCCAGAGCAAGCCTTGTTACTTCAGGCTGGTTATAGCTAATCAAAGCCCCTATTAGGGCTGCAATGATTCCACATATTAATCCCAAAGATAGTCCCACCTTCATTTCAGAAATAACTAACTTAAACATTTGCTTTACATTGATAGTTCCCATACCGAGACTTCTGATAATAATTGTAGTGGTTTGAAGCCCAACGTTTCCACCAGTTGCCATTATTGCGGGCATGAATGCGGCTAATATTGCGACTTTCTCAAGCGTGGGCTGAAATGCGTATACAATAATGAATGCTATAAATAGTTCGCCTATAAGGGTTAGGAGAAGCCATGGAGCTCGTAGCAGTATTCTTGTCCTTGTGGGCGTATAAATTGGATGAAGGCTATCCCCGACACCGGCCATCTGAAACAAGTCCTCGGACGCCTCTTCGCTTAGAACATCTAATACATCGTCTGCTGTGATTCGACCTAGAAGTACTCCACTACTGTCGACCACAGGTAATGATAATATGTCATATTTCTGAAATATTTTAACAACCTCTTCCTGGTCAATATATGGAGTTGTGGTGACTTCTATAGGTTCCATTATTGCTGTTACATTAGTGCTCGCTGTTGCAAGTATTAACTTGGTTAGTGAAATCTGACCTAAGAGCTTATCTTGATTATCTGTTACAAATACCAATTGAAAATCTTCAACCTCATCTGCTATTAATCTAATCCAGTTAATTGTATCTCGCACTGTTGAATTCTGACTGACCTTCACAAGCTCAGTCTGCATAATACCGCCCGCTGTATCCTCAGGGTATTTTAGAAGCGGTTTAACATCTTTTGCTTCCTCAGGGTCCATCTTGTCAAGGACGCTTTGCGCAGTCTGTTCTGGTAGTTCCCCAAGTAAGTCTGCAGCATCGTCTGAATCCATTTCATCGGCGATATCTGCGATCTTGTCAGCGTCAAAATCTTCAAGAATGTCTTCTCTTTGCTCCGGATCTAGCTCTAGAATTACTTCTGATGCTGTTTCGTTATCTAGTGCTTCTAAAATTTTTGTATGATCATCCGGGTCAAAATTCTGAAGTATAGAGGCTATTTCTGAAGGATGTACATTGGATAAAGCTTCCCTGATACTTTCGATATTTCCTTGTGATAAATCTTCGGAAATTCTTTGAGCAAGCTCAGGTTTTGACATGTTTAATTACCCCAAGTGAATTAGTTGGTTATTCTATAGAAGAACAAGTAAAAGTAAAGTAAATCAATTCATTATTAGGTAAAATCCAGAAACTCCTATGAACACATTAAAGAACTACGCAAACTTTGTAAAATTCGAGCATACGCTCTTTTCATTGCCGCTTATTTTTGCCGGAACTTTTCTTGCAGCTAAGGGATTGCCCAGCTGGAAGCTACTGCTTTTGATAGTTCTTGCAGGAACTGGAGCAAGGACTGCTGCGTTAGCTATTAATAGAATCTTGGACCGCCGGATAGATGCACTTAATCCCAGGACGGAAGATAGAGAGCTGCCGTCTGGAAAAGTGAGCTTAACTAAGGCTTATCTTATAACGATACTAGGTCTTATTCTGTATTTTGTTTCCGCCTATTTGATCTGTGATTTGGTTCTCTATCTATCACCTATACCACTTGTTGTCTTTGTTCTCTATCCTCTTATGAAACGATTTACTCCGCTTTGTCATTTCGGAGTGGGTCTTGGTTTAGCACTAGCTCCTCTTGGTGGCTGGGTAGCAGTTACATGTTCGCTTGAGGGAATTCTGCCGGCGGTAGTACTTTCGTTATTTACCTTATGTTGGGTGTCTGGATTTGATATAATCTACGCTACTTTGGACGAAGAATTTGATAAAAGAGCCGGTGTATATTCGATGGTTTCAATTTATGGACGTGATATAGCCCTTAGAGTTTCAAGCGCACTTCACCAAGGAGCTTTTTTCTTCATCGCTTTTCTATACTTCTTTCTATTCAAATCTATAGTCTCAGGCTTATTCTTAATTCTTATCGGAGTATTATTGTTTTTGGAACACAGAAAGGCCGAAAATGTTGATCTAGCGTTCTTTAAGATAAATATATTAGTGGGCATAGCAATCTTCCTTTTTGTGCTCTCTGGGATATACTTACCATAGTTATGAGAACAATTGTAGGGTTTACAGGGGCTTCAGGGGTTGCATATGGTGTAGATTTTCTGCGCAGGTGCCCGGGTCATAAGTATCTAATTGCGAGCAAATGGGGAAGGAGAGTTTTGCACGATGAATTAGGTCTTAAGGCTGAGGAGTTGCGTCCATGGGTCGATGATATATATAACGATAATGACTTAGGGGCGCCGTTTTCTTCAGGAAGCAATCACTTTGATACCTTGGTGATTGTTCCTTGTTCAATCTCTACACTTGCAAAGATTGCAAATGGAATAGCAGACACTTTAATAACCCGGATTGCTCAGGTAGCTCTTAAAGAGAGAAGACGACTCATTATTGCGTTAAGAGAGACTCCTTTAAGCTCTATTGCACTTGAAAATGCTTTAAAGCTTTCCAAAGAAGGGGTTATTATTACTCCTATATGTCCTCCTCATTACATGGGTGCCGAGAGTGTAGATACGCTAATAGAAGGATATGTTGATAAAGTTTTAAATCTTGTTGGAGTTGATACCGGAAATGGCTGGAGACAACAAGACTTGGAGTAAATGCCCCAAAATATAATATCTTCGAATTATTTCCACGATAATACTAAAGTGCATTGATAGTAATTAGATCTAGATTCGCTCCTGAATTCACCTTTAATATTAGGGACTAAATAATGGCTAAAAAGCAGTTTTACGATCTTAGAGAATTCATAACATACTTAGAAAAAATTGGCGATGTTAAACATATCAAAGCCGAAGTTGATCCCGATTTAGAGATTGCCGAAATTGCTGACAGAACTGTTAAAGAGGGCGGACCGGCACTAATTTTCGAGAATGTAAAGGGCGCTTCCTTTCCACTAGCTATAAATTTGTTCGGTACTGAAGAAAGAGTCGAATTAGCGCTTGGCAGAAAACCTAGAGACGTTGGGGAAGAATTAGTAGATTTATTTCATAAACTAAATCCACCTTCACTAAAATCATTTTTTTCAGTTTTGCCAAAAGCATATGATCTTCTATCCATGAGGACCAAGAAGGCTAAATGGGGATTCTCTCAAGAAATTGAAGAACGACCAGATTTAACCAAGCTTCCGATAATCAAATGCTGGCCTCTGGATGGCGGCCGTTTCGTAACGCTTGGCTTGGTCTTGACGCAGGACCCTATCACAAACAAACGAAATCTTGGAATATATAGAATGCAGGTCTATGATGAAAAGACCACCGGTATGCACTGGCATGCTCATAAGGGTGGGGCAGCTCACTATCATGAAGCTGCAAAACTGGGAAAAGACTTAGATGTTGCGGTTGTTCTTGGTGGCGATCCCAAGATGATTTTCTCCGCTATTGCACCACTTCCTGAGGGAATGGACGAACTAGCTTTCGCGAGTTTTTTAAGAGGAAAGCCTATACCAATGGTTCCTGCAAAAAGCATTGGCTTAACAGTACCAGGAAATGCGGAGTTCGTTATTGAGGGCACCGTTCCTCAAGATGTACTTAGAGAGGAAGGTCCTTTTGGGGATCACTTTGGTCACTACTCCATGGAAGCAGATTTTCCAATATTTAACTTAAGCCGAATTACTCACCGTATTAATCCAATTTTCCCAGCCACAATTGTTGGTAAACCCCCAATGGAAGATGTTTTCTTGGGAATGGCCGCAGGTGATATGTTCTCCCCACTAACTCGTATAATTCACCCTGAAGTAAGAGATATGTGGGCTTATCCTGAAGCAGGTTTTCATAACTTGCTAGTTGTATCTGTGGATGAGCGATATCCTAAAAATGGTATTAAAGCAATGCTTGCGCTTTGGGGAACTGGGCAGCTAGTTCTTACAAAAGTGATGATAATTGTTTCAAGTGATGTAAACCCCAGAGACTGGGACGCTGTGTTAAGGGAAATTGGAAATAACTTTGAACCTAATGAAGATTTTCTTATGATTCCGTGGGCGCCTTTGGACACTCTCGATTTTACTAGCGGCAAGTTCAATGTCGGTAGTAAAATGGGTATAAATGCTGTAAGAAAGCCTAGTATCGGAAGAAAGAAAAAACCGGTTCCAACAAAAGTTCCCGACCCAAGATCAAAGCATAAAGAGATTATAGATTGGAAACTTTTGCCAGGCGGGATTCTGGCAATAAAGCTCGATCAAAAACCTAAAGAGATGATAAAGAAGCTCTTTAAAACAAAAGGCTATGAAGGTGTTCGTATTATTGCAATAGTCAGCCCTGATATTGATGTTCACAATACGACTGAATTAATATGGGGTATATTTACACGCTTTGATCCTTATCTGGATGTGATTTTTGAACACACGGAGCTTAAAGGCTCTGCCGTTGTTTACGGCGGAAGGATGGGGATAGATGCAACAACAAAAAGCTGGTATCCTAAGGTGATCGAAATGTCCGAGGATATCAAGGAGATGGTTACAGATAGATGGAAAGAATACTGGCAGACGTAGAAAAACTTTGTTTTGATAAAGAACTTTTCCCAATAATAGATAAAGTAGAAAAAGGCGAGAGGCTAACTTTTGAAGATGGTATGACTGTAATGGGTACTGAGGATTTAAATACCGTTGGTATGCTTGCAGATTACGTAAAACGTCAAAGGGCAGGGGATAAAGTGTATTTTGTTGTTAACAGGCATGTTAACCCTTCCAATATTTGCGCTATCTCATGCAGGTTTTGCGCTTTTGGAGTAACTAAGAAATCTGCCAATGCTTATGAGCTTTCGCATGAGCAAATCTTATCCATGCTAAGTGATGATATCAGAGAAGTTCATATTGTAGGTGGACTTCATCCCGATTGGAATTTCCAAAACTACTTAGACATTATCAAACTCGTAAAGGACAATTATCCTGAAACGCATGTAAAAGCTTTTACAGCTGTAGAGATCGACTGGTTTACAGAACTTACAGGTAAGAACATAGATTACGTTCTAGAAACACTTAGAGAAAACGGACTTGACGCTTTAACTGGTGGAGGAGCAGAAATACTTCACCCTGATATTCGCAAAAAGATTTGTGCCCCTAAGACAATTGCTACAAGATGGGAAGAGATACACGGTATTGCTCACCGTCTTGGAATTCCCACAAATGCAACAATTCTTTACGGACATATAGAAGAACCATTTCATGTTGTTGATCATCTAGATAGGTTAAGAAGAGTTGAAGATGAATCACCTGGATTTTTTGCTTTTATACCGGTTCTTTTCCAACCGGAAAACACCGGTATGAAAAAAGACGTAAAATTCTTTGCGGGTTCATATGATCTTAAGGTTCATGCTCTTGCAAGACTCTTTTTAGATAACTTCCCGCATATTAAATCCTACTGGATTACATTAGGCGAGAAGATGGCTCAAGTAGCTCTTCACTACGGATGCAGTGATGCCGATGGCACAATTATGAAAGAGAAAATTATTCATGATGCTGGCGCTCCTTCAGAATTAGGCCATACTCGTGATTTTATGATTAATATGATTAAGAACGCTGGTTTCATTCCTGTAGAAAGAGACGCTCTCTATAACGAAATCCAAGTATATAATTAATCTGAGTTGGATATTTAGTTCTTCAGTTTATAACCCGTCTTAAATATCCACCAGACTATTCCAATACAAATGACTAAGAATAAAACTGTCATACCAAAACTGACAACTACATTTACATCCGCAACTCCATAGAAGCTCCATCTGAAACAACTAACCAGATATACAACGGGATTAAAGAGTGTGATTGTCTGCCATATGGGTGGAAGCATCTTGATTGAATAAAATGTACCACCAAGAAAGGTCAGCGGCGTTACTATCATAAGAGGTATGATCTGTAACTTCTCAAATCCATCTGCCCAAATACCAATTATAAATCCAAACAAACTGAAAGTAATAGCAGTAAGAATTAGAAATCCGAACATCCAGAAAGGGTGCTCGATGTCATAAGGTACAAACAACCTTGCTGTTACTAGAATTAAAACTCCTAGAATTACTGATTTAGTAGCAGCAGCACCCACATAACCGATTAAAATCTCAATATATGAAACGGGGGCAGACAGGACTTCAAAGATTGTTCCAGAGAACTTTGGCAAATATATACCAAACGATGCATTTGAGATGCTTTCTGTCATCAGGGACAACATTATAAGACCCGGGATTATAAACGCACCATAATTCACTCCCTCAATCTCTCCCATTCTTGATCCAATGGCAGCTCCAAACACTACGAAATATAGTGAAGTAGATATTATAGGAGATGCTATGCTCTGCATCAGAGTTCGCCATGTGCGAGCCATTTCAAACTTATAAATTGCTTTTATTGCATATATATTCATTTCTTTTTAGTCACCAGGCTGACAAATATTTCTTCTAATGTACTTTCCCTAGTATGGAGGTCTCTGAAGTCTATTCCATGCTCACTCAGATTTTTAAGTAGTACTGTAATCCCAGTTTCATCACTTCGTGTGTCGTATGTATAAACCAGTTCTTTCCCATCTGAAGACAATCTAAGCGGATGTTTCGAGAGCGTTTCAGGAATAGCTTCCAAGGAATGAAGGAGCTCAAGTCTTATCTGTTTCTTTCCTAGTTTTTGCATTAACTGAGCTTTCTCTTCAACCAATACTATTTCACCATGATTAATAACACCTACACGGTCAGCCATTTCTTCAGCTTCTTCAATGTAGTGGGTCGTGAGAATTATAGTTACTCCATCCTCTCTTAGTTTCCTAACCATTTCCCACATATCACGTCTGAGTTCTACATCGACTCCTGCACTTGGTTCATCGAGAAATAGTATCTTGGGTTCATGTGATAAAGCCTTTGCAATCAGTACGCGTCGTTTCATGCCACCTGAAAGTGTTATGATTTTAGCATCTTTTTTCTCCCAAAGTGAAAGATCGCGCAGCACTTTCTCTATATAATCAGGGTTGGGCGGTTTTCCAAAAAGACCTCTACTAAAGTTCATGGTAGCAATAACTGATTCGAATACATCAGTAGTTAATTCTTGTGGGACCAGACCTATCTTGGTTCTTGCTGCTCTGTAATCGGAAAGGATATCGTGTCCATCTGCAAGTACAGTTCCTTCAGTGGGGTTTACGATTCCACAGATGATGCTTATAAGAGTAGTCTTTCCTGCTCCGTTTGGACCCAACAGAGCAAAGATCTCTCCCTCATGTATTTCAAGGTTGATATTGCTTAGTGCCTTAAGCCCTGAGGCATAGGTTTTGTTTAGATTCTGGACTGAAATTATAGGTTGCAATCTTTTTCCCCTAGCTCTAAAAATTTTATAGTATATCTGATATTTAAACTTTCACTTATTAGATAGTAATTCTCAGAAGTTTGCTTCTAAATAAGTTTCCATTTTATTGATAATATGAATTTCCGATTTTGGTCAAGTTTCGCAGTAAAATATCATTGACTCGGAACATTTAATACTTATACTCCTAAATAGGAGGAAGTAAAATGACAAACTTAATGAAAGCACTAATATTAAACGCTGTTTTAATAGTGTTATTAGCAGGTGGTTTTGTTTACGTAAATAACGTGCAAGCCGAGTCTACTCAGCCACAGGTTGTTACATTTGTTGACTTTGATTTCAATGCTTTTCCTGCTTCCGGGATAGGTATAGAGGTAGCTCAAAATACTTGCGGTAGTGAAACTTGTACGGATAATCAGTGTTGCTGCCTAAATATTGATAATGGTAACCAGTGCTGCAGGGATAAAGTTGAAGATAATTGCGTCGAATCCTGCAAAAAAAGCAAGCCTTGTTAGTGGGTTATAAAGCAAACTGATCATGAGGTATTAAGTTTTTATTAATTCCATCTGAATACTGGGTTAATTTTCACAAATTTTAAGAAAAGCTCTTGAAATGGGGAAATTTGTGCTTATCATATCAGTGCGTTAGGAAAATGGGTTTTTTAAACACAAAAGGGGAGAGTACAAAAAATTATGTTACACACAGAAAATTTAGAAAATTATAAAGCTAAAAACTCAAGACATATATACATCGGAGAGCTCAAGAGAACCACTCTTAATAAACCAATGGAAGATCTTGATGAAACTGAAAAGCAGGACTATACATCTCTTCAGGAACAAATGTTCTGGGGTAAAGAAAATGGGTTCAATCTAGTTCTCACAAGAGATACCGGAAAAGTTGACTGCTGGATGATAAGAGACACTGACATGGACAAGCTCAATCCGATATTTAAACAGACTATTTTAGAAGTACTTTAATAAAAGCTTAGAACAACAAAAAAGATCAAGCCGGATTCAATATTCTTTTCTAATTTAAGTAGATTTAAGTATTGGTTCCTGTTTTGTTTTTTCTAGTCAGTATTGTAATCTATTTAATGATTGAAATATGTTAATCTTGTAATGTAATTATTCGCAATACGGCAAGGGAGCTTTTTATGAGTGAATATAAAGAAATTGTTGAAAAACTGAACTTAAAAAAACAAGAGCTTGAAGAGCGTCTAGACAGGGTTAAGAGTTCACTCAGAAAGACTCATGCAAAGGATTGGAGCGAGCAGGCACAGGAGCGTGAGAACGAAGAAGTGGTTGAAAAACTGGATGAGAATATTCGAATAGAATTAAATCAAGTAAACGAGGCTCTGTCTCGGGTAGAAAAGAATGAATACGGCATCTGTGAGGTATGTGACGGACCTATAAGAGCAGAACGCCTTGAAGCATTGCCCTATACCGACCGTTGTTTTAACTGTGCAAGCGAACTGGAATAATTACCCCATCCATTAATCTTATTATTTATTAAAGAATTTTCCCTACAGCGAATCTTTTTCTAATTGTGGAATTCTAATACAGTATTGATTATATTAAAAAAAGATAATCAACCAGAGGGGACTATAATATTGGCGGTTACAGATACCCAAATAGAATATCTTGAAGACATGGCAACTCACATACGTGAAGATGTGATTATTATGCTTGAGAAAGCGGGCTCTGGTCACTCGGCTGGCTCGCTAGGAACAGCGGATATTTTCTCAACCCTCTATTTTCATATAATGAAACACGATCCTAAAAATCCAGACTGGGAAGACAGGGATAAGTTTGTGTTGAGTAATGCTCATATTTGCCCTGTATTGTATGCAACTCTGGCAGAAGCGGGATATTATCCCAAAAAAGAAATTACAACTTTGAGAAAGCTTGGATCTAGACTACAAGGACATCCACACAGGGGGGCGCTTCCTGGTTTAGAGGCTTCAGGCGGTCCACTTGCCCAGGGGATATCAATTGCTGCAGGCTTGGCTATGTCAGCTCGGATAGATGAAAAGCGTAATAGAATATTCTGTATGGTTGGGGATGGTGAGATGAACGAGGGACAGATTTGGGAAGCGTTATTGTTTATCGGCAAAAACCGTCTTCATAATTTCACACTTATAGTTGATAGAAATAATATTCAGATTGACGGATTTACAGAGGATGTAATGCCTCTTGAACCATTAAAGGATAAGCTCACGTCTTTTGGGTTCCATGTAATTGAAGTAGATGGTCATAATATCCGAACATTAATTGAAGCATTTGATGAGACTATCTTCGAGAAGCCAAAAGTGCTTCTGGCGCATACCATACCGGGCAAGGGTGTAGACTTTATGGAATTCAAACCCGAGTGGCACGGCAAACCTCCAAATAAAGAAGAAGCTGAGAAAGCTCTTTCCGAGCTTGAGCAATTAAGATCACTGGGCGGTAAAATAACCTGCGAACATGAGTAAAAGTTTAAATAAAAAATTTCATTTGGCTGAGAATATTTTTGACAGCCCTGATCAGGTGCCTGCTAGAAACGGCTATGGAGAAGGTGTAGTTGAAGCAGGCAAGGCTGATGATAACGTAGTTGTTTTGTGCTGTGACCTAACTGAATCCACACGTAACGCTGATTTTAAAGAAGCTTTTCCAAACAGATTTATAGAAATAGGTATAGCAGAACAAAATATGGCTGGTATAGGCGCAGGTTTGGCTTTTGCGGGCAAAGTTCCTTTTATCTCCTCTTATGCTACGTTTAATCCCGGTAGAAACTGGGATCAGATAAGAGTGAGTATCTGCTACAGTATGGCAAATGTAAAAATCATGGGAGCCCACGCTGGGATATCTGTTGGTCCAGACGGCGCTACTCATCAAGCAATGGAAGATATTGCCATAACTAGGTGTCTTCCAAACTTAACCGTTATTGTCCCAACCGATTACTGGGAAACTAAAAAAGCTGCAATCGCGATTGCTAAAATAGACAGCCCTGTTTACATGCGATTTGGAAGAGAAAAGATTCCGGTAATTACAACAGAGAAAACTCCATTTCAAATTGGTAGAGCGGATACGTTCAGAAACGGCAAGGACGTAACTGTTGTTGCGTGCGGATCATTAGTTTACGAAGCGCTTGTTGCTGCAGAAAAACTAAGTAAGAGTGGAATAGATGTTAGAGTAATAAATTGCCACACTATTAAACCTATTGATGAGAAAACTATTATCAAAGCTGCTAATGAAACAGGGGCTATTGTTACCGCTGAAGAGCATCAAGTTCATGGTGGGTTAGGGAATGCAGTAGCTGAGGTTGTTGCAAAAAATTCTCCAGTACCTATGGAATATGTCGCCATGATGGACCGCTTTGGAGAATCAGGCGAGCCCAATGAGCTTATGCAAAAGTTTGGACTCGATTCAAAGGGCATTGTTTCTGCTATAGAGAAAGTACTAAAACGTAAATAAAATTTTCCTTTCAATGTAGTATATATTCCTACAACCTAGATGTAATAATCAAGGCGTGATTTCGTACCAAATATCTTTTATGTAACCAGCTTTGTCAGTCTTAGCAATCTGTTTTACTATCTCCGGTGTTCCGTTATCGCATTTCCATTCATATACAGTTGCGCGCCCGCTGGCAAACATTGGAATTACTTCTGCATCCGGATTTTCTCCACAATAATTTAGCATGCCGTCATTTGGTTCCTTGCTTACATCTGCTTTTTCCTGGCACGGAAGGTTTGCTCCTACATTACATGCGTAAACATTTCCATCCATACAACGCCACGATGTTCCATCATTAAACATCTCAGCTGGCATGCTTTCGGCTACACCCATATCTTTTCTTAATTTCTCTGTGATTGATTCTGGAACTTTAGGCCCAACATATTCTGATCCTGGCATATCCACGCTGCCAACTGCTTTACAGTATTCAAATGGATTTTCAAAAGTTTTTTGATCTTCTCCAGTCTTTGTTTCACTAGACTGGTTGCAAGACACAACGCCTAGGCCTAATAATAAAACAGGAATGATTAATAAAGATTTAATGTTCATAACTTCCCTCCCTTTTGATAATATTTACATTATATAGAAAGCTAGAAGAATTTGCACGGTCATATAGATAATGTATGATTTTTCCCCAATAAATTAAGGATTGGTTAACTTTGAAATCACATATACCACTAAGCTGGTTTAAAAAGGAAGTTGAACGCCCAAAGTTTTATTCTATAGACCTCCCACTTTCAGGTGTGCCCTGGATTTATAATGCTGAAATTCCATCTAGCTACGAGCTTCAGGAACTTTGTGATCATATAGAATCAAGTTTTCAAAAAGGTTTTCTATTACGCGGATGCAGTGCAGAGTTGGCTTCTTGCTTAAGCAGTAAAGGTTATGAAACTATTAGAACCGGAGCAGAGGGGATTGTTGATTTAGAGGACTTAAATAAGCTTTCTAAATCGTTAACTGAACTGGCAACTAGAGGTAGCAAGAGCGGTTCAGTGAAAGAAATTCCATTAACGGAAATTAATCGACAACGAGTCTCATCATTTATTCACCAAACACAATACGCTTTAAAACCCCACCTCCAATATTTATTTAATACTTCTTTTGACTCTAATACCAGATGCTTTGTGTTTTGCACTTCTAAAGATGACTGGCTTGGTGTTATAACCATTTCAATATCTGGCATTAATTCTTGCCATACAGAAATGATTTTGAGGAACAAAAAAGCTTCAGTTGGAGTTATGGAATCATTGCTTTATTCAGTGATGAATATTTTCAAAGACGAAGGTTATAAGCACTTCAGTTTGGGTGAAGTTCCTTTTGTTACACCCAAAGAGATGAAAAAAACTAATATAGATACAAATTCACTACAGGAAAATCTTTTGTTTAAATCAGGTCACATCTTAAGATATGCTTTTAACTATAAAGGACTTTTTGACTTTAAAAACAAATTTAATCCCAAGTGGGAACCTGTATATATATGCGCTACACCAAAACTCCCTTTCCTAAGCCTAATCGATCTGTTTTATAAAACAGGATACTTTAGGCTTTCACGAAAAGAGCTCCTTTGTAATATAAGAAGTTTTTCTGAAGTCCTTAATATTACCTAGTTAATATATTGTAACAAGTGAAACTCGCAGCCTTGATAATTAGATTAAGAAAATTATCAGATTAATCTTTTATTTTAAATCTCAATCTTAATTGTGTAAGATTTCTCAGATAAATTAACCTATAAAATTATTTATATAAAAGGAGCATTTCTATGAGATTGTATAGAGCAAATCTATTCATTTTTCTTTTAGGTCTTTTACTATTAGGCCATTTTACTTCTATTTCAGAAGCGCAATCGGAGAAAATGCCTTCCGCTTCAGAGATCATACTCATTCTCGATGCGTCGGGCTCTATGTGGGGCCAGATTGAAGGGCAAAATAAGATTGCAATAGCAAAAGAGGTACTCAAAGGCCTTGTTTCAGAGCTTCCAGATGACACTGAGGTAGGACTTATCGCTTATGGTCACCGTGAGAAAGGAGATTGTAAGGATATTGAAACTATCGTACAACCTGCTCCTTTGGATAAAGCTTCGATTAATCAAAAAATAGACGCTCTTAATCCCAAAGGAAAAACACCGATCACAGACTCAGTTTTGACAGCATTTGAACTAGTCAAAGCGAATGAAAATGCAACTACAGTAATATTGGTTAGCGACGGCATAGAGACATGCGGTGGAGATCCATGTAAAGCAGTAAAAGAGGCCAAGGAAGCTGGCATTAATTTCATCATGCATGTTGTAGGGTTTGATGTTGGCGATGTAGATGTTTCTGAGTTGGAGTGTGCGGCTCAGGCGGGGGGCGGTCTATATATGAGCGCACAAAATGCAAGTGAGCTTTCAGAGGCACTTGAAACCGCGGTTGAAATTCCTGCAGAACTCCCCATGGGCAAGCTCTCTGTGAAAGTAACAGGCGAAGGTAAGTTGCAGGATGCATATTTGATATTAACAAACACAACAACTGGTGAAGAGCTAAAAGGACAAAGAACATATACAAAACCCACGACAAACCCCAGAATAATATCTCTTCCTGATGGCGTTTACGATCTAGAGATCAAACCTCAGGGTATGAAGGGGGTTCAGAGCAAGTCAATCTCAGGCATAGAAATAAAGGAAGGGGAGGTTATAGAGAAAGAAATATATTTTGGTTTTGGCGAGCTCTCTATTAAAGTTGTACGTAATGAAAAGTTAATGGATTCAACTGTGCATATTATCAATCCTGATACAGAAGAAAGGGTTGCTCAAGGGCGTACTTACTCAAAATCCACCTCTAATCCTATAGTAATGAAGCTTGATCCGGGTGTTTACGATGTTGAAATTACAGCACTTGAGATAGCAACAAGTCCTAAACAAACATTTAGTGATATTGAAATAGTAAGTGGTGAGATAGTTGAAAAAGTTGTTGATTATTCAAGCGGCACACTAAAAGTAGGTGCTCTTAAGGGGGAGAAGCTCCATGATGCTGTAGTAAGAATTATAGACTCATCAACTGAAGAGCAAGTAGCTCAGGGCCGCACTTATACAGGCTCAAAATCAAATCCGAAGACCTTTGAGCTTCCGCCAGGTATCTACAATGTTATTGTTGAGCCATTAGGAATTAAAGGTGTCTCACCTCAGGCTTTTGACAATATCGAGGTAAAAGCGGGTGAGATAGTTGAGGATACTGCTCAGTTCTCAGGCGGAACATTAAAAGTCGGGGCACTTCAGGGGGAGAAACTTCTTGATGCTGTCGTATATATAAAAAACTCTGAAACGGGAGAGCAGGTTGCCCAAGGCCGCACATATAAAAGCTCTAATACAAATCCCAAAACATTTGAACTTTCTCCTGGTATCTATGATGTCAGCGTAAAGGCTCTTGGTATAACAAATAATCCGATGCAAGAGTTTAAAGGAATAGAAATCACTCCTGCAGAGAGTCTTGTTAAAGAAGCGCAGTTTGAAAGTGGTACTCTGAAAATAGGAGCCAAAGATGGCGAGAGACTAGTCGATGCAAATATATCAATTAAAAATACCAATACAGGTGAGAATGTTACAGCAGGACGTACATACCCAAAATCTAAGTCTAACCCTAAAGTGTTTGAGTTAACACCGGGAACCTATGATGTCGTGGTAACCGCTCTCAAGATGAATACTAAATCATCAAAGGAGTTTGAAAGCATTGAATTAAAAGCTGGAGATACAATCGAGGAAATCGTACAGTTTCCAAGAGGTACTATAAAAGTGTCGACTACCCAGTCTGAAGAGAATATAAAAGCTGTTGTAAGGGTAAAAGATCCTAAAACCGGAGAGCAGCTTGCTTATGGATATACCGATCTCAAAGCTAGTAAAAATCCAATAGAATTCATTCTTCCTCCAGGTTCATATGAAGTGGTAGTAGAACCATATAAGATGGATGAGGTTTCTGAAAAAGTGTTTAATATTGATCTAAGGTCTGAAGATGATTTGGATTTAAAGGTGGATTTCCCCAAATAAATATATTAGTGTGTGATTATGAGTAAAGTCGGAGATTTTATAAAACATTATTTATTTGGTCATCAAGCTCCCAATCAGTTTATCACAGGTCTAAAGTCTGAAGTAGATGATTCGCTTGAATTAGATACGGATGCACTGATTAATAAGATCAAAAGTGAAGCTAAAGAAATCGAGAAACAAAACGAATCATCAATAGTTGACGCACCTTCGCACGGTCATCTCGAATTATGCTCAACTGTAATGGCAGCATATAATAGTTTGCTTCCCATTATAGGGGATAAAGAGTCCACTCTTGAATTTATTTCAAAAGCAATGATGACCGGAGTTAATAATTTGTCCATGAGAACATCATTATCTTTAATGCTTGATGCCTGTAAAAATAATCCCGACCGACTCAAGGAAATATTCAGTTGGATGATGACTCAGTATGGTACAACTTTCAGCTGGACTGCTCCGCACAAGGAAACTGACGAAGAAGATAGTTATGCGATAGAGATTCAAAAATGTTACTACTTTAATTTCTTCTCATCTCACGACATAGCATTTCTAACTCCAATACTCTGTCAATTAGACTCAATATGGTTTGAAATGGTAGATCCTGAGAAACATGGTTTTGTGTTTGATAAATCCCGTTATCAAACACAGGGATACGGCGCTCCAAAATGTGTATTTCCTATAGTCATGAAAAAGACAAAATCATAAATAAATAGTATCAGTGAAAAATAATATGGGCCCCTATTAAGGAGAGTGCCAATATTATTCCAAAATTTAATACACTTCGTTCCGATACTTCAATAAATCTATCCTGTGGAAGTCTGAACCCATTTTTGATTATGGTCGGAATTGCTATGACACCAAAGCAAATAATTATTACCCACATCGTTCTCACAAAATAATTAAGCTCAGGCATTGCGGTCTGGAAGATGTAAGTGAGGACTACGCTGAACAGCATAGTAGAGAGCACTAGCTTCCTATTAGGTGCATATAGGAACATTGCCGACATTATAATTATTACAAAACCAATCTTAATATAGTAAGACATGGCATTAAACCAGTGAGTAAGTGGGAAGCCTGGATTGCCGAACTTTACGTAGACAACAATGAAAGCAAAAATAGCGCCCGTAAGAAATGAAGCTATTATTGAATACCTGCCTGCTTTTACCATTTGTGTCTCTGAGGCCTGAGGGTTCAGATATCTCTTGTAGATATCAATTGACCACAAGGTCGACACTGAATTGTATATCGAATCGAGAGTACTCATTAATGACGCAAAGAGTCCTGTAAGGATTAATCCACTCACTCCCACGGGTAGATAATCATTTACGAGAGTCAGGTATGTTAGATCAGGATCATTGAGTGGATTATCCCTTAGTATGCCTGCAAGTGCTATTCCCGGCACAATTATAATAAGCGCCATGACATATTTAAGAACTCCTCCGACCAATAATCCGATCTGAGCCTGTTTTAAATCTTTGGCTGCAAGCGCTCGCTGGAGGATAACCTGGTTTGCCCCCCAGTAATTTAAGTTCAGAAGCAGCATCCCGAATATGCCGATCCAGGGTAGGGTGTCGTGATCTCTTGGAAGGTGTAAGTGCATTAAATCCCCTGTTGTATTCCAGAGTTCTGACCAGCCACCTAGATGGTGAATTGCGACAAATAAAATTACGAAACCTCCTAATACTAATAAGCAGAACTGCACTACATCGGTCCTCACAACAGCTCTTAGACCACCCAGATATGTGTAGACAGCCGAAAATGCCCCAGTAAAGATTATAAGAATCCCAAGTCTTGCTGGAACACTAAGATTCGTGAAATTGAACAGCTCTCCAAAAACTCCATTAGCTGCATAAGCCGCCCAGAATAGGGCGGTTCCAAGATACATAAATGAGTAGAGAATTATCATAAATACCGAATAGGCTAGTGCTACTCTTGGACCAAGTCGTGATTCAAAAAACTGTGTAATCGTAAATACTTTCATTCTCAGATAGATGGGCACGAACACAAATGCGGCTATAAGAATTCCGAATATGGCATTTATTTCGAGGTTTGCTTGAGCCAGACCAAAAACATATGCCGAGCCCGCCATAGCAATGAAGTGATTTGCCTGCACATTGGTCGCAATGGTGGAAACTGCTATATAGGGCCACTTAAGCGACCTTGAACTTAAGAAGTATTCTTCTACGCCAACATCTGATTTAGCTCTGCTCCAGATACCGATAATCATTATGATGATGAAGTATGTAAGAATAATGGCTAGATTAATTATCATGTCTATTAATGTTCTAAATAGATGGATTTATGATACGGATTTAGAATTAAATTGTATTTAGATTCGACTACTTGTACAAGTCTTATAAAGATTTTGTATTTAAATACAGAAAGTGATGTTAAATTGTATTAGTATATTATGATTGTAGCAGCGAACGCTGTGAGGTATGGTTGTAACAAGCCTATTGTGAAGGAGGATATTATGAAACTGAAGTGGGGAATAATTATTTTTGTTCTAATAGCAGTAACTAGTTTGTATAACGAGGCTTTTTCAGAAACTGAAGATCAGAAATTAAATAAAGCACCATCTATTAAAGATATATTAAAAGAGGCAAATCAAAATTTTACTTATAATGGGAAGACCATACATCCAGGTTGCGTTGAAGAGTTTATGGTTAATTTAGCGGACTCTGGGCCTCCAATTGTTAGAGCTGTCGATGTAGAATCGTGTATTTTAAGTAATGAATTTTTTATGGATTACAATGTTTCAGAAGACGGATATATAGGATATGAATATGAAAAATCAGGTGAAAAAAATTATTTTGGATACAAGATAATAGGTAAAGCTAAGGGCGGGATCCACATACTTGATACCAGAGCCAGCGGTAGTGGTACGATGATCGCAATGACAGTTTTTCTAACTAGGTTTGGTATTGAAAAGTATAGAGATTTTGATGAACAGGAAAAACTTAAAATTGAAAAAAGGCTTATTCTCAAATGCATTGGACAGATAGAAAGAGGTGATCGTGATATAGGATCTATAGAATTAATAAACAATAATGTTGTCTTGGGCGAATCGCAGTACCGTAAAAAAGTGGAGGTTATAAGCCTTGACTAGAGATAATAGAGTCACTGATTCTCATATGATTTTATCAATACTTTTCTTGGTGTTGATAGTTGGTTCTTGTAGTTCTAATAAAGATCTCAAGCAAGATCTAACTACTTATTGCGTTAGAGACTGTGTAATGGAAACTTCCGACGCTGAATTATGCGATACAGCATGTAAATGCGCAGCATCGGGCCTTTCAGAAAATCTTTCGAAAGAAGAATTGTTGAATCTGGTACAAAGCATTAATGAAGCCAATGGAGATAATCAAGATAGTATTAGTAAATTGAGCAACGCGCTTAAGGTTTGCATGGATACAGGAGAATGAATTTGGTTAGTTCAAATAAAATCAGGCTTGGTTTGAATTTAAGTTGGGTTGGAAGAAAAGAGTAAATGGTTCAAACCAAGCCTCCCATTATTATCAAATAATTACAATAAGATAATACTTACTTCTCAAGTTCTACTTTAAATGTGTCAGCGAACCTTGTCAAGACATGAAACACTCCATTTACCATATTGAGCTCAGCAATTTGACCTTCATCAAAATACTTTCTGAGTTCATCCAAAGATTCCTGACTAGCTGCGACATTTTGAGCCAATTCTTTGGAAAATCTAACCACAGCTTTTTCTCTGTCATCTAGACCAGGGCTTGTCTCGTCGGGTGTGGCTTCTATCTTTTCATCAGTCAGACCAGCTCTCTTGCCTGCTCCAGTATGATGAGCCGTACAGTAGCTGCAGCCATTAAGCTTTGTTGTTGTGAGAATAGCAAGCTCTTTTGTAGCGTTATCTACCTTGCTCGGTCCCAATGCAGCACCCAGAAATGGCATAAAGCCCATAAAAAGCTCTGTGCTGTTTGCCATACCTTTTAATACATTTGGAACTACACCAAACATGCTCTCAAGCTGTTCATAAACAGCCTTTACGTTATCAGGAGCGTTCTCCTTTTCTACGTATCCAATCCTAGCCATACTTTAATACCTCCTATATAGGTTTTTAGTTGAACAAACGTTCAAGAATGAAGCAAAATTTTTTTCTAGTTTAGAGTTGATAAAATTATATTTACCACATCTTTCATTTGCTTATTATTTACTGCAGATTTTCCAGTAACGATTAAACCATGTGTGTTGGTAGCTAGAAAATGTGAAAGTGCTTGTGTATCAGTATCTTTTGACAGTTCACCCACTTCTACAGCTCTATTTAAACAGTTAAGAAAAGCAGTTTGTATTTTTTCCAAAATGATCCTTACTGTTTCTGCTACCTTTTCATCGTGGGGGGCAAGCTCAACCACAGTATTGCTAATTAAACAACCTCTCGTTTTTCTGTTGGGAGGGGTGTTTACAATCGTCTCAAAAAATAATTTTATATTTTCTA
This sequence comes from Thermodesulfobacteriota bacterium, assembly GCA_021604765.1. Lineage (GTDB taxonomy): Bacteria > Desulfobacterota_D > UBA1144 > Nemesobacterales > UBA2774 > CR02bin9. Next base: position 37,567 of record BQJP01000015.1, read on the forward strand.
GCGGGGAGCCAGGAGACTCTAGCACCTTAATTGTCTTAGAGGTGACTTCCTCGGCATAATATTCAACAGCCGCTATAAACAGAGAGTGCTTGTCGCCATAGGTATTATAAATGCTGCCTCTTTTTATACCCATACGATCAACCAAATCATCTATACTGGTTGCTTTGTATCCCTTTTCCCAAAAGAGATCCATAGCTTTTGAAAGTGTTTCTTCTCTGTCGAATTCGTAAGGTCTACCCATGACTATTCACATCATATCCTATCTTGAACGTCCAGTCAACAACTGTTGTATTTACAATTTTTGTTCTATATTTAGTTTGATGTTTGAGCATATTTTATGTCCAAAGGTCTTCCAACTTCAGGTTTGCTCACTTTCCATATCCAACCGTCATAAATAAAATGTAAGAATGAAGAGCCTGTTATATAAAGCCCAAGAACGTATTCGTTAATATTAACACCGGCAACGCTGATTGTAGCCAAAAGGACCGTGAATATACCTGCGTATAGCCACTGCTTTTTGGTTACCCTTGAGAAGAAGCTCCCTGTATCTGCTCTCTTCTTGTACTTTGAATTTACAAAAAGGTTCACAAAAGCTATATATTCAATTGCGTGTGAGAATCCGAACACTAAAAACCCAATAACAAGGTTTTGAAAGAATATTGCATACAAGAGTAATATCGAGAATACAAAAATATTTTTCGGTAAACTAATTTTGTCCCAGTTCTTAAGCTCCACATATATATAAAAAAGGGTAAATGCGATAGCCACCGCAAGCGCGACATAAGATATTAGTGTAAATATGTGGAAATAATCTCCTACGAAGTGGATTAGGGTCCGTCCTTCATGATACTCACTTAGTAGTGCCTTATTTCTTTCTCCTAGTGCAAAGAACAGATAAACGAACCATGAATATATTATTCCCTTGTCCAGCCATGCAACACCATAACCCGCTTTCCTCGAATATATTCTGGTGAGTCCGTACTTCTGGGCTATAGTGTGGAACATGAGCCATACTATCGAGGCTGCAAGGAGAATATAAAAAACATTGAGCTTATAAAAAGTGACAGCGATTACTAAAAAAACGATTGGGAGCAGAATGTATGCCCATTTTCGCTTATCAAACTCTTCTTTCTGTCCGTAGACAAGGGCAAATGTGTAGTGTCTATGAACGAAGCTTGTTGCTGCGACTATGATTAAAATCGTTGCAAAGTAATTCTCGAAGATTATAAACGCCAGGTAAACTGCTATCCATCCAAAGCTCAAATATAAGAGGTCAAAAGCTGGGTCTTTAATCCAGATGTTTTTAGGTTGCGCTATAGTACTCATCGGTAATTAGTTCTACAGTCTATATTACTAGATTTATTCCGCAAATACCCTGTCGTACAAATTGAAGCTAATGTATATCATAATAAATATATCGGTGTCAAAATCAATTTTTTCTTTGATTTGTGTATAATTGTCTGCATCTTGATGTTAAACACCTATTTAGAGGTATAAATGCTGCAACTGATATTTATAGCTTACGTTTTGTTAGTAATAATCCTAAGCTTAATTCCCACAGCCGCTTTGGGAGAGGGATTACATGTAGACAAAATTGCCCATATTATTGCCTATGGGGTAATGGGGTTTCTGGCATATTTATCAGTAAGTTCTTTTCGTAAAAGGTTCTATTTCTTTTTTATTGTAATTAGCCTAGGTGTGTTACTTGAGTTATTACAGCTATACATACCCGGCAGAAGTGCTTCTTTTTTTGATATCATAGCAAATACCCTTGGCACAGCCTTGGGATACCTTTGCGCCTGGTTAGCTTTAGCTTGCTATATTAAGAATTCACTTTTAGCTAAAGCAATAGAAAATGAAGAATGAAATATTATTTATAAGCGTAATTTGAATTTCGCCTTAGATAAACATCATAGCCTTGTTACTATTAAGTATATTGATCATCTAATAAGAAAAGTGTTGTAACAATAAACAGAAAAAACATACTAGTTAATAAAGAGGATAGTTATGAAAATACAATTTTGCGGAGCTGCTCAAACTGTAACTGGAAGCTGTCATTTACTAACGCTATATGATGGTTACAAAATTCTTTTGGACTGCGGACTGTATCAGGGCAGAGATGAGGAGTTTGAAGACTTTAATGCCAATTGGATATTTGATCCTTCCGAAATTGATTGCTTGATTTTGTCACATGCCCATATAGACCATAGTGGACGTATACCCAAGTTGGTCAAAGATGGCTTTAAAGGCGAAATAATCTGCACAAGTGCAACAAGAGATCTGTCTGCTGTTATGTTAATCGACAGTGCCAAGATTCAGGAAAACGACGCTTATTATACAAACAAGAGAAGAAAGAAAAAAGGGCTCAAGCCCGATGCAAAACCCTTATACACACATGAAGATGCGTATGATGCTTTACAGGGATTTGTAGGAATAGGTTATGAAAAATGGCATAAAATAAGATCTGATGTATGGGTTCAATTCAGAGACAGTGGTCACATATTTGGCAGTGCAAGTGTAACTCTAAAGATTACTCAAAAAGGAAAACCACCTGTTTATTTCGGATTCAGTGGCGATATTGGTAGACCCGATCGCCCAATTTTAAAAGACCCAGTGCCAATGGAGAATCTGGATTACCTTATATGCGAGTCAACTTATGGGGGCAAGAAGCACAATCAGCTTCCTGACGATGTAGAGGATCTTCTTGCAATAATCCAAGAAACATGCGTCGATAACAAAGGTAAACTAATTATTCCGGCGTTTAGTGTTGGTAGGACCCAAGAAATTGTACATACCTTAGATAAACTTGAGACAGAAGGGCGTCTGCCAAAAATACCGGTATTCGTAGACAGCCCTATGGCAGTAAATGCGACTGAAGTATTTAGATTGCACCCTGAGTGTTTCGATTCGGATATCCTTGAATATATGATCGATGATCCAAACCCTTTTAGATTCAATGACCTTAAATATATTCGAAAAACAGAAGATTCTAAAAAGCTAAACTATTTAGATGGTCCAGCCATTATTATCAGCGCATCGGGTATGATGACAGGGGGGAGAATTATACACCACCTAATAAATCATATTGAGGATCCTAACAATACAATTCTAATTGTAGGTTTTTGCGCCCCGCATACTTTAGGTGCTAAGATAAGGCGTGGCGATAAAAAGGTAAGGATTTTCGGGGTTGAAAGAAAAGTCAAAGCAAAAGTTAAGATTATGGATTCCTATAGTGCTCATGGCGATCAGAATGAGATGCTAGAATATCTGTCCAACTTGGATAGAAGCAAGCTCAAGAATATATTCCTTGTTCATGGGGATATTGACCGTCAAGAGAAGTTTAGTGATGGTTTGAAAGGAGAAGGGTTTAATGGCATAGAGATTCCCAAACTAGGGGATAAATTCGAGCTTGGTACAGAGTCTTAATTTAATAAACGCCATTCATTATTGCAGTACATTCAGATGGGAGCTTTTTCTGTTGGCTGTAACCACTTTTTTTCTTTGCTTTAATACTGCCGTCTGCTCTAAACCAAGAACTTAAATCTGAACCGCATCCATCTCCTGATGTCTCAATAGGTTTTTGAGACTCGCAAAGCGAATTTCCTTGAGGACACTTCAACCGAACATGAAAATGCCCGTCATGTCCGTACCAGGGTCTTAATTTACCAAGCCATTTTTGTCCAGGATAATCATTGCAAAGTCTTTTCTTGATAACGGGATTAATGAATATTCGATCAACACGAGTATCAGAGGCTGCAAGTTTTAATATCTCCCCATGAATCTCCTGCCATTTAAATTCATCTACTGCAGTTTCGTCATCTGTAAGGACTGACTGGGGATGAATATGTTCTCTTTCGGTTACAGTTAAAATACGTTGTCTGGCTACGGGGTGTTGCCACAGCAGGATGTCCGCATCGAGACCTATCTGATGGCTGCTATGGTCATCCAGTATAGGCCCTCCTGTTTGTTGCGATATATCCGCGATTAACAGGGTGCCATCTAATTCAGAATTTACTTTTTTGCTCAGGGATTCAATGTATGTGATTGTTTCAGGGTTCCCAAAGTAACGCCCTCTGCTAGGTCTAATGACCTGGAATCCTTCTCCGTTTTGACTAAGCGCCAAAGAGTTCCTTATACAGCCTGCTGTGTAACCACCAATCGATTCTGGCACAACTGGTTCGTTGGACATGGTCTTTTCATTGAATGGCCATATGGATAATAACAGGAAAATTATTAAAGGGGCAATAAGTTTCATAATCTCGTTTTATATTATCATCAACAGTCTGTATTCCAACACTTATACTAAATAAATCTCCCCAAATATATTCAACTAAACAGTTGACAATATATTTTGCATATGCTATCATCAACTACATGGTTGACAATAGCTCAGAATTCATAGATAGAATCTTTTATGCCTTATCAAATACAACACGAAGGAATATTACTCTCGAGCTTACCAAAAAGGATTTAACTGTAAACGAGCTTGCTGAAAAATATGATATGACTCTTCAGGGTGTATCAAAGCACATACATGTCTTGGTAAAAGCAGGGCTAGTTTCTCAGAAAAAAAAGGGAAGAACTAAGCTTTGTAAGTTTAATTATCAGCATCTGAACTCAATTACGGAACTGATCGAACAGTATAGAGCTTTCTGGGAGACAAGGCTTGAGGCCTTGGATAAATACATTGAAAAACGCAAGAAAGAGGAGGATTAATTATGAGCGGCAATCCTGTAATAGTAAGTAAGGTAATAAATGCATCAAGAGAAGAATTGTTTGAAGCTTTTACAAATCCAGACATTATGAGTAAATGGTTTTATCCTGAAGAAGATATGTCTGCTGAAGTAACCAATACTTTTCATGTCGGAGGCGGGTATACATTAAAAATGCATGGGAAGAACGGAGTTACCTATACACATGTAGGGGAATATCAAGAGATCGTATCTCCCGAGAAACTTGTGTTTACATGGAACTCTGACTTTGTTCAGAACACAGTGGTTACAATAACTTTCTCAGAAGTGGATTCTGGTACCGAGGTGAAAATCTCTCACGACTTATTGCCAGAAGGAGAAATGCAAGAAAACCACAGAGGTGGTTGGACTGGATGTTTAAACCGCTTAGAAAGTACTATTGCTGCTTAGAAAAATAGTTTAAAATTTTAACAAACATTCCGTAACAGGAGGCGTACAATGAATAAACATTTAAAGCTGTCGGTTATAGCTTTTTGTTTAATATTTACTGCATTTACTTTCGCTACTGCTGACCCGAGTAAAGAGCACGATATGGATTACATGAAGCCCTATACAGGTTCAGCCGAGCTTGAAAAGATGAAATCCTTATCCGGCACCTGGACTGGGACCGGCATGATGCATGGTAAGGAAGTTCCAATGACAGTTGAGTACAAAACTACGGCTGGAGGTAGTGTTGTTATCGAAACAATGTCTCCTGGAACACCAATGGAAATGGTTTCAATCTATTATGAAGAAGACGGTAAGCTTGTGATGAAGCACTTCTGTATGTTAAAGAACCAGCCCGTCTTAGGTGTTAAAAATGCTAGTGAGAGCTCAATAGAGTTCGATCTTATAGATGGTACAAATATGGATGCATCAAAAGATATGCATATGCACTCAGCAGTTTTTACTTTTGTAGATGATAATACTATGACTCAGAGTTGGACTCCGTATCAAGACGGCAAAGCTGCTGAAGGAGCTAGTTCTGTTACTCTGAGCAAGGCGCAGTAAAAAGATTCTCTATAGTTCTATATCTTCCTAGACCTCTTCATCTCAATCTAATATAATTGGTTATAATTATATTAGGCGAATCAGTTCTCAATATTAATAAATTTAAAGGAGAAACAGAGATGAAAAGGTCTAGGCACCTTCTTACACTTTTTACATTTTTACTTTTGATTTCCATTCTATCAGTTGGTGGTTGTAACAATAACGATCAGTCCATACCGGCTGAAATCAGAGCAATTTTTAATGATCCATTGTATGATGGAGGGTTCTGGGCTCTTCGGGTTGTAGACCTGGAAACGGGTGAAGTAATTTATAACCAGCGTTCAGATGAGAATATCTTTATTGGCTCTGTCAGAAAAGTTTTCACCATAGGTGAGTTACTTCAAGAATACGGTCAAGACTTCATGTTCCGCACACCACTTCACCGAGAAGGTTCAATTACTGAGGAAGGAGTATTGGAAGGAGATTTGATTGTTGTCGCTTCAGGTGATTTAACTATGGGTGGACGTAGAAATCCTAACAATACAATGGCTGTTACTAATTTTGACCACAACGATGCAAACAATTTAGGTAATGCTATTCTAAGTGCTCCAGATCCGCTTCAGGGATATAAAGATTTAGCAAAGCAGATCGCTGATTCCGGAGTTGCAAGAATTACAGGTGAAATAATTATAGATGATAGATTGTTTCAGCCCTATTTATTTAGAAACGAATTTGATGTAAAACCTATTTTTGTAAATGATGATGTCATTGATGTAATTGTGGATCCTGGCACTCCTGGAGGCCCAGCTGTTGTTGACTACAGACCGAAATCAGCTGCGTTCAATGTAGAGTCAACACTTCAAACTCTGGCTAGTGGTGAAGTTAATGACATTGATATTGATCCGTTTGTGCCTGAATGTTTTGGTATGCTTGATTGCTCTGGGTTGGTGTCAGGTGAAATCTCGGCTGATCTAATTCCACCATTAACAGACGCTTTTCCCATCATACAAATTTTTAGGATAGCAGATCCCTCATCTTATGCGAGGACAGTATTGATAGAGGCTCTAATAGAAGAAGGGGTAGTTATAGATGCTCCTGTAGTTGCCAAGAATCCCTCACAGTTATTACCACCTAAGGACTCTTACTCTCCGGAAACAATTTTAGCTGAGTATAAATCTCTTCCTTTGTCCGAGTACGGTAGGCTTGTCCTAAAAGTTAGTTATAACATTGGCTCTGATACTAGTCTTCTTCTTTGGGGAATTCGAAACGGAAGTGATAATATGAATGATACGCTTGCAATAGAAAGAAATCATCTTATTAATGATATAGGTATTCCGGGTGATGAATTCGAATTTTTTGACGGAAGTGGCGGTTTTGATACAGTAGCAACCAATAAAGCGGTAATTCAAATGCTTGAGTATATAAGCAAGCAATCATTCTTCCCAGACTACTTACAGTTATTGCCCATACTGGCCGTAGATGGCTCACTTGCTTTTGTAACAGATTTTGAATCTGATCCTACTTTGGCTGGAGCTAAAGGCAATGTATATGCCAAAACTGGGACAAAGATTGAAGGAACTCCCGATGGACTGCTTCTTGACGGACAGGCGCTTGGGGGATACATAGATACCAAGGGTGGAAAACGCCTTATGTTTCACTTGGCAGTAAATAATGTTCCGTTAGGTTTTGATATTACTAACGTACAACAGGTATTTCAGGATCAGGGAGAAATTACAGCTATCATCTGGCGGGATAATTAGTACTCTGCTAACTTAGGGGAGGCATATAGGATGTACAGGTTGTTTCTATTTCTTACACTGATTGTTTCAGTTCTATCGGCTGGTGGATGTAATAAAAATATCAACAGCTCTCAGTCAATTCCCGATGAAATACTCACAATAATGAACAAGCCTACGTATGAGGGTGCTGTCTGGAGCCTAAGAGTAATTGATCTTGATACGGGGAACTTGATTTATAACTTGAACCCTAATCTTGTTCTCCTTACAGGTTCACTCAGAAAATCATTCTCATCCGGTTTATCGCTAAACACATTAGGTGCTGACCAAAGGTTCAAAACGCCAGTTTATAGACAGGGAAGTGTTGATGGAGAGGGTGTTCTGCAAGGTAATCTCATCTTGGTTGCCGACGGCGACCTAACATTTGGCGGAAGGGTAACATCTCAAGACACTATACAGTTCACCAACTTTGATCATGTTGATGCTAATGCGCTAGGGGGAGCTGTTCTAACTCCACAAGATCCTCTTACAGGATTGGATGACATAGCTCAGCAAATTGCTGATTCGGGCATTATTGAGATTAATGGTGATGTCATAATTGATGCACGGTTGTTTGATGAATTTGTTGTTCCCAACAATGAGAGATTAATTTCCCCAATGATTGTAAATGAAAACTTAATAGACATTACTATTATTCCGACAGAACCAGGCCAGCCTGCGATGGTTGACTGGCGCCCAAAAAGTGCAGCTTTCGATATCAATGCAAATGTAATTACAGTAGGTGAGGGTGAGGAACTGGATATTGAACTATCCGAACCGGACTCGTCATGCTTTGAATTAGCAGAGTGTGTTGGGGTTGTAACAGGGCAAATACCACTAGGATTTAAACCTGATTTGCCTGAAGTGGAAACACTAGTTCAGACATTTAAGATTGAGGGTCCTTCGGCTTATGCTAGAACTGCTTTCATTGAAGCGTTAGAAAGATCAGGTGTTACTGTAAATACAAATTTAGTAGGACCAAACCCTGAAAACAAAGTGCCTCCTCAAGATTTATACAGTACAGATGCTTTGGTTGCTGAATATATATCACCGCCATTTTCTGAGATGACCAAGCTTGTTTTAAAAGTAAGTCATAATTATGGCGCTAATCTTAGCCTGGCGCTTTTTGGCTTGGCTAAAGGTGAAAGAACAGTTGAAGGTTCATTAGATCAGGAAAGAATTACACTTGTTAATGACTTTGATGTTCCTGCAGACGGTTTTAATTTCCCTACTAACGGAAGCGGGAGCCCTGATAGCGAAGCCTCGCCTCGAGCTGTTACAACACTTCTTAATAATATGAAGCAAACGGATATTTTTGATGATTATTTTGACTCATTCCCTATATTGGGTGAGGACGGTTCACTTAAATTTGTGGATGAAGGGAGCCCTGCCACAGGTAGGGTGCGCGGAAAGACCGGGACATCAATTGGATTTGATCCTGACACACAACAGTTTGTAGTCAAAGCTAAATCCTTAGGCGGTTACATAGATTCGGCAAGTGATAGAAGATTGATCTTTGCAGTATTTGTTAATAATGCCCTACTTTCAGATATCTCAGAGGTTTTTGAAATCAACAACGATCTGGGTAAGATCGCATCCGCGATATATGAGTTGAATTAGATAAATCACTCTATTCACTTGCTTATAATTATCTCAAGCTGTTAAACAGATAAGTGCTCTTGAATTAATGTTAGATTGTAAAAAAATCTTTTTATGATCATACTTTAACAAAATAATGTTGAAAGAGATCCCGATTTGAACTATCCAATTGAATATATACTCCTTGGAGCATCTGTATTACTACTGCTTAGCATTCTTGCAAGTAAAATAGCCTCAAAACTTAGTGTTCCGGCTCTAATTATATTCATTTTAGTTGGTATGTTTGCAGGCTCAGAAGGGCCTGGTGGTATAGAATTTGATGATGCCTGGGCCGCTCAGTTCTTAGGTGTAATTGCTCTTGCATTTATTATTTTCTCAGGCGGTCTTCATTCGAGCTGGAAACGCGTATCACCTGTTCTCTGGACAGGAATCTCATTATCTACAATTGGGGTATTTTTAACTGCTATTCTTGTAGGTCTATTTGTTCATTACTTCTTTGATTTTTCTATCTTAACAGCTTTACTTCTAGGCGCTATAGTCTCATCTACTGATGCCGCTGCTGTTTTCTCTGTAATGAGCTCAAGCGGTACCCAGTTAAAAGGCCGCCTTGTTGATTTACTTGAATTTGAATCCGCAAGTAACGACCCTATGGCTGTTATTTTAACGTTGGGTTTCGTTCATCTGATAACTAATCCTGACGCTTCTATTTGGCGCATGATTTTTCTTCTTCTTCAGCAAATGGTTCTGGGGATAGTAATTGGTTTTGTAATGGGTAAAGCCATAGTTTTTAAAGTAAACAGGCTAAGACTCGATTTTGAGGGTCTATACCCCGTCCTTACATTATCACTTGTTATCTTTACTTATGGCATAACTACCTCAATAGGGGGAAGTGGTTTTCTGGCTGTTTATATAGCAGGCCTTATGATGGGCGGAAGTGAATTCGTGCACAAGCAAAGCTTAACCCGTTTTCATGACGGGCTTGCCTGGCTCTTGCAAATCACCATGTTTCTTCTTTTAGGCCTCCTAGTTTTTCCTTCTCAGATATTACCTGTGATGTTTATGGGGGTACTGATATCTATATTTTTAATTTTCATAGCTCGTCCTCTAGGTGTGTTTATATCTCTTCCTTTTGGAAAAAATAATCTTAAAGAGAAAACATTTATCTCCTGGGTAGGTTTACGTGGTGCAGTCCCAATTATTTTAGCGACTTTTCCACTTCTTGCAGGGGTTCCTAAAGCAGACATTCTTTTTAATGTAGTATTTTTTATTGTAATTACATCTGTACTAGTTCAGGGTACTACTATTCCACTCGTTGCAAAATGGCTTGGTGTCAATGCTCCAGAAATCAAGACCAAGACTGAGCATGTAGAATTTGAATTTAATTATGATGAAAATAGCCAAAAGACTGAGATAGTAATACCTCAGGATTCCAGTGCAATTGGAAAACAAGTCGTAGAGCTTGGGCTTCCCGAAAGCGCGATAATAATCTTAATTAAAAGAGAAAACTCTTCTATTGTTCCACGCGGAACTACGGTTATTGAAGGTGGAGACAAGTTGCTGTTCATTTCAGAGAATGATGACCTTCCTAAAATTAAATCAATCTTAGGTCTCTGAGTTAGATATACTGTTTACCAAAAACAATGTTAAAAGATTTCTTAGCAGCTTTGTATAATAAAAGATATAGCAATATTCTCGCTACGGTTGCGATTATAGTCTCTGCATTACTTTTATTTGGGGCTTTTTATTATCCTTTTATCAAATCTACTTTTTCTGTTGAATTCCCTGACTGGTTACCGAATTGGTTTAGCCTGCATAATGAGCTTGAAGAATGGGTTGTCAAAAAAGGCAGAATACCTGTTGGCAATCAATATCTATTGGGGATTATAAAGTCTTTATTTGCAGATGGATCATTCTTCTTGGGAATTATTATTTTTCTGTTCTCTGTCGTATTCCCGTTACTTAAAATTGTTCTCTGTGTTATTGCTCTAATCACCGCTCAAAAAGAAGGTGTAAAGAACAAGATTATTAAAGCTATAGGTTATGTCTCAAAATGGTCCATGGCTGATGTGTTTATCGTGGCGGTAATAATAGTGATGTTTAAGGCCAAAGGTTTTAATTTCAAGTTTACAGCTGAAGCTGGGATATATTTCTATGCGCTATCAGCGATTCTTTCCTCAATCGCCATTTTACTAATAATGCACAAATACGAATCTGAAACTGTTTCTTAAATTGTAAAAAAATGATTACTTAGATACTATCTTTATCGGACGGCGGCTAATGATAAATAGCTGAAATTTTCATTATTCAAAGGAGAGCTTAGATATGAGTGGGAATTCTATAGTACAAAATTTACAAGCGAATAGAGGATGGCTATTAGTTTTAGGCATTGCCTACGTAATTTTGGGATGGGTGGCAATAGGCTATCCCATGGCTGCTACAATAGCGATTGAAATGTTATTGGGTTATTTGTTATTAGTTGGTGGGGTAATTGCTGTTGTCGGGTCGTTTTTTTCGGGTAATTGGAAGAACATGATTCTGATATTGTTAAGCGGTATTTTGTATATCTTTGTGGGTTTTTTCCTGGTTACAAATATGAAAGAAGGGATTATCACCCTTACTCTTCTTTTGGCAGCATTTCTTTTAGTAGAGGGGATTTTTAAAATTATTCATTCCTTTCAGCTTAAGGGTGCTCAGAATTGGGTATGGATACTTATAAGCGGTTTAGCGTCAGTCATATTGGCTGTTATGATCTGGGTAGAGTTCCCACAAAGCAGCGCTTTTGTTATCGGACTTTTAGTAGGGATATACTTTCTTATTAATGGTTTTTCACTAATTATGTTTTCCTTTGCACTTAAAGATGCAAAGTAGGGGAATTTATATAAAAGCCTGTAATGCCGCTATTGCAAAATTGTGTTTTTACAATTTGTAGCAAATTACTTTATTGATTTATTTAGCTTAACCCTCTAATCTCTATACTAATGGATAGTAGAGCGAAAGAGCCGTCTTTGTTTAAACCTCCAGAGGGTGCAGCGCCTTTAGCAGAAAGGATGCGTCCCAAGACGTTTGAGGATTTTGTCGGACAGGATCACTTGCTTGGTCCCGATGGGGTGATTCGTAAAATGTTGAGCGCAAGTAACATCCGTTCAATGATCTACTGGGGTCCTCCTGGAACAGGAAAAACAACACTTGCAAGACTCCTTGCAACAAAAATAGATGCTGAATTTATTCAAATAAATGCTATCTCATCAGGCGTTAAAGAGTTAAGGGAAATTATTTCAGAGGCTGAAGACACCCTTAATATGGGGAAGAGAACTGTTCTTTTTATTGATGAAATTCACCGGTTTAATAAATCCCAGCAAGCGGCTCTCCTTAAGAGTGTTGAAAGCGGAACTCTCGTTCTTGTTGGTGCTACGACAGAAAATCCTTCCTTTGAAGTAATATCGCCACTACTGTCCAGATGCAGAGTTTATGTTCTAGAGTCTCTGACTGAGGAGGATCTTGAAACTATCTTAGATAAAGTGCTAAATGAAGATGATTTAATAGGGGATGCGTCAATAACTCCTGAGGCTAAAGAAGAATTAATCAGGCAAAGTGGCGGAGATGCTCGAATAATGCTAAACGCGCTTGAGGTTGCGGTAGATATTTCTGACGAAAGGGAGTCCTTAATTGACCGTGACACAATCAGAGAAGCATATCAGACTCACAACTACAGATACGATAGGGCAGGGGAAGAGCATTACAACACTATCTCTGCTTTTATAAAAAGTGTAAGAGGGAGCGATCCCGATGCGGCAGTCTATTATCTCGCCCGCATGCTTGAAGCGGGTGAAGATCCAAAGTTTATAGCTCGAAGACTAATTGTATTAGCCTCTGAGGATATTGGTAACGCTGAGCCTTACTCTCTTACCTTGGCTACATCCGCATTTACGGCGGTTGATTACGTAGGCATGCCTGAAGCTAGCATTATACTTGCTCAAGCTGCTACATATCTCGCTAGTTGTCCCAAGAGTAACGCTTCATATAAAGCAATTGGTGAAGCAACACAAGAAGTGAAGAAGCAGCCAAATTTAAAAATTCCTTTCCATCTAAGACCAGCGCCTACCCAGCTTATGAAAGATATAGGATACGGCAAGCACTATAAATACTCCCATGACTACAATGAGCATTTTATTGAACAGGACTTCCTTCCAGAAGAAATTAAAAACAGCATTTACTATGAGCCGACAGAAATCGGTAGGGAAGCCGCACTTAAAAAGTATCTAGACCGTAAATGGAAAAAGCGTCAGAAAAAGGACTAGTCCTTTCTTTCTATCAATTCCACTTTATAACTATCAGGGTCTTCTACAAATGCTATAACTGTTTTGCCATGTTTCATCGGTCCCGGGGGACGTATTACTTTTCCACCTAGTTCCACTATCTTGTCACATGCTGTATAAATATCTTCTACGCCAAATGCCATATGACCGTAAGCATTTCCAAGATCATAGCTTTCTGTTCCCCAATTGTAGGTAAGCTCTAAGAACGGCTCGGTATCGCCACCGTAACCAAGAAAGGCTAGGGTGAATTCACCCTCAGGATATTCTGTTTGTCTGTGGAATTTAAGTCCGAGTACTTCTGTATAAAATTTGACTGATTTTTCAAGGTCGCCAACTCTTATCATAGTGTGTAAAAACTTCATTAAAGCCTCCTGAATTTCTTCTCTTTACCTTACAGTCCACAAACTAGCATAGCGCTATTGTGATGTCAAAGGTTTTACTTTAGATTCTTTTGGTAGGGCTAACGTTAAAGAATTAATAATGATTCTATAAACTTAAAAAATGGGGGGTGGTTAATTAATCCCTCCCTATCATTGCTTATAAGATCAGAAAGTGTTTGATTTGACTAAAAAATAGTTTCATTTCCAACTAATATTTTTGCTTCAAGTGTTGCTAGAACAGTCCCTTCAGAATTTCTAATTTCTCCGGAAAGCGCCACCAGTCCTCCATTTAATTTAGGCTTCTCGTCTAATTCAGTAACAGTCCATTCCATAGTTATTGTGTCATTAATATAAACTGGAGCTGTGAATTTAATTGATGCCTCAACTGTTGATATGTCTGTATCATGAAATGCTTTGCTATAAACTCCAACCATAAGACTAAAAGTAAGAGCGCCATGAACAATTCTTTGACCAAATCTAGCGTTTTTCATATCCAGCGCATTTGTATGTAGGGCGTTATAATCATTAAAAAGCCCAGCCGCTTTAACAACGTGGCTTTCCGTTATAGTCATCTTTTCTGATAAAATATCACCTACCTTAAGTTCATTAAAAGCTCTTCCGATTCTTGGCATTTCAACCTCCAATCCTTAGATATGTTTTCTGTCTCGGATTGCTTTGCCGAGCGTTATTTCGTCGATATACTCAATATCTCCGCCCATTGGTATGCCGTGCGCAATCCTGCTGACTTCTATACCGAGTGGTTTGATTAGCTTAGATAGATAAAGCGCAGTTGCTTCTCCTTCAACGCTTGGATTTGTAGCAACAATAACTTCTTTCACCTCGTTTATTTCAAGTCTTGAGAGTAATTCTTTGATCTTGAGATCTTCTGGCCCAACACCTTCTATAGGAGAAATTACTCCATGAAGAACATGATACTTACCTTTAAATTCTCTACTTTTCTCTATTGCCAGTTGATCAAGGGGTTCTTCTACGACACAGATTGAGAAATTATCTCTGTTCTCATCGCTGCAGATTTCACAAGGAGATTCAGAGGCAAAGTTAAAACAGTCATTGCATAAGATTACTTTGGTTTTTGCATCAGTTATTGCCTGAGCCAGGTTCTCCGAGTAAATCTTGGGGGATCTAAATATATGAAAAGCGAGCCTAGTTGCGTTCTTCTCTCCAATACCAGGTAGTTTGGATAGTTCTTCTATAAGTCTGGAAATGGATTCTGGAAGCCCTGATCGTCTCATTTTCTTAGAGCAGCCCGGGGGGAATACCCATGCCACCAGCAGCTTTGGCAACTTCGTCTTTCATTATCTCCTGACCGCGGTTAAGTGCCTCGTTTACTGCTGCTGTGATTAAGTCTTGAAGCATTTCAATGTCATTGTCCTGCACTATATCAGGCTCTATCTTAATTGATAGCACTTCGCCTTTTGCTTTAGCAACTACTGTAACCATACCTCCACCTGAAGTTGCTTCAACAGTTTTTTCTCCGGCTTCAGCCTGAAGTTTTTCCATCTTTTCCTTCATCTGATTAGCCTGTTTCATTAAATTTTTCATATTACCACCGCCACCACCAAATTTCATAGTTCTACTCCTTATTATTGGGTTTTATACTAACAACTCTGCCGCCAAAAACATCAATAGCTTCTTTTAGGACAGGGTCATTTTTTATCTTTTCTTTTCTTTCTGCTTTTTGTTCTACTTTAGTTTTACCATTTTCAGGGGTGTTTAAATTGACTTCCTCAATCTGCAATTTTGTTTCATCTGAGAAGAATTTTTTGATAAGAGCACCAAGCGCAGTCTGAGAGTCTTTTCTCTTTAAATAGTCTGATTGAGCTGATTGAGCTTCACATATTATTTTTACAATTGAGCCATCGACAATAATTTCATTTGCTTGTTCAAGGCGTCTGCCTATTACTGGTTTTGTTGTTTTTACAAATTGGATAAAATCCTGTGTTGATTTACTACTATTTGGTCCGGTTTTTACTGTATCAGTTTCTGGTTCAGCTTTCTCTATTTTTGCCGTTGCTTTTTCCTCAGCCATTTTCGGAGCTTGTTTAGGTGAGGGGGCTGATTTGTAAGTTTGTTCTGGTTCATCTACTCGTCTGGCAGTTGGTTTTGTAGAACCCATGCTTTTGCTTAAATTGTTGAGCTTATTGATAATATCTTGTACTGGAACTATATCGTCCAGTGTGGAAAGCTTAATTAGAATTAACTCAAGTGCCATCTGTGGGTAAAATGATCGCTGAATATTTTCAGCTCCTTGTAGCATAAGGTTAAAAAGAGATTCTAGAGTCTCTATACTTACATCATTTAGCAATTCCGAAAGAGATGTTTTGTCCTCTTCTGAAAGATCTGTTACGGACTCTTTCCCGCATGTTCTAATTAGTAGAGCATATCTCAGAGTTCTTAATAAATCCTCAGCAAATCTTTTAGGACTTATTCCCTTTTCAACTGCTTGATTTAAAACATTAATACAAAATTTTGGATCTTTTTTTATAATTCCTTCCAGAGACGATTTGACCAAAGATCGGTCCAAGATTCCAAGTACAGATAGAGCCTCCTCATGTTTAATATCATTTCCGAAAGTTGCTATCAGCTGATCCATTAAGCTTAGCGAATCCCTTAAGCTACCGTCAGCTTCTTGAGCTATAACATATAAAGTTTTATCTTGAATCTTAATATCTTCATTTGACGTTATAGAAGCCAACTGGTCCTTAATTTTATCGACTGCTACCTTCTTGAAATCGTACCTCTGACATCTAGAAAGTATTGTTACCGGTATTTTATGGACTTCGGTGGTTGCTAAGATAAACAGAACATGAGGGGGGGGTTCTTCTAAGGTTTTAAGCAGAGCATTAAAAGCGGATTGAGAAAGCATATGAGCTTCATCAATAATATATATCTTGTTTTTCCCGGATGTCGGTAGGTATTTGATGTTTTCAATTATTTCTCTGACGTCATTCACACCTGTATGAGATGCTGCATCTATTTCCATAACATCTAAGGACTTCCCTTCAGAGATTTCGTTACAGAATGAGCAGTTTGAACAAGGATTGGGGGTAGGTCCGTTAATACAATTAAGCGCCTTTGCTACTATTCGGGCAGTCGAAGTTTTTCCTACACCTCTAGGGCCTGATAGTATAAATGCATGAGCTATTTTGCCTGTGGAAATTGCGTTCTTAAGGGTTTGAGTAATATAGTCCTGGCCTATTAAATCGTCAAAAGTTTTGGGTCTCCACTTTCTAGCCAGAACAACGTAGGACATTTATCACCTTAAACCAGTTAGCCAGGTGACCCCGCACAGGAGGGTTTGCTACCGTTGCTCCCTTCCAGGCCTGGCGGATTTCACAAGCTCCTGCCGTAGGGCCTGGCCAACTGGAAATTTATTTCGTACTATGAATTCAAAAATATATTATACAGTATGCTATGAGATACTCTATAATTAAGCTTAAGCTTTTTATAGATTATGGCGGAGAGGGAGGGATTCGAACCCTCGAGGGAGCGTTGACCCCCTACACGCTTTCCAGGCGAGCACCTTCAGCCACTCGGCCACCTCTCCTAATTTATCTATAAAATAAGACAAAAATATTAACATTAATGTGGAAATGTTCAAAAGGGAGCTGTCACAAATTGACGCATTATCATATAGCAAATTAGAGATTAAATCGAAATCTCTAGAAACTTTCTTCAGGATTTTGGGCGCCTTCTTCATAGCCTTCTCTAATTATCTCAGGCTCTGTAGGTGCTCCAACGGCTTCTCCCGGATCATCCTCAGTTCCTGGGTTTAGTGAAGCGCATCCTGTTGAAAATCCAACTATTAAAATAACCAGTAATCCAAACAATTTAAGATACTTTCGTGATTTTTTTATCATAGTTTTTTATATAAAATAACTTTGTTATTTAGCTTTTGCTTCACATTTGCAGAGATCTGTATGAATGAATGCTATTACATCCCATATTTGTTGTTCTGAAAGCACTCCACCCCACGCAGCCATCATTGGTGATAAACCTACAGCGGCTCCACCTTCACTGATTACTTTGTAGAGATGCTCATTGCTAAGAGTAGAAACGTAAGCAGCATTGCTCAGGTCTCTGGGTTTAGGATCAAGTGCTGCGGAAGCAACCCCATCTCCTTTACCTGATGGCCCATGACAGGCTGCGCATACATTTTCATACTGAGTTTTTCCTTCTGCAGGGTTACCTTTATCTTCAGCAAAGCTTATTGAACCCAATATAGTGAAAACTGAAATTGAAAAGACCATTATCGAAAATATTTTTTTCATTTGAGAGCCTCCGGCTGTTAGTGATTTTTATAATCATATTTTAACTGTATTATTGGTTTTGTATAGTAGTTATTCTTGTAGAATTAGAGCCTAGATGCGATAATGGTATGCCACTGAAAAAAATAATTTGGAGGTGTTTTATATGAGTTCTGTAAATTCAAAGGTCGATAATAATATAGCGGTAATTACTCTCAATAGACCCAAAGTGAACGCTCTTAATGATCAGTTGATAAGAGAGCTTAAAGCAGCTTTTCAAAATGCCCAATCTAATGATTTTATTACGGCGATTATTTTAACAGGGGAGGGGAGTTTTTTTTCTTTTGGTTTTGATGTTCCCGAGTTTATGGCATATCCAAAGAGTTCCTTTGAATCATATGTGATTAATTATTCCAAGCTCATAAAGGAAATATTTCTCTTTCCCAAACCTGTTATTGCGGCTTTAAATGGGCATACTGTCGCCGGCGGATGTGTACTTGCATTGGCTTGCGATCATAGAGTTATGCTTTCTGGTAAGGCTAAGATCGCACTAAATGAGATGACTTTTGGCTCATCCCTGTTCTCATGTGTTACTGAGACTCTGCAATATGCAGTAGGGGCTAAAAATTCTGAGAGAATTGTTTATTCAGGGAAGATGCATTCTGCTGAAGAGGCGCTTTCTTTAGGTTTAATTGACAAGATAGCAAATGAAGATGAATTTCTGCAAGTCGTTTCAGAAATAGCACAGAATTTTGCGAAAAAGGATACAAAAGCGTTTGCCAGTATAAAAAAGATGCTTAAACAAGAGACTCTAAACAGAATTACAAACCGGGAGCAGCAAACAATTTCAGAATTTGTAGATATATGGTATTCAGATTCTACTCGAAAGCAATTAGCAAAGATCGAGATTCGTGATTAACAGTAATTCAGACCTGGTAATAAGAGGGGCTTATGATTAAAAGATGGGAAAGGATAACTTCAGAAGAAATAGAATCCAACAGAGTATTTTCCTTAAGAAAGGACACTAGTGTCTCTCCGATAACTGGAAATGAACATGATTTTTTTGTTATAGAAGCTCCGGATTGGATAAACGTAGTTGCCTTAACCGAAAGTGACGAGGTTGTTTTAATTGAGCAGTATAGACATGGTAGCCAGTCTGTAACTGTGGAGATACCTGGAGGTATGATCGATCCTGGAGAGGAACCTCTTGAGACTGCAAAAAGGGAACTTCTTGAGGAAACCGGTTATGAGGGCGAAAATTGGTTACAAATAGGTGAGGTCTTGCCTAATCCCGCAATACAAAGTAATAGATGTTTTACGTTTTTGGCAACTAACTGCAAAAAGATAGGACAGACTAACTTTGATACAACTGAATATATAATTACCTACACCAAACCATATAGTGAGATACCAAAGTTAGTATCTCAAGGCAAGATCACACATTCTCTAGTTATTGCCGCTTTTTATTGGTACCACCTACACAAAGAGTTTAATACTTAGATATAAGGCTCACTATTTCTTAGTAGTTCTCTTTGTAGTTTTTGGTTGTGAATTAGATAATTTTTCTTCAATGCTATCTATTCTTGCAGAAAGTCTTTTTATCTGTCCTTCTAAAATATAAAGAGAGTCGTTAGCGCTTTCAGTTCTCTTGAGAAGTAATATGCCTAATCCTACTAGAGGAACTACAATGAATATTAGCTGAAATAAATAACCCGGTCCGCTTCCACCACCAGCGCAACCTGTGGTGCTTAATCCTAAAAATATTATTGTTATCATTAAAAATGCTTTTCTCATTTCGTCCTCCTGATTTTATTGTGCTATATGTTTTAACTCCATATTTAATAGACTTTCTATTCTACCTGAGAATATTATATATAAGGTTATTATCTTGAATCATTTATTGTTTGTAAACATTAAATAGAATATTTCTCTTCCCTCTTTTCTAAAACTCCTCTCATATTTGGTATGTGGGCGGTTTGGCAAATTGTGCAAATAACCGGGAGGTGGATACTGTGATTTAAAATATGAAATGTTTTTAAAGACATCAAAAGAATGAGAGATATACTCTTTGTGGTCGCTTGCGATCTCTAACACTCCGTCTTTTTTGAGAATTCTAGACAGGGATGCTAGAAATTCAGAATTTACTATTCTATGTTTTAGATGTCTGTCTTTAGGCCATGGGTCAGGAAAATTTATGTAGATTAAAGAAAAAGCATCCTCAAAAAAAAGCTCCTCAACTGCAATGTTGGCATTCATATGAAGAAATCTAAGGTTTTCATTGTTTTTGTGCTGAGTTGATTTAACTGCGATTTTAAATCTTTTTGTTTTAATCTCTATACCCAGAAAATTTTTCTCAGGGTGTCTGTCAGCCATCTCTATTAAGAAATCGCCATCTCCAAATCCTATCTCCAATACAACTTCATTCTTATTTCCAAATACTTTAGATAAATTCAGTGGAATGTAAAAGTCTGTTATATCCAGCGATGATTTTCCCGGGTAGGTTTTGCTCATAATTATTACAGTTTAAGTACCAAGAGGGTTTAAGTTAAATTACTTTTTCTATAATCTGTTCTTCTATTTTTATCCCATAACCACCGTCAATTTGGCTCATTTCACCAATGCTCTTTGGCAGCACCATTTCTATCTGACCGCTTCTGGATTTCTTGTCCAACTTCATTGCATCTATTATTTGCCCCGAGCTCATATAATCTGGAATCTCGGTCGGCAAGTCAGCTTTTTTAATAAGATTTATCAACTTGGTTAAATCCGCATCGTTCCATATGCCCATCTCTACAGCTAGTTTTCCTTCAGCAACCATTCCTATAGATATTGCTTCTCCATGAGAAATATTGTAATTAGATAAATTCTCAACAGCGTGTCCAATTGTGTGACCGAAATTTAAAATTTTTCTCAGATTGGACTCTCTTTCGTCCTTTTCAACTACTTCAGCTTTTATTTCACAACCCCTTTTTATAATATGTGTTAGTGCTTCTTTGTTATATGAAAAAATAAGATCCAAATTCTCTTCAAGAAAGGAGAATAGTTTGTTGTCGCTTATAACACCATATTTGATGACCTCTGCCAGTCCTTCACGTATTTCTTTCTCGCTCAATGTTAAAAGAGTGTTTACATCAATAAAAACGGCCCAAGGTTGGTGAAATGCTCCTATTAAATTCTTGCCGTGAGGAGTGTCTACAGCTGTCTTTCCACCAATAGAGCTATCCACGCAAGCAACTAATGTTGTCGGTATCTGTACATAGGGCAGTCCGCGCGTATAGCTTGCTGCTACGTATCCTGCTATATCCCCAACAACCCCTCCGCCAAGAGCGATAACTGCTGAGTCACGTCCAAATTTGCCCTCAAGCATTTGATCTTCTATCCAGGATTTAATTGTCCTATTCTTATTCTCCTCACCAGCGGGGAAAGAAATAATCTTATTAGATAAATCATTCTTGCTAAACGCTTCAGACAAGTCTTTAGCGTATAGTGGTTCTACATTTGAGTCTGTTATGATTGCGAATTTATGACCAAGGCCAGCTTCTTTTATTTTAGCTGCAATATGGCTTAACGATCCATCTTGGATGAATATATTGTAAGATTTATCTTCCGTTTTTTTTAAGTTTACTCTTATATCTGTCATTTAGGTTTTCCTATGCTGATATTTCTTCTTCTCCCTTGGGGGAAAATATATTTAGTAGTGGTCCTGGACTAATATTAATTTCGTTCTCGTTTTCATTCTTATAAATCTCACCATCTATTATATAGCCTTTATTTCTCTCAATTCTCAAGTGCTTAACTGCTTCATTAATAAAGTTCTCTTTATCATCAGACTTGAGTCCCCTGTATAAGCCAAGGGGTATTTTATGTCGTGATTCTTTTAAAAAAGGTTCCCTCATATATACAGTGTTAAAGTTTTTACCGGGTTCAGGTTTGTCGTGGAATATATTAAATCCAAAGACAAATCTTTTTAGACACGAAGAAACCAAAAAAATATGGTTCTGATTAGGCAGTACTTTTCCATCGATTTCAACTACGGAATTAACTTGTTTAAATATCCCATTTTCTGAATCTGCAATCGACATCAGAATAGTCTTGATCGCAAGCATTGATGCCACCTGCACACCCGCGCCCTGTGAATAGTAGTCCAGCATAAAATTGTAAAGAAGACCATCTATCCAAGTAAATCCGAAAATAGGTTGTTCGGAATTGTTCTCTTCTATCCTAAGAAGCCCTCTTTGTGTTATAGGAATGTTTTTGTTAGTACTAATTAATTCGTATAGATTTTTGCACACTGAAAGCTGGTCCTGTCTCAGTCCAACATCTGCGCCTATCATGTTTATAGTCCCACCCATAAGCGGTACAACTACCGGAAGCTCGTTTTTCCCTGAGTGGTTTATATAAGAAGTTAGAACATTACAAATCGTTCCATCTCCTCCGCTAATCAGCAAGAACTTGATTTCCTGTTTAATAAAGTCTTTGACTACATCAGAAGTCTCTTCTTTGTTATTTGTCGAACACAAAAGAGCCTTATCGCCAAAGATATCTTTTAGATCGCCAATAATATCGGCGGTCTTCTTCTTATTTATTCTAGCTAAAGGATTGAGAATAATTCCTATTTGTTTCATGAAGAGTACTTTAGAACCGACCATATATTATGTGGTTCCAGTTTCTTGTCTCCTCCAAGTTCTGTTAGTTCTACTAAAAAACAATAACCCAGAACTTCACCGCCGAGCTGTTCAATAAGATCACCAGCAGCTGCAGCAGTACCACCGGTTGCCAATAGATCATCTATTAATACGACCTTGCTTCCTTCGTGTATAGCATCTCGGTGAATTTCAAGTGAGTCAGACCCATATTCTAAATTATAAGTAGCATTAATGGTTACATAGGGCAGCTTTCCGGGTTTTCTAACAATTACAAGTCCAGTTCCGAGTTTTACTGCCAACGCAGACGCAAAGATAAAACCTCTTGCCTCAATTCCGACGAGGTAATCGATTTCTTTTCCGTCCAGTATTTTCGCCATTTCATCAACGGCTGCCTCAAATGCTTTAGCATTTTGTAGTAGCGGTGTAATGTCATGAAAAATTATCCCTTCTTTGGGAAAACCTGGTATATCTCTAATATATTCTTTTAAATTCTCCATTCTACAATCTCCTCTTTAGGGTAGGTAGTTTAGCGGGTTTACGGGTCGCCCGTTTTTTCTGACTTCAAAGTGAAGATGATTACCAGTCGCATTTCCCGTAGCTCCTACTTCACCAATTATTTCTCCTGATCTAATACAACTGCCCGAGTTTACTCTATTCTTGCTATTATGGGCATACATAGTACTTATACCTCTACCATGGTCAATTATTATGACCCTGCCATATCCAGAATATCCTTTTAGATTTCCTGAGCTTGCAACAATTAATCCATTAGCTGCTGCTCTAATAGGGGTTCCGCGGGGGGCCGGTATATCAATTCCCTCATGTGGTCGACCCCAGCGCATGCCAAAATGAGAAGAAATTTTTCCTGGCACTGGCCATATTAATCCCGATCCGCTTACTACTGTTCCGGGTATTCTGAGCCTTGTTCCAACTGGTATATCTGTATGATCTTCGATCCCGTTTACTTCTATTAAATCATTTACTGTAGTGTTATATATTTTAGATACTCTATATAATGTCTGTCCTTCTTCAAGAACATGATAAGAGTAGGTAGTTGTTGATGAGAAGTCCGCAGGTAAGCATTTTTGAACTTCCTTATCTGTTGGCGGAGGAGTTGTAGGTCTAGGAGGGCTTTTGGCGCAAGAAGCACTAAGAATTAGAATTAATAGACTCAATAGCCAAACGAACTGCCATTTCCGGTGATTCAACTTTTTTAATATCCGGTGATACATCCCAGGTATTAATCCCTATTATTGGTATTTTTAGTCTTAATGCGAAGGCTATCTCTGATAATGTACCGTAGCTGCCTCCTATTGCAATTATAGCGTCACTGGATCTGGCAACAATAATATTTCT
>BQJP01000016.1 GCA_021604765.1 Thermodesulfobacteriota bacterium
GGGGTATATCCATATGGCAGCCGGAAAACGGGATTATTATGAAGTGCTGGGCGTATCACGTGATGCAGACCCGCAGGAAATGAAAAAAGCCTATCGCAAGCTTGCGATGGAGTATCATCCTGATCACAACAAAGAGCCTGATGCTGAGGATAAGTTTAAAGAATTATCCGAAGCCTATGGTGTTCTATCAGATTCCGAAAAGCGCTCCCGTTACGACAGAGGTGGCTTTGCCGGATTAGACGGTATGTCCTCAGAAGATATCTTCAGCAATATCAACTTCGGAGATATTTTCGGAGGCGGCGGTGGAGGTTCCATCTTTGATGACATATTTGGTTTTGGTCGTGGTGGTGGAAGGCGCAGAGGCCCGGCACCTGGAAGTAATGTAGAGGTTGAAATCACAATACCTTTAAAGCGAATTCTAACTGGCGGCGAAGAGACAGTTGTTTACAACAGGTTTGAAGCTTGTCCTTCATGCGAAGGAACAAAAGCAAAAGCTGGAACAGAGCCAAGGAAATGTTCAGAATGCGACGGAGCAGGTCAGAAGGTTTTTACAACTCGTCAGCAAGGAATGACCTTTCAGCAAGTTGCGGTTTGTCCGGAATGCAGGGGGCAGGGGGTTTTTATTGATGAGCTTTGTCCGGATTGTGACGGTAGGGGTAGTGTTGAGGGAGAAACAAAAATTGAGATTAATATACCCCCAGGTGTCGAAGAAGGTGTTGCACTTAGGGTGCCTGGACATGGTAATCTGAGCCCTGATCCAGGAGCTCCTCCCGGTGATCTAATTGTCATAATTAATACCGAAAAAGATAAGCGGTTTAAGAGAAAGGGCGAGCACCTACACCGCGATATTCAACTTCAGATTCCAGATGCCGTCTTTGGAACCAAGGTAGATGTAGCTACACTGGTAGGTGAAGTAGAGGTGAAAATTCCAGCCGGTACTCAGCCTGGTACTACAATGCGTATTCCAAATGAAGGTCTTCCTGGATTCAGGTCAGGAAGAAGAGGGGATATCTATCTAAACATAAAGGTCGAAATTCCAAAGAAACCTTCCAAAGAAGAAAAGAAAATATTTAAGGAACTTCAAGAGCTTAACGAAAAGAAGAAGTAGTGATAGACTAACTTTTACTTTATAATGAATCCAATATGCAATTCCTAAAAATTAGTAATAAAAAACTTGCTGTACTTTTACTTCGTTTTGTGACTGGTATCAACTTTTTAATGCACGGCGCAGTCAGAGTATTCGGTGACTACAGTGGCTTTGCAAATGGAATGGCAGATAATTTCAGTGAGACTTTCCTACCAGCTTTTTCAGTAAGACTCTTAGGCTACTCAATTCCAATACTAGAGCTGATTATCGGTGTGATATTGATTACAGGTTTTCAGCTTAAAATAGGTTTGGTAATAGGCTTCTTGCTAATGGCAACTCTAATTTTCGGGATGTCTCTTCTTCAGGAGTGGGGAGTTGTAGGCTCTCAGATGATCTATGTCCTGGCTTTATTTTTCATTCTATATTTTCAAGATGAAGAGTAATCATTATTTCTTAGAACTAATTTCTAAGGGTTAAATCAAACGGGAAACTCAAAACAGTTTCTTTATTACTACCTTCCGCGTTATATCCTATATCCAGAGTAATCTGACTTGCCTCTGAAATAGTATCTCTGAAGTATAGATACCCACTAATAGTTGCGCCAGGATGTATAGGACCAAGGCTTAATGCTTGAGTTAAGATATCAGAAGTATTTACAGGTCTTGAATAATAAGCAGGAGGTGGAGAGTAGTAAACCGGGGAGTAACCGTATATGCCTACTCCAGAACCGTATCCTCTTCTTCCGTATCCTCCATAGCCGCGTCTGCCGTAGCCTCCACCAAAACCAAATCCAACCCCAACAGATAAACTTGGATAAGAGTACCCTCCCTGATATGCAGTTGGTGTCGATGTATTGAAAATGCTAGCCACAGTGTCTGGGGCTAAAGGAGTATACTGGTTTTTAAATTGATCAAAGATAACTATATCTTCATAGTCCAAAATAATGGTTTTGTCAGAATTGTTCGTTATTTTGACATAGTAAGGAGTTACATAATCGCTTAAGTTTTTAGGATCCCAGGGCCAGAATGAAGGAGTGACTGCAATAATAACTCCGTCTTCTCCTGTTTTTGTAGTTGGTATAGGTTGAGCTATCTGTCCACCATATAAACCTGAAGCGCAACCGCTCAAAAATATCGCAGAAATTAAAAATAGTATTCCTATTTTCAACGAATTAATTTTCATATGTGTGTAAGTATAAAAGATGAACGTACCCGTTTCTACAAATATTTATTTGATTCATTTTGCGATTTGTCTAAGATGCCCTTATTTGCTAAACTACAGTTCTAAATTCCAAAGGAGAATCGCACAAAATGGGAAAATATCCTCCAGGGCTTGATGTTACGGTTGACTACAAATTCATGGACGCTCTTTTCGAGAGGAGATCAAGAAGGTTTGGTCTTGGGATGGAAATTGAAAAGGGTCCGTTACAATATAAATCCAAACACGAGTCCGTGCCGTTAACAGAGCTTGAAGAAGCACTTATAGTCTGGAACGGACTTGGGATTAAAAACATCAACCTTTCAGATTTTCCTCCTCATGTAGGTCTTGATCTTGAGATGCAGTTTACAAGTAAGACTATCCCCGCTCTTGGAGATGTTCACAGGACAGAGCTTTTTTACACAAATGATGAAGCTACATATATGGTAAAAATGCATGATAAAGAAGCGCATGAGTTTAGAGGGCTGGAAGCTCTCAGCCGTCATGACAGGGTCGATAAAATATTGGAGTTATTTAGAGCTTCGAGGGTAAAACTGGAGGACAAACGCGCAGACCTGCCTTCAAAGCCGCCAGGACTTGCGGGACACAACCTTTGGAATGTAAACAAACCCGGCACTACCTTATTCATGCCTGTAACTGATTTGTCAGCTTGTATTATTAATCTCTTATTCTTTTATATGAGACCTGACCACAGGTTTAATTTTGTAGATGAACTTCATAAATTAAGACTTCCTAATACCGACAAGTGGCTTGAGAGTGGATTCCTTGATAAAGGTAAACGTATGCCATTAGTTGAGGCGGAGCTGAGATTTGCCAACGGTTATATAGCCGAGCAGGCATTTATGGGACAGAATATGGTTCTTACCCTTCAAACACTTGGACTAGGCGGTTGGCTGTTTAGTGGGTTTGCGAGCATGTTTATGCTTGGTGGCACTCCATTTAATAAAGGTCTTGGCTTTAGGTTTGCTACTCCAGAAATAAAGGGTGACACCGGAAATCCTAATCCTGTCGCAGTGGGTAAGGATGATCTTTTCCATGCTTACTGTCCTCCATACTATAAAGATATGGGTGAGGCGGTTGAAGCGTTTAATGATGCTAAATGGAGTAACTGGGAATCGCACACTATGCCGTATCTTAGCCCTGAGGGCGTTCTCGAGCAAGTGGAAAGACCTAGTAAAGATGAAATTCAGGTAGTAAAAGATATTTGTAACTATATATATGAAACATATGGCAGATTCCCCGCTTTTTCCGATCCGATGTTTCTAAGGTTCATGGTGCAGGCTCATCACCTGGATTTAGATTTCTATGATGAGTACTATCCACCTGGTGCTTATACCGAGAATCATAAAAATCATTTTAAACTTTGGCACCCGGATATTCCTGACCCATTTGAAGGTAAATGAAGAAGATTTTCATAACCTCTCAATATCCAGGAGAATCGGTAAAACGTTTATCAGAAAAGTTTAATGTAATTGTGTATCCAAAGCCTACTCTTCCAACCGAAATGGAGCTTTTGGATAACGCTAGAGATTCCGTAGCATTAATCACTACAGTGGCAGACATAGTTGATAAAAAGTTAATTGACTTGTGTC
Source organism: Thermodesulfobacteriota bacterium (assembly GCA_021604765.1). Lineage (GTDB taxonomy): Bacteria > Desulfobacterota_D > UBA1144 > Nemesobacterales > UBA2774 > CR02bin9. Next base: position 3,898 of record BQJP01000016.1, read on the forward strand.
CAGATTTAAAAATCGTGTCCAATTCTGGTGTTGGATATGAGAATGTGGATATCCCTTATGCAACAGAAAAGGGTATTCTTGTTACTAACACCCCAAACGTTCTCACCGAAACCACTGCGGATCTTGCATGGGCACTTATGTTCTCTGTGGCAAGAAGAATTATCGAAGCTGACAGTTATGTAAGAGAAGGAAAATTTACATGCTGGCACCCTTCTCTACTTTTAGGTATGAACATTCACGAAAAGACGCTCGGTGTTTTTGGTATGGGACGCATTGGCACTGCTGTTGCTAAACGAGCGAAAGGTTTTAATATGCGTGTCGTTTATCAAAACAGAAGTAAGAATAAAGAGGCAGAGACTGAGACTGGCGCAGAATATGTAGATTTTGAGACTCTTCTCAAAGAATCAGATTTTATAGTAATCACCGCTCCTCTGACTGAAGATACAAGAGGTAGATTTGGACTGGAAGAATTTCAGAGGATGAAATCAACTTCTATAATTGTGAATGTTGGTAGAGGGCCTATAATAAAAGAAGCCGAGCTTGCAATGGCTCTTAAAGATGACCAGATTTGGGGAGCAGGTCTTGATGTATTTGAGAACGAGCCTGAAGTTAATGATAAACTTTTAGAACTTAAAAACACTGTTTTAGTCCCGCATATAGGAAGTGCTTCTATACAAACGCGAGAAAAGATGATTGACATGGCCGTTACTAGTGTAGAACTGGCTCTGGGTGGAGAAATTCCTAAATACCTGGTTAATCCTGAAGTTCTTCATTCCAGATAGAACTATATTCAAGTTCTACTCGTCTTCACTTTTTGAAGAAGGCCCAAAAAGTGACTTGAAAGGTATTTTGAGCATATAAAGTATCACAGCAGGTTTTAAAAAGATGGAAGTAAATTTCCATATGTCTTGAGGAGTCATGTAGATGTGTGAGTCCCAGACACCCATCTGACCTGTTATTACTACAAAATCACCTTCAACAGTTGCGTCTTTTACCGTAATATCAAAATCACCAGCGTCGCTACTAACTTTCATAATTCCTCCAACTCATATCATTATTTGTCTTCTAATTATCTCACAAAGCAATACGGTTTGCCAACCAACAGTACAAGTCCCCATTATTAAATGGTGTTTATGGAATGGAATTATTATCAATTAATAGCCGAGCGCTTTTTTCATAACAGCTACAGGAGCAGTTTCACCTGTCCAGATTTCAAAACTTTCGGCTCCTTGATAAAGAAGCATTGTAAGACCGCCAGATGCCTTGTGGCCAAGATCCCTAGCGTCGGTTAGTAGTTTGGTGTTTTGTGGTTTGTATACGAGGTCATAAACGACTGCGCTTTTCTTAAGACTAGCGAGCGGTATATCGTGCGACCCAACTCCGTCCATGCCAGCAGGAGAAGCGTTTACGAGAATATCGGCTTCACTAAATTTCTCCGATACTATCTTTTTATCTTCCATTTCTATAGTTTCAATTCTTATGTTCTCGAAATTTTCTTTAAATTGATCAGCAAGCTCAATAGCTTTATCTTTGAGAATATCAGCAATGTATACAATAGCTCCGCCATTCATACAAAAAGCTGAAAGGACTGCGCGTGCTGCTCCACCGGCCCCTATTAGAAAGAGAGTATTGTCCTCAGGACTAAAGTCGAGATCTTCTCTGATTGCTCTTAAAAAACCTCCAACGTCGGTGTTGAATCCAGAAAGTTTTCCATCTTCATTCTTTACAGTGTTAACTGCACCTGTGAGTGTCGCATCTGGAGAAACTTCATCTAAGAACGGAATAATTGTTTGTTTGTGTGGAATTGTGATGTTAATCCCTTTTATACCCATGACTCTTAGCGCATCTGTTGCTTTACCAATATTCTCAGGTTCTATATCAAAGGCTACATAGACAGAGTTAAGGCCTAATTTGCTAAAAGCGCTATTGTGCATGTCAGGTGACAGACTGTGTTTGACTGGATGACCAAATATGCCATAAATATTTGTTGTTGCTTTTACTCCCACGTTGTAGTCCTCTTTAGATTTTATAGTAACACTTTATTAACTTGTTGACAGAATTTCCTTTACCTTTTCAACGTCCTCTTTGATTTGCTCAACAAGAGCTTCGGGACCATTAAATTTTTGTTCATCTCTAACTCTGTCTGCAAACTCTACTTTTATTCTTTTCTTGTAAATATCTTCATTAAAATCGAAGATGTGGGTTTCTATTAAGAGCTCGTTATGACCAAAGGTAGGTCTAAAACCAATGTTGGTAATACTTTGGTGTTTTGTTCCGTCCACATTTGCAAGCGTAGCATAAACTCCAACTTTTGGCAGTATATCCCAATCTGTGTCGAGATTAGCAGTAGGGAATCCTATTTGTCTACCCCTTTTTTCACCTTCTTTAACCTGACCTTCTATGTAGAAGTTATAACCCAGAAATTTGCCTGCTTTAATAAGATTGCCTTCTCTAACAAGCTTTCGAATTGATGTACTGCTTACAATTTCGCCGTCTAATAAGGCAGTTTCGACTACCTCTGTATCGAACCCATACTCTGACCCCATCTTGTTTAGAAGGCTGAGGTTGCCCTCTCTTCTTCTTCCGAATGAAAAATCAGGTCCAACGATCAGATGTTTAAGGTTAAGTTTGCCAACTAGAATATCAGTTACAAAATCTTGAGCAGATATTTTTGCTATATCTTTAGTAAACGTATAGCAAGCGACAACATCAATACCTTGTTCCTCTAAGAGTTTTAACCTTTCTCTTATTGGAACTAGAAGTGGTATATCAATGTTCTGAAGAACTTTTTGAGGATGTGGGTGAAAAGTTATCACACAAGAACTTAGTCCTTGTTGTTTTGCTTCTTCTTTAATAGCTGTAAGGATTTTTTTATGCCCGATATGGACACCGTCAAAGTTGCCGATTGTCGCAGATGTAGAATTTTCTATCGGTTCTTCTGGGTCAAATATTACTTTCATTTTACTTGTGATTGAGAATGCGCCCGGACTTCTTATTTGGATTATTAACTGCTATTTAAAACGATCAGAATATTACCATAACTTATATAAAGTAAAAGGATTTATTTGTTCTAGTACTTAGGGAGTATCTATTTTCTCCAAAAAGTCGGAGTTAATATTACAAGAATTGTAAATAGCTCCAGTCTACCTATTATCATTAGTAAAGTTAGTACAATTTTGGTAAAAATTGTAAGGTCTGAATAATTGCCAATTGGTCCGACCTGGCCTAATCCCGGTCCTACATTCCCTAAAGATGCGGCGCATGCAGAAATTGCGGTTAAGATTGGCAAGTCTTCTGCAGCTAACACAACTAATGTTGAGACTAGAAAAATAAAAACGTAGATCAGGAAAAAACTAGTAATACTAGACACAACATCGTCACTAATTGGTTTAGAATTGACTCTTATAGGCATTATTGCATTGGGATAAATAATCTTATGAAGTTCTTGAAACCCCCTTTTGAATAAAACCATTATACGGATAATTTTTACAGAACCGGTTGTTGATCCGGCACATCCTCCTAAAAACATAAGCAGTAAAATGAACCATTTAGAGAAAGACGGCCAGATATCATAGTTCGTAGTACTAAAACCGGAGCCTGTGCTTATAGATATAACCTGAAAGCTCCCATACCTCAGGGCCTCTAGAAAGCTAGGATATATAGTTGACCAAAGTTCTATAGAAACAACAAAAATTACAAAAAGATTTATAAATACGTAGAATTTGAATTCTGAATTTTGCCTTAATTTTTTAAAGTTTCCTCTTAGAGACCAGTATAAAAGAACAAAATTCATCCCTGCAATGAACATGAAAATTGTGATGACAGCCTCAATAAGCGGACTATTGTAAGAGCCCACACTTAAATTTTTTGGAGAAAACCCACCGGTAGATAAGGTACTTAAAGACTGGAGTAAAGAGTCGAAGAAAGGCATTCCAGAAAAGAGTAAGAAGATTATCAGTACTACAGATAAGAGAACGTAAACACCCCAAAGCTTCTTAGCTGTCTCAGCAATTCTGGGGGTGATTTTTTCGGTTGTTGGTCCTGGTGCCTCTAGTCCCATCAGTTGCATCCCGCCCACTGCAAGACGCGGTAGAATTGCAATAGCCAAAACTATAATTCCCATTCCTCCAAGCCATTGACTAAAGTTTCTCCAGAAAAGCATTCCATTTGGGAGATGCTCAATATTGATTAAAACTGTAGCTCCAGTGGTGGTGAAACCTGCTACTGATTCAAACCAGGCGTCTACTGGGTTATTAAAAACTCCATAAATTAAGTAGGGCATAGAACCGAATAGACTTGCACCAAACCATGACAATGCTGCAATTATAAATCCCTCTTTCCTTCCTATTTCTTTAGAATGTTCTACAGGTTTGGTTGCAATTTCGAGAATAAAACCGAACAAGGACGTGAAAAGAGCTGATATAATAAAAGCCCATATATCATTTTCCTTGTATAAAAGGGAAATAATTGCCGGGACAAACATCAGCAGTCCCAGGAATTTCATGAAGTTGCCAAATATGTGAAAAGAGAACCTTAAGTTCACTGTCCTAGTATCATCTCAACTTTTTTTACAGCTTCGGGAAGAGTAAAAATAATAACTCTATCTCCCAACGCTGCTACGTAGTCACCTCTTGGAATAATTACTTCTTCTCCACGAAGTACTATTCCAACTATGGAACCACTTGGGAAATGAACATCTTTAAGAGGGGTTCCCAATATTTTCGTCTCTGATTTTATATCAAATTCAAGAACCTCTGCCCTACCTTCCTCAACAAGAGCAACATGCGCTACTCCATGAATATGCAGCAAGCTAAGGATTTCATTTGCTACTGACAATCTTACACTTATTGCCCTATCAACTCCTATAGCTTCAATTACGTCAATATAATCGGGCTTAGTGTAAATCAGGGTGGTTCTTTTCGCTCCAAGATTTCTTGCAAGAAGTGCGCTTAAGACATTGTTTTCATCATCCCCGGTGAGTGCTATGAAATAATCTGCTGACTCAATGCCCGCTTCTTTAAGGGTTTCAGCATCTGTAGCATCTCCCTTAAATACGAGTACATGGTCCAAGTCCTCAGCGGCTTTTCTAGCTCTTTCGGGATTACTTTCTATTAGTTTAGTTGATATATTGTTTTTTGAGAGGATTTTTGCGGCTCCTCTTCCTAGCCTGCCTCCTCCTACAACTACCGCGGATTTAATCTCTTCCTCATGAACGTCAAATAATTCTTTCAGTTTATTAAGTATGTCAGGCACTCCAAGAGCGAAGACATAATCTCCGGATTCAAGTTTGGTCTCACCTGTAGGTATCGTTATATTCCCGTCTTTTGAAACTGCAACGAAAATCCATGATTTAGGCGGACCCAAGTTTGCAAGAGTTTTTCCAACAATGGGTGCATTGTCTTCAACCTTTAACTTGAACATTTTTATTTTTCCCATAGCAAGAGTCTCAGTTTTCCAGGCGAATGGCGAGCCTATCAAACTTGTAATTTTTTCAGACATTATTGCCCATGGATGAACTACTGAGATATTAGTATCTTTCAGTAGTTTTGGGTATCCTAAATAATTGGGGTTTCTGACTCTTACAATGATTTTTTGTATACCGAGAGAGGCGGAATAAAAAGACGCCATTATATTGGTCCTGTCATCTCCTGAAACGGCGAGAAGTATGTCTGCTTTCTCAATTTGAGCTTCTTTGAGAACTGAGATATCTTCCCCATTACCCTCCATAACAATTACATCATGGGATTCTCTTAGTTTTTCTGCTGTTTCTTTATCTCTTTCAATGACGATAATGTCGTGTTCGATACAAAGATTTCTTGCGATGAATGATCCAACCTGGCCTGCTCCAATTATTACTATATGCATTAAACCTCACCTCAGGTGGCTTTAGACTCTTTAACGCTGTTTTCCTTCTGTCCAACTTTATATAGCATCACAAGACCTACTATTACAAGTATTATCGATATTACTTGAGCTTGGGATAACCCAGGGATGAAACTCGGTGTAGTATTTCTGAGAAACTCCATTAAAAATCTCTGGACCCCAAGTACCATAAGAGTGACAGCAGTCATCCAGCCAACAGGGAAATTCTTTTTTCGTATTTTCCATAATATAGCAAAGAATATCAGCATTGATATGGTGTCATAAATTTGAGTTGGGTGAACAGTTAAGAAAGTCGGAGGGGATCCGTTAGGGAATGACATAGCCCAGGGAAGACTTGTTGGTGCGCCATAATCATCTCCAACCAGCAAGCATCCGATACGTCCTATCGCGTATGCTAAAACAAGAGCAGGAGCAGCAGCATCGGTTACTGTTAAGTATCTAACTCTCTTCATCTGTGTAACGAACCAAATTAAAAGTAGTGAACCCAAAAAACCTCCGAGGAATGTAAAACCAGAGGCAAGGTATCTAATAGGGTCTGAAATGAAGTCAGTCAAACTCACGTTTTGATAGAGAAAGAGTACTTTTGCTCCTCCCAAACCGCCAATTACGCAGGCAATTAGTAATAGATCTGCTAGGTTGCTGTTTAACCCCTTCCTTTTAAGTTCGGATTCGCCCACAAAATAAGCGACGAGAAAAGCGATTAGTACCATAAAAGAAAAAGAGGAGACATATATATCTCCAATTGTGAAAAGTGTAGGATACATTCTTTCTCCATCTATAATAATTTAAAAGTAAGTCTTACATGGTTTAAACCTCTCTGCAAACTGTATTTAAAGCTTCTATCATTTTTCTAAATATCATCTATGTAATTTTGATTTCTATTAGAAATTATTAAATTTGGATTTGTATTGAATATCTTGTGGTAACTTATTTCTTTATGAGTAGAAGATTCTTTTTGTGTTTTCTAGCTATTTTGAGCTTCTTGCCGATTCAATTCGCTCTCTCAGATCCCAATTGTAAGAATGAACTTATTGCGCCAGAGGAAATAATCTCTCATATTCGCTACCTGGCTTCAGATGATCTAAAGGGCAGGATGTCAGGAACCCCCGGAGCTGAAATGGCTGCCCAGTACATATCCACAGAATTCAAAAATGCGGGGCTTCAACCTTTAGGGGACGACAATTCTTATTTTCAGGAGTTCCAATTTACCAAAGCTATTGAACTAGGTTCTGAGAATAGCTTTGAGATTATATCGGGTAGAACAAAAACAGTATTTGAGCTAGGAGAAGACTTTAACACTCTCAACTTTTCCAGTAGTGACTTGGTTGATGGGGAAGTAGTTTTTGCAGGATATGGAATTAGTGCTCCTGAGCTTGAGTATGACGATTATGAAGGGTTGGATGTAAAGGGTGAAACAGTTCTAGTATTGCGATACACCCCTGAGGGATATGATGCGGAGAGCCCGTTCTATGATTATGCGGCACTTAGATACAAAGCTATGAATGCGAGAGAGAAAGGTGCTAAGGCAATTATGTTTGTTACTCCATATTCTGAGGAAGAGGAGCAAGATCTAACTTCTATTGGAATTGATTCTTCATACTCGAATTCAGGTATTCAGTCCTTGATAATTAGAAGGGATAAAGCAGAAGAGATTTTGTTAAGTGCAGATAAAAACCTTAAAAGTTTAGAAGAAAGCCTATCAAAGAAAAAAAAATCTTCCTTCAAGATTTCAGATGTCAGAGCAAAAATTAAAACACAACTCACTCAAGAGCAGGGAACGAGCGTAAATGTAATTGGCATAATAGAAGGATCTGATCCTAATTTAAAGAAAGAGTTCATAGTGATTGGCGCACATTATGACCATATCGGATTAGGCAAAAGAAATTCCAGATCAGAAAATAAGACTGACGGCATTATTCATAATGGAGCTGATGATAATGCCTCCGGTGTAGCTGGCTTGATAGAGCTGGCCAAGTTTTTTTCTTGTAAAAAGCAATCTCTAAAGAGGAGCTTGATTTTTATTGCTTTTTCGGCCGAAGAATTGGGGTTAATAGGTGCATCTTACTTTGTTGATAACCCAACGGTCGCTCTGGACAATACGATCGCGATGTTGAACATGGATATGATTGGTAGACTTGAAGAAGACAAACTCACTATATTTGGAGTAGGTTCTTCACCTGATTGGGAAGCACTAATAGATAAAGCAAATTCTTCATATAATTTCAATATAAGCTTGAACAACTCAGGGTTTGCGCCAAGTGATCAATCTGTATTTTTTGCAAAAGATATTCCAGTACTTCAATTTTTCACTGGCCTGCACGATGATTATCATACGCCTAGTGATGATTGGGAGAAGATCAATTTCAAAGGACAGCAAAAAGTGCTAGCACTTATGTCCGATCTTATTTTTGACCTAAATTCGCAGCAAGATCAATTAGTGTTTTCTGATGTGGAAGAACCGAAAAGAGGGTCTTCGAAATTTAATGTTTATCTAGGAACCATACCGGATTATTCAAATCAGATTGAAGGTGTAAAGCTGATGGGAGTAAAAGAAGGTAGCCCGGCTGATAAGGCGGGACTTTTAGATGATGACACAATTGTTCAGTTTAATGGGGTTTCTATTAAGAACATATATGATTATGTGTATGCTCTTTCGGATTCTAAACCAGGTATTCCGACTAGTTTAGTTGTTCTTAGGAATTATAAGCCCCTAAGCTTGATAATTGTGCCAGAGCCTCGGGAAGTGGGAAGCAAAAATTAAGGTTCCCAGGATGAGTAGTTAATATTGTGGATATTTTCCATGGATAAAGAAACTGAGCGAGAGAGCTTTTCCCCATACTCAGCAATCCATTCAGGCGGAGCGTCTGTATAAAAATCATTGAGGGTCATCCAAGGCCCCGCGTCGTATAGTTTCCCCTCTACAACGCTTACTAAAAAAGCTGTCATATCTCCCCCATCCATTGCGTTGATTACTCTACACTCGGCATAAGAATGGGCGTCTAATAGCACAGGGCTTCCGGTAACGCCTAGTTCATAATCTAAATTTTCAAATTTCTTTCTTTCTCGCCCTGTATAAAAACCAAAGTTTTTAACCAGTTTAATTTGATCTCTTCTAAGTAAATGAACAGTAAAAGCTTTGCTATTAGTTATAAATTCATGCGTATAGTTCCCTTTCCATATCCCAACCAAAAGCCTGGGAATTTCGTGGACTATGGAAGATGTGACTGCAGTGACCGCTATTTGGCCGTTAACTTTCCCTTCCCAGGAACTGGTTATTGCAATTACAGGTGAATTAGCCCAAAAAGCACCGGCTACAGCTGATCCTTCTTCCTTACTCATATTATATTCGCCTTGTTTTGATTTTATTATATATATTCCTGAAACTAGAACGATTATAACGCCCTTACCACTGAAAGCCTATTACTAATTGTCCACTTACTATAGGACCAACATTCACTTTGTCTCTTTCAGGAACTATGATTCTCATAGGATTGACGATATATCCCATTGCATTTAAAAAGCCGCTATTGCTCTCAACTAACCAATCCGAAGTTTCCTCCAGAATTATTCCAACGGGGATTCCTACACCAGGCGTTACTATAAGGTCATGGATAGATGGGGACTGTGTTACCCCTTCTATTGTGTATTCAAACAGAACACTCTGTGCGAACGAGCCCAAAGCGGAAGTATAAAAATTGTAGCCCTTGGCTCTATAATACAGATAGGTATATGCTCCAAACGCCGGATGCGCCACCCAATTTGTTTTAAAACTGTCCCCGTCATTTAGTTCAAAATCTCCCCTCTTTCTGCTTTTATTCTGAAATCCAAAGAAATTCCTCCACCATCTAAGGGGATTAATGAATGTTTGTTGTTCCTTATTGCTTATATCAAGAGTATTAACCTGAACTATGCGAATAAGCCATATGGCAAAGTAAACATTTCTCGAATCACGCAGAAAATCGCTGAAATCGGTCAATGACTTATCATTTAAGTCCTTTCTAAAACGAATGTCAGCTTTATTTTGATCTTTTAGGTCTATGAAAACAGAACTATTTGCAGGAGTCATTGATATTCTCTCGTCATCGCCGAATAAGTTGGCTGAAATTGCAGAATTTCCTATTAGAGAGAGAAGCAGTAGGTTAAGAGTTAAATAAAGAGGGATAAAATGTAAATTTTTCATATAATTAGACCCACTATCTTTATTCAATTCATATAATAACATTATAAGCTAGGTTTTCACAGCAATATATGTTATAACTAATTTCAATCCTTATAATTATTTATATCTTATTTGCTATAAATGCTATTAAAATGTCTTGACTTAGCAAGTAAAATGATGTAATTATCTGGGGTAGAAGCTTTATATCAGTAGGAGGAGCAAAATGAGTAAGGCAAAGTTTGTTACAGTAGGGTTTTGTATGGTATTTATCGTATTATTTGCATTTGCTTGTGGTCCTAATGTAGATAAGGAAATGGCGGATGCAGAAGCTGCCTTACAAGCAGCTCAAGACGCTGGTGCAGAGGGGACACCTGAGTATCAGGCAGCAGAAGACTTAATACAACAGGCTAGAGAAATGTTAGCAGCAGGTGATAAAGACGCTGCCCGCAAGCTTCTGGAAGAGGCAAGGTTTAAAGCTATAGAAGCAGAGGGTAAAGCTAAAAATCAAGCATATGTTGATTCTGTTGATATAGAATCGGTTGAAGAGACTTTAGGGTCGCTTTCGCCCGCTGGGTCGAACTTTGGACTTGTGGATATATTCTTTAATTACGATAGTCAGTCAATAACATCAGAGTCAAGATCTGCTCTTAATCAGAATGCAAGTATTATTAGGAACAGTGGTGGTAAATTTCAAGTAGTTGTAATTGAGGGTTATTGCGATGTTCGTGGTACAGAAGAGTATAACTTGGCACTAGGTCAGAGAAGAGCTGAGTCAACAAAAAATTATCTGGTTGGACTTGGAATTTCTCCTTCTAAAGTTCAGGCGGTCAGTAAGGGCGAAACAGAGCAATTTGCTTTTGGTGCATCTGAGTATGATTACCAGCAGAATAGAAGAGCTCATTTCGTTCCTGCATATTAGGAAATAATTAATGAGAATTAAAGTTATTACAATTTTATTATTGGCGGGGATAAGTTCTATGTCGATAGGTTGTGTGGCAACACAAAGTGATGTTAGCAGTGTTTATGCCAGACAGACAAGGCTTGAGGCTAAAATGGAACGTTTATCTCAGCAAGTCCAATCGCTACAAGGTACTGAAGTCAGCGGTGGAAATAATATTCAACTACAAGAGCAAGTTGCTCAGTTGGAAAAAGAGGTTAAAGATCTGAACAGGTCATATGCAACTTTGGATGCCAAGGTAAATCAGAGTAGTGTAGCTATGCCTCCACCATCAGGAACTACTTCTATTGGTTCGGAAGGTGGCTCTGGATTACCACCATTAGATCTTGAAACTGAAGACTTTATCTTTAATCAAGGTTATACTGATTTAAGTGAAGGGAATTACAGTGGTTCCAGAGAGCAATTTAAATTGTTCTTGTCTAAGTACCCAAATTCTAGTAAAGCGAGTGATGCTACATATTGGATAGCAGAATCATATTATCGACAAGGAGAGTTTGAGGAAGCTATACTGGAATATCAAAAGTTTATAGATACTTATCCTAAGGATGATAGGGTGCCTTTATCTTATTTAAAACAAGGGTTATCCTTAATAGAAATAGGTAGAGAAGAAGAAGCTAAACTGTTTTTTCAGACTTTAATTGACAAATATCCACAATCTGAGGAAGCTAGTACAGCTAAAGAAAAAATAAGAGAACTTGCAGTTAATGGCTAAAAGGTTTATTATTATGTACTCATTAGGTACTCAAAAAACTCTTAAAGGAGGTGCAGTAGAATGAAAAGGGATAAACAAATGCTTTTTTTAAGCATCCCATTGTTAGTTGTTGCATTGCTATATCTAGCAAGCTGTGCGACACCCCCGCCGACACAAGAGCTAGCTGCTGCTGATTCAGCAGTTGCTGATGCTACAGCAACATGTGAACAATGCAAGCAGAGAGTTTGCGGTGATGATCCAACAACAGGAGATTATTGTGGCGCTCCTTGTGGTGAGGCAGAGTTAGCAGCAGCTAATTCAGCACTTGCTAAAGGTAAAGCCCTTGCTGGAGAATTTTGCAGTGAGCTCGAAGCACGTAGGATGCTAATCGACGCTAAAGCAAAAGCTGATGAAGCTAAGCTAAAATGTTCAGCACCACCAGCACCACCACCAGCACCACCAATACCTACATCTGATCTAAATGATATTTTCTTTGATTTTGATAGAGCTAATATCAGACCAGATGCAGGAGCTGTATTAGGAGAAAACGCTGAAATCCTTAAAGTGGATTCTAACGTGACTGTCCTAATTGAAGGTTATGCAGATATCAGAGGTACACCTGCATACAACTTACAGCTTGCTCAGAGAAGAGCTGACGCTACAAAAGCGTTCTTAGTGAATCTTGGTATTGATCCTTCAAGGATCACAACAGCAAGTGGTGGAGAAACAACTCAGTTTGGCGCTGGAACTACTGAAGAAGCCTATCAGCTTAACAGAAGGGCTCACTTCATAGCTACATCACCAACTGCAGAAGTAGGCGCAAGGCTTATCTTTAGCTACGCTAAATAAGATAAACTTTAGTCTATTAAATATGAGAGTTATCTCATCCGCTCTATTTTTAATAGATGGATGAGTAATAGAAATTAAGGGGAGTTACTATTTATAGTTTCTCCCCTTTTTTTATCTTCTATAGATAGTAGTTCTGATTTTTATCATATGAACTTGACACCTCAATTCCGTCCATGTTAACTACTCTCGATCTTTAATAGCCCCATAACAACTATAGAAATGAAAGCCCAATTTACGAAATCAAAAAGACTATATAAAACCGCTCTGAGCTTAATGCCCGGAGGTGTGAATAGCCCTGTTAGATCGTTTAATGCTGTGGGTGGATCTCCAGCCTTTATATCGAAAGCTAAAGGCGCGTATACATATGATTTGGATGGCAATAAATATATAGACTATATGTCTTCATGGGGTCCTCTTATTTTAGGCCATTCAGACCCTGACGTCGTAAGAGCAATTAAGCAAGCTGCGGAAAGGGGAACGAGTTACGGAGCGCCTTGTGAAAATGAAGTTGCAATAGCAAAACTTATTGTTAAATCATTTCCGGGCATAGATATGGTCAGAATGACCAATTCCGGCACTGAAGCTACCATGAGCGCAGTGCGTCTTGCAAGAGCTTATACTAATAGGGATTACATAATAAAATTTGAGGGATGTTATCACGGCCATGCGGATTATCTCCTTGTCCAGGCAGGCTCTGGTGCAACAACATTTGGAACGCCTAGCAGCCCAGGGGTACCAAAGTCCTTTACTGATAAAACTCTCTTGGCTAAGTACAATGATTTTTCATCTGTAGAAAAACTTTTTGAAAAATACGGTGATAAGATTGCAGCAGTTATCTTAGAGCCGGTAGCAGCTAATATGGGGGTAATACTTCCTCAAAAAGATTTTTTAAAAAAATTAAAAAGAGTTACTAAGAAAAATGGAGCACTTCTTATCTTTGATGAGGTTATAACAGGATTCAGATTAGGTATGGGAGGTGCGCAGAAATATTTTGGCGTTACTCCGGATATTACATGTCTTGGTAAAATAATAGGAGGAGGGCTTCCTGTTGGAGCATTTGGGGCCAGTAAGAAGATAATGAAGATGGTAGCCCCCATTGGTCCAATGTACCAAGCTGGCACCCTCTCTGGAAATCCTCTAGCCATGGCTGCTGGGTTAACCACGCTGAGCAAACTCAATAAAACATCTAATTATAAAAAACTTAGAAGTTTGACAAATAGTCTTGTAGAAGGTCTCCAAGATATAATTAAAAAAAATGAAATTAAAGCTAGTATTAACTCATTAGAATCAATGTTCACGGTCTTTTTTACAGAGCACGCACCGCATGATTATAAGACTGCTCTTGCGTGCGATACAAAAAAATATTCAAAATTTTTTGAAAATTTGCTAGGTACTGGTATTATGTTCCCGCCTTCTCAATTTGAGGCTGTTTTTCTTTCGTTGTCTCATACTGAAAAGGATGTGGATAAAACGCTTAATGCGTTATATAGAAGTTTCAAAAGCCTTTAGTGAATGACTGAGGTGTGGAATTTAGACAGCAAAGAAAATACAGGTGGTTAGTATTTTTATTCATAGGGTTTGAGCTTGGGTTCTCAGTTATTGCTGGGATAGTTTTGGGTGAGTATATAGACGGCTGGCTTCAAACAAAAACACCCTGGTTCACAATGTTAGGTTTAGTAGCAGGAGTAATAGCAGGTTTTAGTTTACTTATTAGGATGATTAATAGGTTTAATGACAGAAAAGGCAACAAGTCTGATTAATATACCGTCAGTAGGTAATGTAGAAAAATTGAGCTTAGTAGTTACTGCAATCTTAGTTGTAGTTAACTACCTAGTCGGTTCTCAGCAAATGGCTTTAGGCGTTGCTGCCGGAGGGGTATTATTTACTGCAAACTTTGTTGCCATTAGATTTGTAGTCAATGCACTTGTTTCAAATTCTTCCTCGGTAGGATTTGGAATCTTTGCTTTTATCATAAAAATGGCGATTTTAGTTGGTATTGTTGCCACAATTTTTATTTTTACTGAGATTAATATATATGGATTTTTCATCGGTGTTACTGGTGTAGTAATTGTAATAATCGGAGATAGTCTAAGAAGGAGCACAAATGGATCACTTTAGTTGGTTTACACTACTTGGTTTAGATAAATATGACTATATTCTAGGTTCAATTCTAGTTCTTATACTTTTAGCATTGGCTGGATTGAAAATAAAAAATATCCTTTCAAGTGATGATTCCGTTTTACCTGATGATAAGTTCTCAATAAGAACAATATTTGAAATTTTAACGATTGATTTTCTATTTGATCTATTCACAAACATGCTTGGATCCAGGGAAAAAGCAAAGCTATATTTCCCTCTCTTAGGCGGATCATTTTTCTTCATAATGTTTGCAAATTTGCTGGGAATTGTTCCCGGTTTTCTTCCGCCGACAGGTAATTTTAATGTGCCTGTGGCGTGCGGTATTGTGATTTTTATAATGTATAACTACTATGGTTTCAAAGAAAACGGTATTGAATATTTGAAGCATTTTGCGGGACCGGTTATTTTCCTTGCCCCATTGATGTTTATAATTGAGATGATAAGCCACTTTGTGCGCCCGGTATCCTTATCACTAAGGTTGTTTATGAACATTACGGGTGACCATATGGTACTAGGGGTTTTCACAAATCTGCTTCATTATATTATCCCCGCTCTTTTTGTGGGGTTAGGAATATTTGTATCTTTACTGCAAGCGTTTATTTTTACTGTTCTTTCTGCTATTTATATTTCGCTTGCAACGGCGCATGATGCAGATATTGAATAAAATTAAGAATATAAAGTTATCAAAAAAAACGACCTACTCAACGAAAAGGAGGTAGACAAATGAAAAAGGCGTTATCATTACTTTCGATATTTGGAGTTGCTATGATTGCAGCTTTTGTTCCAGAATCGGCACATGCTGCTGAGGGTGGAGAATTAACAAAACTAGGACTTGCTCTAGGTGCTGGACTTGGAATCGGAATAGCAGCCGGTGTGGCTGGATTGGGTCAGGGACGAGCAACTGCTGCTGCTTTAAGCGGTATTGCTAGAAATCCTGGTGCTAGCTCGAAGATTCTTACACCAATGATTATTGGTCTTGCTCTTATCGAGTCACTTGTTATTTATGCTCTTCTCATAGCATTCTTGCTACAAGGAAAAATATAACTACTGCTGGGGGAGCGTTATAAAAGACACTCCCCCATTTCAGTACTAACCATTTTTCCCCAAGACTAAAACTATTTCATTCTGATTATCTTTCACCTTGATAAGGTTGGGGGGTATGGAGGAATGTGTAGTTTTAATTTGTATACTCATCCACAGGATAAGTCTTTAATACAACTTTTCGGGCATCTTCAGAATTGTTGAGCTCTCCTTCTAATTGCGCTTCCTCTATAAAATTGAGTATCTCAGAAAATAACGGTCCAGGTTTATATCCCATTTCAATTAATTCATTGCCGCTTAAAAGAGGTGTCGGTTTTATTTCTTCATCTTCAAAATCATTGTATTTCTCCATAATGAAGTTGTAAGCTGCCATTAGACCGTGGCTAGCTTGGCAATCAGCAAGGTGAAGAGCCATATGCTCTTCAAAGTGCGGCATTCCAATAAATCGCTTTAGCGTGCTTTTTTTCATATTAAATATATCTTTGAATTTTAGATGGTCCTTTATAAGGGCATAAATAATCTCTATCTGTTTGTTAGAAAACTTGAGCTCCCGGCATATTCTTTTAGACATCTCTGCACCCAGCTTGTCGTGCCCATTAAATCTGATCCTGTCTGAGACAGAAAAGGTAGGTGGCTTACCAACATCATGCAACAGAGCTCCCATTGCCAATTCAGGGGAGACTATTCCATCTTCATTCTCATATAACTTGTCGAGCACAAGACAAGTGTGTATAAAGACGTCTCCTTCCGGATGAAATTCCGGCGGCTGTTCCACACCGTTCATTATTTCTACATCCGGGAGTATATATTTGAGTAGCCCACTAATTGATAACATCTTAAGACCATGTCCGGGGTTGCTCTGGCTTACGATCTTGATGATTTCATCTCTAATTCTCTCACTGCTTACTTGTGTTATATCTGCAGCTAATTTCTCAATGGCGCGAAAAGTATCTAAATCTAGTTCAAAGTTGTATCTGGAACTAAATCTAATTGCTCTCATCATACGGAGCTTATCTTCATTAAAACGCTCATAGGGGTTTCCAATTGTTCTAACTATTTTGTTCTTTATATCAGCTATTCCATCCACATAATCAATCACTTCTTTTGCCAGAGGGTCATACAACACGCCGTTTATTGTAAAGTCGCGTCTCAGGACGTCTTCTTGCTCCTCAGTGCTATATATAACCTTATCCGGATGTCTGCCGTCGCTATAGTTTTGGTCTTTTCTGAACGTCGCTACTTCAAATTGGTATTTCCCTGCAATTACCAGAATTACTCCAAAGCTAACCCCTATGGGTACCGTATGTGGAAAGATCTCAGACACTTCTTCAGGAGTTGCACTTGTCGTGATATCGTATTCTTTTGGCTCAATCCCAAGTAGTGTGTCTCTAGCACATCCACCGACACAAAACGCTTTATGCCCTGCATTTCTCAACTCTACAACTACTTCTGTAGCGAAATCCAGAAGCTCGCTTGGGAACGGTTTTAATTTTTCTACATGTTTCATGGTTTCAAATTACCAGTTTTATTGTATATTTTACACGGAATCTGTAAAGAAATATTCAAATCAATATCTATAAGGAATTTATATGAGCGAAAGAACTATCCCCGAGTTAGTTGCAAACAAAGTAAAAGACCATGGAACTCGCCTCCTATTTCAACGCAGAGACGGTTGGAGCTGGAAACAGATTACTTGGCTTGATTTTGATAGAGAAGTTAAAAATATAGCAAGTTTCTTAATGGATGTCGGGTTTAAGCCCGGTGATAACGCTTTGGTTATATCGTCTAATAACCTTGACTCAATTGCAGCTCAAATCGCAATTTACCACCTTGGTGGAATTGTTGTACCTATGCCGCAAGAAGAGGGATCAGATAAAATCATCGAGACAGCAAACAACCTAAAATCCAAAATTGTATTTCTAGAAAAAGAAAGTCTCTTAGAAGAGCTTCTTGAAAGAGAGGGACAGGTTTCAGATGCTGAGAAAATAATTTTCTTTTCGGATGTTAGAGTTAAACATGAACGAATCATTAATTTCAAATTGGTTCTCAAATCAGGACTTATGAAGAGAAAAAAGCTTCACGACGAGCTGACAAAATTATCAGAGAGTGTTAGTCCTGATAGCGTAGCCGCAATGTTTATTAGTGCTGAAGGGAATTTAGTCGAAATTTCGCAAGGAATTATGGTTGATACATTGTCAGAAGCAACAAAAAAGTATTCTCAGATAGGAATTGAAGATCAATCATTTTCTTACATTACAACAGCAAGCCCATTTTCAATTTTTATTAACTATATGACTCTATTGATGGGAACAAGGGCGGCGGTCGCCGAATCCAGGAAGGATTTTTATGATGATATTCTGGAAGTCATGCCAACTATTTTATTTGAAACCAGTGATGGCTTGGAAGCAATTTATCAAAAATCAATGTCGAGCTTAAATGGAACGTCAAATGAAAAAAAACTTAGAAAAGATCTGGGAGATAGAATCAAATATGTATTTACAGATTCTATGCCTAAAAAAGAAGTTGAAAATCTGTTCCTGAGAGCTGGAGTGACTTTCTTAGAAATGCCTGAGTTAGATCATTTAGCCGATTAGTTCTTAGTTTCCTTTACTGTGCATGTAGCCTGCCCCTTACTAAAACTTATTAAGACTTCATCACCTTTTTTAAGTTTTTTTGAGTCTTTAACTATATTCTTTTTAGGTAGTTTCTGGGTGATGCTATAGCCTCGGTCTAGGACTTTCAGAGGGCTGAGCGCATCTAAATTCCCGGCAAGGTTTGAGAGTTCGGAAGATGCGGAATCGAGTATTAGCTGGAAGCTATGCACAAATTCAGTTTGAATTTGATCAACCTCCCTTGCGTATATTTCTATTCGGTTAGTAAGCGCAAGGGCAATATGCTCTTTCAGATAGACTAGATCTTCCTTGAGCTCAGATTTCTCCCTTACGGCTATCTCAGCTGCCATAGAAGGTGTAGCTGCTCTTACATCAGCTACAAGGTCGGCTATTGTTATATCTATTTCATGCCCAACTGCCGAAATTACAGGGACCGGTGATTTTGCTATCTGTCTTGCAACTCCTTCGTCATTGAAAGCCCAGAGGTCTTCTTTGGATCCTCCTCCACGTGCAATTATGATGAGTTCTAGATCCTTAAATTGATACAATTTGCTAAGCGCGCTAACAATGTCTCCAGGCGCCTCATCTCCTTGCACTCTAGCCGGAGAGATCAATATATCAAGATTGGGAAATCTTCTATCGAGAACCTTTAATATGTCTTTTACTGCTGCTCCGGTTGGGGATGTAACAATACCAATTTTCTGAGGAAGGTATGGTAATAAGCGTTTTTTGTCTTGATCAAAAAGACCTTCTTTTAAGAGTTTTTCTTTTAGCTGCTCAAGTGCAAGAGCCTGAGCGCCGACGCCTTTGGGTTCTACATGACGGACATTTACCTGGTAGGAACCCTGTTTCTCGTAAACACTTATCTGCCCGCATAAAATAACTTCCATGCCGTTTTCAGGCAAAAATTTTATATATTGGTTAGCCCATTTAAAACACACTGCGGATATCTGAGTTTCATTATCTTTTAATGAGAAGTACCAGTGACCGCTCGCATAGTTTCCTCTGAAGTTTGAGATCTCACCCACGATCCATATATACTCAAACCCTATATCTTCCTCTATAGTTTGCTTGATCCTGGCATTGATTTCAGAAACAGTGTAGATCCGGTCGGTTAACAGTTCTTTAAAAGATGTGTGTTCTTCCATTTCAATAGAAGTATTTTAGATAGAGTTCATATAGTCAAGAATTAGAGTTCTCAAACAACTTTGGATTGCTATCCTTAATAGGGTTTAGAATATTTGAGTCTAACTTAGTTCCAGATAGTGATTTCACTTCTTCAAACTGTTCTAGAGTGAGTTTTGATGCGCCGGTTAAATCAACGTCTGTGAGGATAGCATCTTGCAGATTGGCTAACTTCATATTCGTATCTCTTAGGTTAGCCCCTGTGAGATCGGCTTTTCTAAGATGGGCTCCCTCAAGCGAGGCACCTTCCATATTAGTCCCCTTTGAGTTTGATTCCTCCAGGTTGATTCCGTATAGAGTGGCATTTCTAAAATTTGCACCCTCTAAATTGCCGCCCCTGCAGAATGCAAGTTTCATATTGGTCCCTTCGAAGTTTGCACCAGCTAAATCTATGCCAACCAAATTTGCCCAGGCGAGATCGGGCACAATGTCAGGATTTTGAGCCCTCCAGTTATTCCAGTGCTCCACACCTTGTCTAATTGCTTTTACGTGTTCTTGGTTAGCCATTGTTGTCTTTATAAGAGCTATGTTTCTAAGAAAAACTTTATTGCAGAGTAAATAATATATACAGCCATAAGGAAAAAGATAATACGTCTAAATAAACCTTTGGTGCCGCCGATTTTTATCCCTATCCTTTCTCCACAGCTTGGACAGGTATCTGTCTTTATACTTATTTCGTATCCGCAGTTATCACATTTTGTTATTTTCATGAAATCTATCTAATCGAGTCTTTCAATTGCAGGTTTTACAAGATTAGGGTGATGTTTGCTAATTTCCTCAGCCAGAATTCTAGTAATGTTTTTTATATCCCACTGAGCCCCTTCCGACATTCTCAGATTAATCAGATGATAAAGCTCCCATAAATCAAAACTTCCGAGCAGCCTTCTGTTGTGGGCATTTGTGATTACATAACTTGTTACCTCGGGCAGATTTTCACCAACAAGCTCTTTGTATAAGCTTTCACTTTCAGATACGGATTGTCTTAATAAACCTTCAGTGCCAGATTTTTCTACATGAGGGGGTACAGTGATTCCGCTTTGAATTCCAGGCTCTTGTACCAGCCAGTTTACTTTTCTGTGACGCAGTAACTGGTGCCAGCAAGCTTCGCTTATTACAAACTCCACATCATATTTAACAAGCTTTAGTGCGTTAACAGGATTGTCGAATTTGCCCAATTTTTCTAATGATCTTTTTAATACTTCTAATTTTTCTTCAAGATTTTTAGCGTTTATATCTTTCTCAATTTCCCTATAACTTGATGATGAATGTTCAAATAGTATTGCTTTTACCATTTCATCTATTGCTTCTAATTCTGCATTTGATGAGTTTTTGCCCGTCCAATTGAGAAGGTTTACTTCATAAGATTTATTAGATGTCTCAGATTGGATAGCTTCCGTCATTTGTCTAACTAAATTTTTGAGCACCTCTCTTGTATCGGTTATGTACTCATTTTCATTAGCGTATTTTACAAGAGTGGGCACAGAGAATCGGACCTCTTCTTTTATCTCCTGGGCTCTTTTTCTTACCTCAGGATAATTACTTGATAAAAGTTTGGATAATGAATCTTCTATTGCTCTTGCGTTCGCAGTCATTCCCAAATTTGTATAGGTAGCTAGATTAAGTGCGTATCTGGCATCTTCAAAAGCGATCTTTTCAAGTGCTCTATGGTGGATTCGCTCTTCCATTCCATCGGGCGTCGGTACTGTGTCTTTTAAAAACTCAAACAGTTTGTCATTTAATTCGGAGTATAAGTCATACTGATGGTTATTCAGTTCTATATATTTGCTCTTTAATGAACTATGTTGATCTAACTCCTCAGGTGTGTAGAAGTCTCCCTTAACTGGGCTCTGGTACCTTTGAGAGTACTCAGTAAAAGACATATATTCATTTGATAGCTCAAGCATTGAGGAAAATAGGCGTGAAACCCTCTCTATGCCGACGTGAACAGCCGCGTGTTCGGCAACAGAGGCGTGACCATAATTTAGTACCCATTTCTCATGAAATTTTGCCGCTCTTTCTTTTCCAAGCTGCTCTTCTTTTATTACAGTCTCTATATTTTCTCTAAAACCCTTAGGGCTTCTGCTCACATAAGCAAAGATTACAGCGACAACCTCTTCAGGGATATTGCTTACAGTATAGATATCTCGATCAGTGTTTGATGCATATTTTGAAACTTCGTCTGAAATTGACTTTTCCTGAGCCATTATTTCTCCTTCGATGTTACGTTCAGATAATTATTGCCGACTTATTTTGAATTTTAAAGGGCTATCTAAGTTATAGTAATGCCTTGTTTGATTTTATCTGCTATATATGTAAGCACCTGTGAGGGTTTGCCGTATATTACAGCATCAACAAAGTCGTCAGCAGGACTTTGATTTTCACTTATTATAACTACTTTGGTATCTCTTTCTTTAGCTAAAAAAGGAAAAGAAGCTACAGGTTCATGTTCCAGCGAAGCGCCCACGATAATAAAGAGATCCGCATTATGCAGTCTGATCCATGCTTCTCTTGTTTCCCAATGCGGAGGAGGTTGACCAGGAAAAGAAACAGGAGGTTTGAGCTGATCGCTACCACATTCAATACATTTGGGTATCTCGTCGCCTTTTTCTACTAGGCTTAAAACCTCATCTGTAGAATAGTCCTTTCCGCAACTTGTACATGTTACCCAAAGCATGGAACTGTTTAGCTCAATTACAGAATTGCTCCCCGCTTTATGATGAAGACCGTCCGTCGCTTGTGTAAAAATACAGTCCAAGCTACCTATCATTTCAAGCTCGGCCAATGCCAGGTGGGAAGGACTGGGCTCAGCGTTGAAAATGGAAGGATAGATTTCTTTAAGCTTTTTCCAATAATCAGCTCTTACATCTTTGTTCTCACGAAAGTCTCTAATATGGGGGTTTAAACCGAGCCCTAAATAGTCAGATAGTCCGGACTCAGAAGATAGCTCATCTCCTGTGAGCACGACAATTTTAGTAGACTGTTGAATCCACTCTGCTACGGTACCTGCAACGTCCATTTCCATGTGATATGGATTATACAGTTTTCATCTTAATCACGCAACGAAATATATTAGAATTTCAAACACTTTCATTCCTCTTATTTCAGAGGCCTTAGATTTAGGTACACTATAGAAAAATTACAAGGGATGAGATCTTGAAATATAAACCTAGTGAAACTATTGAATTTAGCGATACAACATTAATGGTCGTCTGGGAAGACGGTCATGAAAGCCTCTATTTATACGACGACTTAAGACAGGAATGCCCCTGTGCAACCTGTAGGCAGCTTAGAAAAAACAGTAAGGATGGCAAGCTGCCTTTTAAAAAGACAATACCCCTGAGGGTCAAGTCAGCTAAGTTGGCACCTATCGAAATAGAGCCTATAGGGCACTATGCTTATAAATTTCACTGGAATGATAAACACGACACAGGAATCTACACATTTGAATTCCTACGCAACTTATGCGCCTGTGAAGAATGTTCAACTACCGAGTAAACCTATTCTATTCCCAATACCATGTTTACAGAAGCTTTTATTGTAATTTCACCTGCTTCAATCGGTGTAGATGGCGGGGCTGCTGCCATCTTGCTTTCCGCGAAATCTCTATATACGGGAACCGGGTAGTTGTATGAAGGCGATATTTGATAAATTGTGGTTATTTGAACCCCAGCTGCGTTTGCAACCGTGTCAGCTGTAGCCCTGGCATCTTTTACTGCTTTTACAAGTGCCTCTCTTCTATAATCGTTTCTCTTGGTAGAGTCAAAAGTCAGACCTCGGATATTATTAGAGCCAGCCTCTGCTGCAGAATCAATAAGAGTCCCGATTTTTTTTAAATTATAAGTTTTTACTAATACAGTGTTGGTTGCTTTGTAACCGGTGAATTCTGATTTCTTTGTTTGATTGTTGTATTCATACATCGGCGATAGGTTATAACCAGTAGTAGAAAGCTTATCATTTTCTCCTATTTGGGATTTAAGAGCTTCTAATACTTTACTTGTCTTGTCTGCATTTTCTTTCACAGCGGCGGATGCTGTTTTTGCGTTGGTTTCTACAGAAAAGCTTATGTTTGCTATGTCGGGAGAAATAGAAACTTCCCCGCTACCGTTAACATTGATAGTTTGCTGCTCATATTTCACGCTCTGCGCATTAGAGCTAGATGCGAAAAGAAATGCGAATAGAAATGTAAAAGCAATAAATTTGTAATTGGACATATTTCACCTCGTAACTAAATTTTAAATCTATAAGTTTTATTGATATTATACCGAATGATTTTCTAGTTGCTTTATTTAAATTTCTTCTGGGAATTTGTTTTCAGGACGAGGTTTAAACATATTGTGTTTCAATATTTATAATATTTTGATTTTGCCTAATATTGATTTTCTTTCAGCTTAATGATAATTTTTTACATCCATGATTGAAAAAAAGCTCGATTATAAATTCAAAGATCGGGAGCTCCTTAAAACTGCACTCACTCATAGTTCCTATGCCAATGAAACTTCCGTAGAGAGTAATGAAAGACTTGAGTTTCTTGGCGATGCAGTCTTGGGATTCATTGTCGCTGATGTTTTATATAAGCGTTACCCTGACGCTACTGAAGGCAAGCTCTCCAAAATGAGAAGTTCTATTGTTAGCAGAATGAACTTCGCACATTTTGCAAAAGAGCTAAGAATTGATAAACAAGTACTTCTGGGAAAAGGTGAAGAGAATACCGGTGGCCGAGAGAGGGGTTCTAACCTTTCCGGCACTTTTGAGGCGGTAATAGGGGCTATTTTTATTGACGGCGGTTACAGAAAAGTCTATAAAGTAATCACCACACTATTAAAGAATTGCTTAAATGGCGATGAAGAAATATTTAAAGACTATAAGACTAAGCTTCAAGAGGTAGCTCAAAGAAAGTTTAAGAAAGTGCCTAAGTACAAAGTCGTCCTCGAAGAGGGACCTCCACATGATAAAAACTTTCATATTGAGGTAAAAATAGGAAGAAAATCTTTTGGCAAAGGTGTGGGTAGAAACAAAAAACAAGCCGAACAAGAAGCAGCCAAGCACGGGCTTGAAAAGATGGAAAAATTAAAAAGCGTTAAATAATTTATAGCAGTCTATTCTTTATCTTTTTCTTGAAATCCTAATTCCTCCATTTTTTTCGAAAGTGTGTTTCTATTAATTCCCAGAATCGAAGCTGCCTTCTTTTTGTTCCCCTTAGTTATCTCAAGCACCTGCTCAATAAGCGGTTTTTCGACCTTCTTTATTATTGTTTCGTAGACTCTTTCTGATGATTCATCGTCTTTGGAATCAACTAAGTAGCTTAGTTCGTCTTTTATCAAGTTTGCCATTGATTCTCGGTCTTCTCTTACTTTACCTGTAAGATGTGGAGCTGCATCTAGGAGAGTTTCTCTCGAGATTACGGTATCAGAAGACAGTACTAGCATACGCTTTATCATATTCTCTAATTCTCTTACGTTTCCCGGCCAACTATAGATTGTTATTGTTTCTTTCGATTCATCGGAAAGGGTTCTGGTACCGACCCCAAGCTCTTTTTCATATTTATTCAAAAAATGCTCCGCAAGCGGAATAATATCTTCTTTTCTATTCCTTAGTGGTGGTATTTTTATTGTTATTGCATTAAGTCTGTAGTAAAGATCTTCTCTAAAGTTGCCATCTTCGACCTCTTTTTCAAGGTTCTTATTAGTAGAGGCTACTATTCTTACATCTATAGGAGAAGGTTTTTCACTACCCAGACGGTAGAGTTTCTTTTCTTCCAAAATACGTAGAAGTTTAGTTTGAAGTTCATGCGGCATGTCCCCTATTTCATCCAGATGGAGTGTGCCGCCATCGGCTTCTTCAAAGCGTCCTTGTCTAGATATAGAAGCACCGGTAAATGCCCCTTTTTGGTAACCGAAAAGTTCACTTTCCAAAAGTTCTTTAGGGATTGCGGCAATATTTACAGCAACGAGTTTCTTGTTTCTCCTGGTGCTATTTGTATGAATAGCTCTAGCTACTAGTTCTTTACCCGTACCACTTTCCCCATTTACCAAAACCGTTATATCTCTTTCTGCGACACGTCCTATCATCTTATAGATATTCAGCATCGCCTGTGATTGCCCGACTATATCTTGTAGTGTGTCAGATTCATTCTTCTCGTCTAATAATAAGTCTAATTTTTTAGAATTCTCGTAACTTGCAATTGCTCTTGAAACTGTAATCTTCACTTCGTCAAGGTCAAAAGGCTTGGCTATATAATCATAGGCGCCTTGTTTCATAGCCTCTATTGCATTTTTAACTGTATTTTGAGCTGTGATAATTATTACAGGAGAATCAATGCCGCTTGATCTAATCTGATTTAGTACATCAAAACCTGTCATATCAGGCATAGTAATATCTAGTATTATTGATGAGAAATTGCCGGACAAAGCTTTTTCAATCCCCTCTGAACCATCTTCTCCATACTCTACTATATACCCTTCTTTCTCCAGGCACTTTCCAAGTACCCACCTAATACTCTCTTCATCATCAACTACTAAGATTCTCTTTTTCATTTTTGGTCCTATTTGATACTATAATGGTTTGACTAATGTTAATCCTTATTTGACGGTAGATATACCTTAAAAACAGTACCAGTTCCTATTTCGCTCTCAACAAGTATGACTCCATCGTGTTTAGCTATAATCTGATATGCTAAGAATAATCCTAAACCCGTACCTTCTTTTCTAGTAGTATAAAAGGGACTAAAGATTTTTTCCAGAGACTCTTTGGGAATGCCACTTCCGTTATCCTTAATTTCTACAGAAATTGCTCTTTGACCTTTTACCCTATGTTCTGTGATCCATCTAGTGAGAACTTCGACTTGACCTTTTTCCTCAACTGCCTGAGAAGCATTTTTTATTAGATTTAAAAATACCTGCTTTAAAGAGTTCCTATCACATTTAATTGGTGGAAGAGTAATATCAAAGCTTTGCTTATACTCAATGTTCTGATTAAGTTCTGACAGTGACTCCAGGTACATGATTTCCATTAAAATGTCATGTATGTCCAAGGGCTCAAATACTTCCTCGGCAAATGGTTCTAGCTGTTTTAATGAATCTATTAAGTTTGTTAATCTATCTGCTTCCTTTGTTATTATTTCAGCACACTTATTAGTTTCTTTGCTTTCAGTTTCACCAGTGAGCAATTGAGCTGCTCCTCTAATTCCACTAAGCGGGTTTTTAAGTTCGTGAGCAAGACCCAGCATAAGGGTTTCAAATCTTGAAGTCGATATTTCTTGAATGTTTTTGCTACTTAGGAATTTAGCTGCAGCTATGTCCTTTATTTGCAGAATGACGCCTTGTATATTGCCTGTATTTGTATATAAGGGCGACGCTATTGCCTGAATGGAAATTTTATCCCCACCCCTTAAAGTTGGATTGATCTCATCCTCAAATATGGTTCTTTCTTCTTCTAGGGATCTAGTTGCAAGCTCCTCAAGCTCAATCGGCATAAATAATTTTGAAGTTTGTCCTCTTGTTTTTTTTCTGGAAATTCTAAAGGTAGTTTCTGCATTATCGTTCATGTCCACAACTAAGAAGCTTTTATCAAGTATGATTATACTTTCAGGGAATGCGTCAAATATTTCTTTGTAATCAACTTGGTTTTTTAAGCTTGTTTTGTCTGCCATTAAGTACTACCTATAGCTCTTCTATTCTGATAAAGTTGGTTTTACCGGTGATTGCTTTGAATTTGCTAATTTCTTTAAGGGCCGATAATAAGTTTTTTTCTTTAGCTTCGTGCGTCATAATTACAATTGGTACATCGCCCCCCCCTAAATGTCTGCTTTTTTGGATTACAGATTCAATACTTATATTATGTTTTCCTAATGAGCTAGTGATTTTTCCTAATATTCCCGGTATGTCAGCTGTCTGAAAACGCAAATAATATTTAGTTGTTATTTCGCTTGTTTTTATTAGGGATGAATTTATCTTGTTCCCGTAAGGACTTGGTGTAGTTAGATGAGTATTTTCCAAGGCCAAATGTTTGGCAATTTGAATAACGTCTCCAACTACTGCGCTTGCTGTAGGCATCATTCCAGCACCCATGCCATATAACATTGTGGGTCCAACTGCGTCACCTACAACGTAAATAGCATTAAATGCACCTGAGACGTCTGCCAACTGAGTCCCTTTTTTTACTAGTGTAGGATATACTCCTGCTTCTAGTCCATCCTCTCTTGATTTGGCAATAGCAAGGAGTTTGATTTGATATCCGAGTTCATCAGCATAAGCGATATCTAGTGAAGTAATGTTTCTGATGCCCTCTACAGGAATCTTATCGAAATTCAAAAAAGTTCCAAACGATAGCATTATGAGAATTGAGAGCTTATGCGCAGCATCTACACCGTCAATATCAAAAGACGGATCGGCTTCAGCATACCCTTTTTCCTGTGCTTCCTTTAGTACATCCTCAAATTCATATCCATGCTCTGTCATTGTTGAAAGTATATAGTTCGAAGTCCCGTTCATTATGCCGTGAATAGAGAGAATGTTGTTTGCTGCATAGCTTTCTTGAGTTGCTTTAATGATAGGTATGCCGCCTCCAACACTTGCTTCAAAACCAACTTCCACACCCTTTTTAGCGGCCTCAGCGAAAATTGCTTTTCCATGATGAGCAAGAAGGGCTTTGTTCGCAGTAACCACATGCTTTCCATTTTTAATAGATTCGAGCACAAAGTCTTTGGCTATTGTGGTACCTCCAACAAGCTCAATTACTATATCTATAGAGTTATCTTTGATTAGGTCTCGGGCGTCCTTAGTAACCTTCCTCTTTGGAAGTTTGACCGGTCTTTTCCTGTTCAGATCGCTATCGGCAATCTTTGTTAAATTAAGGCTTATGCCGGTTCTGCTTTCAATAATCTCTTTATTTTGATTAAGTATTTTTATTACGCCACAACCTACAGTGCCAGCTCCAATTAGACCAACATTAACTACACGCATATAAATCTCCTTATTTTGCAAGGTATTATTACAAAGTTTTGAATTAGGAATTATACATTATTTTATTTGACTTTGAATCAAACCGGACTTAAATTAATACGCATTCGTGGGGCCGTAGCTCAGCTGGGAGAGCGCATGAATGGCATTCATGAGGTCGTCGGTTCGATCCCGATCGGCTCCACCAATGATTTCAAGGGCTTACAACACCCTCTTAGTTTTCCAAATTAGCTATGTCGGTTGATTTGTAAGTGATTAGATTAGGAAAGTTTGCGTTACTGGTTTTGAAAGAACCGACATTCTACGTTGCCTAGGTTTTCACCATCCAAAATAACGGTCGAAAATAAAATATCTTCAGCATTAAAAGCTAGTTCAGTAAAACTTCTGTCATTACATTCTATTGTTGAACAATCTGTTGCAGAACCCGCGGATGTAGATAACAAACCAATACCTACATGGGGGGTAGTTTCACAACTGATTCCGACGCATAAATCTATCATATCCTCAGCTAAACATTCGGAGTTCATAAACTCTGACGACAATAACACACATTCATTATTGTTTCCATTGCTGCAACCACCATATAACAGCAGAATTAATATAGGCAATAATAAATATAGTTTTTTCATATAAATTATCCTAACATATAAGAGAAAGTTGTCTTAATACAACCCACTTTATCAATAAATTCCCTTCATATCTGAATATTACGAAAATAATATCCTTAAAAGTAAAATGTCAGGTGTCAGATATTGCGACACTTATATGTAAGGCAGATGTGCCGTTTAACCACCAAATATTAATAAAATATAGTTGGTACGAAGATTGCAATAATACTTAATAGAAATGAATGAGTATCCCAAAGAGCTCACCCTCATTGATAAAACGAAGGTGATTACACGACCAATTGAACCTGCGGATATATCAGCTTTATATAAATTTTTTTCAAGAATACCTAAGTCCGACCTTCTTATATATAAAGATGATGTAACAAAGTGGGAAAATGTTGAGGGCTGGTTTGCATGTGTTCACGATAATAAGGAATTTCAATTAGCTGCATTGGTAGAAGGCATGATTGTAGCAAAGGGATCACTTCACTCAGAGGGGCTTTTTTGGTCACATGCGGCGGAACTAAAGTTGATAGTTGATCCCGAGTATAGGGGAAAAGGATTGGGATCACAACTGTTTAATATTCTGCTATATGAGGGGCTAAAACATCATTTCCAGAAGATTATAGTCAGGTACATATCTGACAATAATAGTTTTACTAAAATACTTGACCATTATGGCTTTAAACCTGAGACGGTTCTTAGTTCTTATGTAAAAGATGAACTTTCTACTATTAAAAAAGATCTAGTAATAGCATCCTTTAGCCTCGAGAGCTGGGAAAGGAGGTTCGAATTTTATAGCTTTATTTATAGATCATAGAATGCGCAAGCTACTGAAAATATTGTAAGCCTTTTCACAAAGTGCTAGTCTGATAGTTGAATAAATCATGTGATTTTGGGCGCAGTCTATTATGAAAGAGAAAGATAAAACTAAAAAAGAACTTATGAGTGAGTTGGAAAAGCTTCGGTTACAGCTCGAAGATTTTGAGCGGTCAAATGAGAATGGATCGGACATATCGGATGAGACATTCCGGTTGATCGTAGAATCTGTGCCAAATGGGATAATCGTGTCAGATGATATGGGACAAATTATTTTTTTAAATTCACAGGCTGAAAAGATGTTTGCTTATGAACGAGGTGCTCTGCTTGGTAAGTCTGTAGAAGATCTAATGCCTGAGGGATTTAGACGCGGCCATATTAAATATAGGTCTGGCTATGTTAAAGCTCCCAATACAAGATCTATGGGAGAGGGTAGAGATCTCTTTGCTTTACGCTCGGATGGCAGCCAATTTCCAGTTGAAATAGGGCTTAACTTTGTGAAGTCAGATTCAGAGCTGGTGGTTATAAGCACTATTATAGATATTACAGAGCGTAGAAATACCGAGAACCTTCTAAATGAGAGAGAGCAAAGGCTCAGGCAAATCATGGATAACACTACTGATGCCATAATTGTTTTTGATCAAAAGGGTGTTGTAGAAACCTTAAACAGAGAGGCCCGACAACTCTTCTGCGCAGGTGATAAAAAACAGATTGATGAGATCTGGGAAATTATTACACCTGAGAGTAGGGAAAGCTTTTCAGAAAAGCTCAACAAAGTTAGCGAAGGAAAAAGGATAACAGATTATGAGACTGAGCGAATCGGTAAAGGTGGTAAGCGAATCTCGGTGAGCATTAGTCTTGTCTATATGAATGAGGGCCAGGGAAGGTTTATAGAAACAATAAGAGATATAAGTGAACGAATTATAATGAGAAACAAGATAATAGAACTAGAAAAGGCTCAAATAATAGGGAAAATGGCAGAAGGTTTTGCTCATCATATGGGTACCCCACTGGCATCAATGCTTCTTAGAGTTCAGATGCTTAAAGAGGATATCCCCGATTTCCCTGAGTATAAAGATATTGGTGAGAAATTAAGCTCAATTGAGAGGCAGATTCTATATGGACAAAAAGTTATACATAGACTCTTAAGATTTGTAGGAAGGCCAGGCAATGAGAAGAGCCCTGAGAATATTTCAAATCTTCTAGAGGAATCAATTGAGATGATAAGACCTGTACTTAAGAAGAAGGGAATTGTTCTAGAGACAGATAAAGATGAGAACCTTCAAATATTTGCTGACACAAATCTTATTAATCTTGTGTTTTCAGATACGATGATGAATGCAGTAGACGCTATGCCTGAAGGTGGAGTACTCTCGATAATTACATGTAAAGAAGAAAAATCGCAATCTATTAAAGTTCAAATTAGAGATACTGGTGTAGGTATTTCTGAGGAGACGATACCCTTTGTGTTTGAGCCTTTCTTTACAACTAAACCAGCTGGAAAAGGAACCGGTTTAGGGTTATCAGTGGCAAAG
The DNA here is from genome assembly GCA_021604765.1 of Thermodesulfobacteriota bacterium. Classification (GTDB taxonomy): domain Bacteria; phylum Desulfobacterota_D; class UBA1144; order Nemesobacterales; family UBA2774; genus CR02bin9. The sequence continues at coordinate 35,334 of BQJP01000016.1, forward strand.
AGTATTGTCCATGACCACGGAGGAGACATCAGTATTGAAAGTAAGCAGGGAAAAGGAACTATTGTATCCATCAGTCTTCCAATACTAAATCAGGAGGAGATTAATTGAATAAAAGTCAGCTTAGAGTTTTGGTGGTTGATGACGATGAGGAATTTGTCAGTGCTGTAAAAGAGTTGCTTGAAAGAAATAACTACGAAGTTGTTACTGCGTTTTCTGGTCGAGAAGCTCTTAAAATAGCTGCAGAGGTTCCCAATATTAATATTGCTCTGCTTGATCTTGTGATGCCCATGATGGATGGCTTCACTTTGCTTGAGAAACTTAAAGATATTATATTCGGTTTGACGGTTATTATGATAACAGGGCAAGGAACCGTACAAACAGCCGTGGATGCAATTAAGCACGGCGCTTCTGATTTTATTACAAAACCCTTTGATAAAGATATACTTCTTAACAAACTTGAAGTAACCAGAAAGTCATATGAGTTGGAAAACAAATTAGGCGAGCTCAAACAGATTATTTCACAAAAATATGGCTTTGAGAACATAATCAGCAGTTCTAAAATTATGAAGGCTGTTTTTGAGAAAGCATCAGCTGCAGCAAGAAGTAGCGCACCTGTTTTTATTGTGGGCGAAACAGGAACGGGAAAAGAACTTCTTTCAAAAGCAATTCATCTGGGAGGAGATCGATCCAATAAACCATTTATAGCGGTCAACTGCGGAGCGATCCCAAAGGAGCTGCTTGAGTCAGAGCTCTTTGGTTACAAAAAGGGAGCATTTACGGGTGCAGTAAAAGACCATGAGGGGCTTTTTATAGCGGCCAATGGTGGCACTATTCTTCTGGATGAGATTGGAGAGATGCCAAAGGATCTTCAGGTTAGGCTGTTAAGAGTACTTGAGGATTACAAGGTGAGGCCTATAGGGCATACCCATGAGATTTCACTTGATGTTAGGGTAATAGCCGCGAGTAACCACTCCATTGATGACTTAAAGAACAAGTATCTAAGGGAGGATTTATTTTTCAGACTTGCCGTGATCGTGATTGAACTGCCTCCACTTAGAGATAGAGCATCAGACATCCCCCTATTAATAGAGAATTTCATAAATACCTTTAACAAAAAGTATGCCAAGAATGTGGAGGGACTTTCAGAGGAGGCCTTTAACCATTTATACAGTTACGACTTTCCAGGAAATATAAGAGAATTGGAGAATTTAATAGAAGGAATAATAGCTGTAAGCCCCTCTAATAAAGCGACAATTACTTATAAAGATTTAAAGGGACATATGCTATGGCAACAACCAAAAGCAACTTCCGAACATCAGATACTTGCCTTAGATAAGCTTGAAAAATTTGCGCTTGAAGAGGCCCTTCGTGAATCTAAAGGCAACAAATCAAGAGCTGCGGAGATGTTAGGCATATCTAGAGATACGTTATATAGAAAGCTTAAACTTTTTGACATTCAATAATTTGTACTAGGAGAAAGGTTATGGAGCACGTTGATCTTATGCAGGATATTAAATTTAATGATAAACATCCAATTGCACAATCGATTCATACTGATAAGAATGGAAGACTTTTACAATTTGCGTTAGAACCTGGTCAGGAATTAAAGGAGCACAGCAACTCGTTATCTCCTGTTTATCTCTTAGTTCTAAAAGGCCAAGGAGTTTTTAGAGGAAATAATGGTTCTCAAGCTGTCGCAGGGCCAGGATCCATTGTTATCTACGATGTTGATGAAAAGCACTCTGTTAAAGCTGGAGAAGAGGAACTGGTTTTTGTGGCTATTCTTCATGGATCTCCTAGAAAGGCAGACTGAGTGCGGGCCCAAATAACAACAATAGGTGTGATAATATGTTAGTAAAAGAATATATGACTAAAAACCCTGTGTTTTTAGCACCCAATGAGGATGTTAAAGATGCATTTAATCTACTTTTAGAAAACCGTATTCGCCAGGCCCCGGTTTTGGAAGAAGGAGAATTGGTAGGAATAGTTACAGATCGTGATCTTCGCATGGCCATAATTCAAAACCTCAAACTCAACAAGCTAACGGTAGGACTTGTGATGACTAAAGATCCGGTAACAGTTACTGAAGATACGAAGATTGTCGATGCTGGCAAATTAATCAGTGTCGGTAAGTTTAATGCCATTCCCGTTATAGAAGAATCGGGCAAACTGAAGGGGATAATTACTACAACAGATATTTTGGATTATTTCATTAGCACAAGCGATGACAACTATGGGAATGTTATTCCAAATAGTTCTTAATGCTCTGTGTTGTGTACATGATGGTTGTGGTTGTTATTGTTTGGTAATAAGTGAATAGTAATATTGGCTAATCCTACTATTATTAAAAGTACTCCTGCTGCAATCGCTAGCTTTCTAGGAGCCTTTTTAAAAGTCTTTTTATATATATAAGGGAATGCTGATAACGCCGGCACCGTACCGAGCCAAAATATAAAAAGTATCCCTGCACTGTAAACAGGGTTTTTTGTAGCAACCGCACCAATCACAAATATATATACCCATCCGCAGGGGAGAAAACCGTTTACAATTCCGAGCGTTAGAGATTTAATTGGTTTACTTTGGGAGAGAGACCATTTAGCGGGTTTTGAGATTAGGGATGAAATTGTTTTACTCGGCAGAAATTCGAGAGGTTTTCCCACAACGAGTTTATATCCTGTATAGATAAAAAATATTGAAATCAGACCTATAGATATAGTTGAAATAAGAGGGAAATTGTTAGACAAAAAGGCTTCACCTAATAATCCTGCCAGCGTTCCAAGTATCAAATAACTTATTAGTCGACCTATGTGGTAAAGACTCATGTAGCCACTGCTATTATTTACTGTTATAGCTATTGGTCCGCACATAGTAATGCAGTGTGTGCTCCCCAAGATGCTCGCCACTAAAACGGCTACGGGAATTGATAAAAAAGACCATTGTCTTAAAACTTCTTCAAATTGACTTAGGTCCGACAAGTTTTACATTCTCCTCGATTCGTGTCCTATCGTTATTTGTATCTATGAAATCAAGTTTAATATTCTCTGATCCCGAAGCTCCGGTTACCGAAGGAGGAAACTTAATAAATATATGTATAGTAGAGTTCATCCCTCCTTCAAGTGCTATAGTCTCTGTCTGAGATACTAATTCAACCTTTTTATCTGTCCATGTTTTGGGTAGAGCCATTTGAACATTTAGCTCATCAAAAGTCTGGTTCTTTATTTGCAGCTTGAAGTGGTTGATTACTTGTTCCTGCCCATTATTTTGAACAACCTGGTAGGGATTGTCCTTTCCTCGGAGTACAGTTACAACAATGTCCTGCCTTTGAGAAACAAAAAAGATTAGTGCAGAAACTACAGCGATTAGTAATACAGAATATATACCGACCCTTGGTGTAAGAAATTTGGACCGAATACCTTTTAGACAATTTCCCGTAGCATATCTTATTAGACCTTTAGGCTTGTCTATCTTTTCCATTACCTCGTCACATGCGTCAATACATGCAGTGCATCCGATACACTCTAGCTGAAGTCCTTCTCTTATATCTATGCCCGTTGGACAAACGGCTACGCATTTATAACAGTCTATGCAGTCACCTTGTTGTTCCCCAGATTCCACCTGACCTTTTCTTGGTTCTCCTCTAACTGGATCGTAGGAAACAGTGACAGAATCATCATCCATAAGTACTGACTGGAATCTTCCATATGGGCACATTATGATACAGAACTGTTCTCTGAACCATCCAAAATCAAATAGTATTACAGCTGTTATAAACCCCATTACCACAAAGATGGTCCAGTTCTCCGTAGGGTTATGCTGAGTCATTTCCACAAGCCTGTCAGCACCTACAAAATAAGCTAAAAAACTATGTGCAATTATTAGGCTTGCTATAAGAAATAGTGTCCAAAGCACACTTAATTTGAAGAATTTCTTTATGCTCCAAGGTACTTTCGCAAGGTTGCGTTGCTGTATGTGGCTGCCTATAATCCAGTACTCAAACCTTCTGAATACTCCATCAATAAAAACTGTTTGAGGGCAACCCCAGCCACACCAAATCCTGCCCCATACAGCTGTAACAAAAGCAAGCCCTATTGTGAGAAAGGCTAGTATAAAAAAGATAAGCGGAGCATCATGTGCCCAAAATGTAAGGCCAAATATAGAGAATTGTCTATCCCCAATATTGAGCAATAATGCTTGGTGTCCGCCAATTTTAATCCACGGAAGTACAAGAAAAAAGATTATAAGAAATATCTCTACTATAGTTCTGTAGCGTCTCCAAAAACCACTAACAGAAGCTGGGAAAATAAAGACTCTTCTTCCCTGTTCATCCATTGATGCCGGACGATCATCGGGAAGATTTCTTTGATCTATAACTCTCAATTACGCTCTACCTTTTCTCCTTGAGGTGGCCTTGCTCCCTCTGGGTTAGTTCCCTGGAGACTGTAAATATATACAGCAACAGCTTCAAGTGTTTCTTCTGGAATAACCCCTTTCCATGGTGGCATACCTTTGTCGAGCACACCGTCGTTTGCTACTTCTAGTATAGCACTTACGGACCCGTCTCCATGTATCCAGTATTCATCTGCGAAGTTTGGACCAATAAGTCCCTGGCCCTTATCACCATGACATGCCATACACTTTAGCATATATTCAGCTTTACCTTTCTCAAGCACTTCAGGGTTATCCAGAAGTGCTACGTAATCGTCAGCTGATTTTACAGGAGCACTTTCTTCTGCAATTTGCTGCTCTGATTGAATTACACTCATTTTTTGCGCAAGCTCTTCGTCCGAAGTTGGTCCACCAAAAAATGTATAATACGAATAATAGACTACAGCAAACACAATGGTGATATAAAAAGTCATTAACCACCACCCGGGTAGTGGGTTATTTAACTCTTGTATACCGTCATAATCATGACCTTTTATCAGCAGTTCATCTTTTTCTTTTTCACTCATTTGTCATCCTCCTTCTCTGTTGTCTGATAATGCTCCTCTTCTAGAGGCAACTGCTCCAGCTCTTCATAGAGTTTCTTATTTCTTTTGCTCATTACCCTAAACACTACAATAGCAAATGCGATTAGGAACAAGATTAGAGCAATATTTGTTAATTCAATGTTTTCAAAGTAAGAGAGTGCTAGTTGTTTGATTGTGACACCTCCTCACTCGAAGTTTTCTGGCCAAGGCTCTGGAGATAAGCAATTAGAGCTATTAACTCTGTATCCTTGACCGATTCAAGAGACTTATCCTGGCTGATCAGTTCTTCATAAATTACGGCCGCTTCTTTTTCGGCTATAATGTCAGCGTTAGCCACCTCATTATCATCATATGGTACTCCTAACATTCTCATAACACTGAGTTTCTTTCTCAGAATGTTATAATCAGTTTTCTTGGCAGCCAACCAAGGATAAGAAGGCATGATCGAATTCGGAGTGATCTCCCTAGGATTTATCATATGTCGTAAATGCCACATATCCGGATACTTGCCACCAACTCTGGCAAGATCGGGTCCGGTTCGTTTAGATCCCCACTGAAACGGACGGTCATACATAGATTCGCCGATTGTAGAAGCCTCTCCGTAACGGAGTACATCAAATGGAAGTTTTCTTATCATTTGTGAATGACATACGTAACAGCCTTCTTTTATATATACGTCCCTACCTGCGAGCTCAAGTGGTGTATAAGGCTCTGTCTTTTCATCCGTCGGCAGATATTTGTAAATAGAGAGAGTTGGTAATATCTCAATTACAGAACCAACTAATACCGATATGAAAAGAATCACAGTGAAAATAAGGCTAAGTGCCTCGAGTTTTCTATGTCCTGTTCCAATTGCCGTAACATCAGATTTAAGCGGTGGAACTTCAACATAGGAGACAGTTTCTTTTTTAGGTGCATGTTTAATGGTTACCCAAACATTATAGATTAAGAATAGGAACCCAATTAAGAAAAGAGCGCCGCCTACAAATCTAACCCAGTATAGAGGGGCAATTCTCATTACTGTTTCCACGAAGTCCGGATAAACAAGCTGTCCATTCTCTCCGATTGCCTGCCACATGAGCCCCTGAGTAATACCACTTGCCCACATGGAGATGTAGTAGAGGAGAATTCCCATAAAGCCAATCCAGAAATGCCAATTCATGAGTCTCAGGCTATACATTTTGGTATTCCAAAGTTTTGGCACCATATAGTAGATGATTCCGAATGTGAGGAATCCATTCCAGCCCAGCGTTCCTCCGTGCACATGACCGATAATCCAGTCTGTATAGTGTGCCAAGGAGCTTACAGATTTAATTGAAAGAAGAGGTCCCTCAAATGTGGACATTCCATAGAATGTGACGGCGACTGCAAGGAATTTAATGATTGGATCTGTACGCAGTTTGTGCCATGCTCCCCTCAACGTCAAAAGACCGTTGATCATTCCACCCCAGCTAGGAGCCCAGAGCATAATACTGAATACCATTCCTACATTCTGAGCCCAGTCGGGAAGAGCTGTGTTTAAAAGATGATGGGGGCCAGCCCAGATGTAAATAAAAACTAATGACCAAAAATGGATGATTGAAAGTTTGTAGCTATATATAGGTCTGTTAGCTGCTTTTGGAACATAGTAATACATTAGACCTAAAAATGGTGTTGTAAGGAAAAATGCTACAGCATTGTGACCATACCACCATTGAACCAGAGCGTCTTGAACTCCAGAATAAACGGGGTAGCTCTTAAACAATGCAACGGGTATTTCTATTGAATTTACTATGTGAAGGAGAGCAACTGTTATAATGGTTGCTATATAGAACCATATTGCAACATATAGATGTTTTACCCTTCTAATTGCTATGGTTCCGAAGAAATTAACCGCAAATACTACCCATATAACGGCTATTGCTATGTCAAGCGGCCATTCAAGCTCAGCATACTCTTTACTCATTGTATACCCAAGGGGTAGAGTAATTAGTGCACCAACAATAATCAGCTGCCAGCCCCAGAAATGTATCTTGCTCAACATATCTGAGAAGTTCCGGGTTTTAAGCAGTCTCTGAGTCGAATGATATATACCGGCAAAAATTATATTACCGCCAAATGCAAAAATAGCGGCGTTAGTATGAAGTGGTCTGATTCTACCGAAAGTGAGCCACTCTAGTTCTAGGTTGGCTGGCCAGAAGGCTAGCTGTAGAGCTGCGAGCAATCCTACAATAAAAGCTGCGGCTCCCCAGAATATTGTGGCGTACAGAAACATTTTTACTACATCGTCATCATAGATAATTCTATCCATAATTCCTTTATTAACTTGAATTCCTGAGCTCATATAACTTTCTCCTCCTTTTCATCCTTCTTTGTTTCTTTGATTTCATAGTCATCCAATAACATTCTTTCACTTGGTGTTGTAAGGTCGTCATATTGGCCCTTTTTTGTTGCCCAGATAAAAGCTGCCAGGAAGACAAGAGCCATAGCAATAGAGATTCCAAGAGTCAAAAAAATAATATTCATGGTTAAGAGGATTCTCTCCTTACATTGAGTTTGTTATAACCGTATAAGCTAGAGCCAATTAATAGAACAGAACTTAGCGGCATTAGTACTGCTGCAACCAAAGGGTTTATATATCCCAGTAGAGCCAGCGTTCCTGCTGCAATGTTATAAACAACAGAGAAACGAGTATTTCTAGTTATGCTATTTTTTGTTATCGATCCGTATTCGAGCAGATCAACAATATTAAAGAGGTTGTTGTTTAGTAAATAAGAATCAGATACTTTGAGGCTCTCCTCTACACTGCCCTGCACTGAGATTCCTACATCTGAAGAAGAAAAAGCTGCGGTGTCGTTAAGCCCATCTCCTACCATCAATGTTTCTTGGTAATTTTGAATTATCTGTGCTTTTTCTTCCGGAGATTTTGACCAATTAATACAGTTGCCTGAAATTCCTAATTTATGAGCGGCGCTCTTTACATTGTTTTCGTTGTCTCCTGATAGAACATGAATTTTGTAGCCCTTGTCCTGGAGTAAGTTAACGACATATTTTGCGTCATCTTTTAAAGAGTCGCCTAAGAATAGTTCTGATATTTTTTGGCCATCTTTCTTTATAACAGTTTTTGTAGTAATGATCTCATTGACTTCGTTAGTGTGGTGAATGTCTTTATCTGACAATATCTCATAAAAGTGGGACCCTACTTTTGCTTCAATGCCTTTTGTATAGTTGTGTTTAAAGTCTGTTAGTTCAGGCAATGCTACTTTTTGAACACTTAAATGGGAAACAATGGCTCGAGCTATTGGGTGAGCAGACTTTCTTTCTATTGCTAAAATTGCAGCTTTGTCATATTCGGAAAGTGCTTTGGTATTCCATTTTAATATTTTGTAAACCCCATTGGTCAGAGTTCCAGTTTTATCAAAGAAAATATTTTTTATCTGAGGAAGCTTCTCAAAAATTTTAGAGCTTTTTACAAGTATTCCTTTTTCAACAGCTCTATTCAGAGATAGTCCAAAGGTTAGTGGAAGAGCAAAAACAAAAGCGCAAGGGCAGGCAATCAACACAAAAGCCATAACCCTGTTTAATGCTGTCGATGTATCTAGGAGGGTAGAAATGGTTACAAAAGAGATTAAAGCAGTGATACCCACGGCAAGTGTGAACATTGTAGCGAATTTATCACTGTAGGTAGAATTGCTAATTTTACTTCTGTAGTTTCTCTCAACTTCATCCAGCAATTTCCCAATTCGTGTAGAACTACCCGTAGTTATTACTTCAATTATTGCTTGGTCAGAATTCAAGATAGACCCTGCGTATATATGGTCATTCTTTATAAGTGTTTGAGGAATGTTTTCTCCTGTTAAGACTGAGAGGTTGAGATCGGCTCTTTCTGTCAGGAGTTTTCCATCGACAGGTATACGGTCTCCGTAACTGATCTTAACTCTTTGCCCAGGTCTAAGGTTGTCGATTGGTTCTAGAAAAAACTGTTTGTTCTCGGCATCCCAAATAAGCACTTTGTTTTGATTAAAGAGTGATCTACTTGCCGGTTCTTTGTTTGAGATTCTGTCTTGAATTGATTTTAGAAAATATCTGCTCGCTAGTAGTAAAAATACAAATGCTGTTACAGAATCAAAGTAAACTTGGTCACTCCCGGTCAAGAAATTATAGGAGCTTAATAAAAGACCGACCAAGATTACAAGTACAATTGGTATATCGACCGTGACACGTTTAGCTCTAATTGAGCTAATGACGCTCTTATAAAATGGCCAAGCGCAATATGTAACAACTGGTATAGACAATAAAAAGTTTAATAGTCCAAATTGCTCCTCAAATATACCCTCAGCACCAAAATATATTGCAGCGGAAAGCAGCATTATATTTCCGGCACATACCGCCGCGACAGAGATTCTGATTAGTGATTTACGGCCTTCTTTTTTCTTAAGTTCCTGAGCTTCTTCGTCTAATTTTATTGGATACGCTTTATATCCGAATCGCTTTACAAGCCCGGGAAAGCTGGAAAATACCCTCTTCTCATCAAATTCAACAGTAGCTACATTTGTCGACATATCCAGAGCAACAGACTTTATATTGGGAGAATAGTCCGATATTTTTTCAATCAGCCATAAGCAAGCTCCACAGTGAATTCCTTCTATATAAAAATTCATTCTTTCTGGGAATTCTAAATTCGTATACTGATTTGCGAAGTTTTCCTGATCCAGATATCCGTACTCCTCCGCTGATTCTGGATCTATCGGTCTACCAATTTTATCAATATTTTGTTCTTTCTTGATTTTGTAAAAATCTTGGAGTCCTAGAGTGTTTAGTAGGTCATAAACAGTACTGCATCCTGTGCAGCAGAAATAATTTCCATCTGAAAATATTCTGTTGGATGGAGTAAGCTCCTCCCCACAATGCAGACAGTGAGTAGCTTCGGTTAAAGTCCCTGATATTCCGTGTGAAGAAGCTGTGGTATTTATCATTTTCGTATAATTATTCTTACACAACAAATATTGGCAATAATCATGCCAATGGGGACTTCAGCAATAGCTAGAAATTGTAGGATTTGCAAGTGTCAGTTGTCAGATTGTCTGACACTTTATAAGACATAAATAGCATTCGTGAGGTCATAATGTCGATCCCGATCTGCTCTATCAATTTCAACATAAAATCTCCTTAATGCCTGAACTTATGTTATATGAGACACTTTGCACAGTGTTTATTTCCACAACTATGTTCAGAGCATCTTTCTGTGTCGTTGTAATACCCTGTGGTTATTGCATATTCCATGGTTCCAGCTCCTGGCATCGGTATTGCTCCTACTAAGTAAAAGCATTAAGTCTTGAAATACAAAGAGAGGGGGCATTCCATGATTTTACATAGCAGAAATTTATCTATACCTATATTCTCGGTTTCCATTTTGTTTTTTTTCATTTTTTATTCTATGTCACAAGCTCAGTTGACTGATGAAACGCAGACGTTTCCAAATGTTCCCGGGGGTACGATCGGGAAATCACTTGAGGAGCAAGTAGGTGCTGGCACTGGTGATGAAATAACACCCGGATCATCCAGTTACTTAATTCTGAGAGATCCAGCGCGCTCTATTCGTAGAGGACGTCAATTATTTCAAAGAAAATTTACTGAAGATCAGGGACAAGGGCCACGTGTGAGTAATGATTCCTCAGGCAATATTCAGGAAAATAGAGCACTTGGTGCAGGTTTAACTGATAGCTGCGCCGCATGTCATGGCAGACCTAAGGGAGCTGCAGGGTTTGGCGGCGATGTAGCCACTCGACCTGATAGCAGGGACGCGCCACACCTGTTCGGCTTGGGATTAGTTGAAATGCTTGCGGATGAAATTACAAAAGATTTAAGGAGTATAAGAGGTCAGGCAATCACTATGGCACAGGAGCAATCTAGTACCGTGACTCTGGACCTTGAAAGTAAGGGGATTAAATACGGTTCTATAACTGCAAGTCCCGATGGATCTGTCGATACATCTCAAGTGAAAGGTGTAAATCCCGATCTCAGGGTGCGCCCCTTCTTTCATCATGGTGGCACTATATCAATGCGTGAATTTATTATAGGAGCTTTTAAGGATGAGATGGGTTTACAAACCGCAGACACGCTTTTATGTTTTGCAACTGATCCTGATAATCCACAAGCTATTATTACTCCTGCCGGTATGGAATTTGATCCTCAGATTGACGAGATAGAAAGACCTCCTGTGTGCGACTCTAATGAAGATGGAGACGCTGACGGTGTAGTTAATGAAATTGACCCTGCACTTGTAGATCATCTGGAATTTTATTTGCTTAATTATTTCAAACCTGGAACTGGTAAGATGACTAGAACTGCCAGGAGAGGTGTAAGGATAATGGAGGATATAGGTTGTACGGGCTGTCATGTTCAAAACCTTACAGTTGATAGTGATAGACGTATAGCTGATGTTGAGACTGAATATGATCCGAATAGAGGGATATTTAACCGGCTTTTTGCAACAGCTACAGAATTGTTTGAAGTCTCAGATGATGGAGAAGAATACCCACAATTATTACCCAAGGGCGAGTCATTTGAGGTGAAGAATATATTTGCAGACTTTAAACGTCACGATTTAGGTCCTGCTTTTCATGAACGCGAATATGATGGGACGATGGTCACCGAATTTATGACTGAGCCTCTTTGGGGAGTTGGAAGCACAGCTCCATACGGGCACGACGGAAGGAGTATTAACCTTGAAGAAGTGATACTTCGTCATGGTGGCGAAGCTGAGGAATCAAAGAAAGCGTTTCAAAAGTTGAACGATAGGAAACAAGAAATGGTATTAGAATTTCTCCGAACCCTAATACTATTTCCTCCGGATGATACTGCTTCCAATTTGAACCCCGGAAATCCCGGCACGAATAATCCGCAGGATCCCGACGAACACGGTACTATTAATCTAGGCGCTCTTTTTCAGATAGAATCTGAAGGTGCAGAGTAGCTTCAAAAACTTTCAGGTCCAAATAAATTAAGAAAATAAAAAAGGGAGCTTCGGCTCCTTTTTTTGGTTAGCAGGATTAGGCAAGGCATTTATAGTATTCATATTTATGAAGACTTCCATCTCTCAAAATATGTATACATCAAGAAACAATTGTGATAAAATGCGCTTAAGTACTTCTAAGGAGGAACCAAGGATGAAATTCCTTAAATTAACAATATCATTTTTGCTAATCTTTATATTTTCTTACGGTGTTTCAACTGCACAAGAAACTACTCTTTTTGCTGCTTCGGCTGATACGTGTGACAACCCCGCTCCGGCAACCGATAGTACACTTTACATTGTGAATCCGAATACAGCTGCTTCGACCCTGGTCGGTCCCATTGGCTTTCAAGGTGTAACAGGTCTGGCATTTCTTGGGGACGGCCGTTTAGTGGCCAGTGCTCAAGCAGATGTTGGTGATGTTATGAATGCTATTTTTATTGAAATTAACCCGCTAACTGGCCAAGGTTCTTTAATAGGGCCAATCGGTGATGATGAGACTCCGGGCGAATGCGGAAGGGCGCCGGACCTAACTTATGACCCTGCTACAGATACACTGTTTGCGATAGGAAGAAGGTGTGTGGACTTTGATAATAATGACTCAGTTTTAATGGAAATTAACCAAATAACGGGACTGGGTAGCATAATAGGAAATATTGATGATGGTGGTGCGGGGAACGGTTTAGCAATCAGGGCTGACGGTACTCTTTTTTGGGCGACAAATGTGCAAGGTCCTGATGGCGCTAGATTATTCACAATAAACCCTGCAACAGGTCAGGCAACACAAGTTACGGCGTTTAGTCAGGAATTTCCTAATCTTGGCGCATTTGCATTTCACCCTGTAACCCAAGTGCTGTTTGCATCAAGTCTTAATCCTCTAGCACCTCTAAGTTTCCCCAACGCTAGTCTTGAAACTGTGAACACTACAACCGGGTTACTAACACTAGTTGGACAATTGCCTGATTGTACTGATGCTATAGTATTTTCACAACAAACACCATCAAACGTTCCAACACTCTCCGAATGGGGATTAATTGCTCTGGCAGGAATTTTGGGAATAGTAGGATTTATGGTTATGAGAAGAAGGAAAGTTGCTGCTTAAAATATAACAACGCTAATATTAAAAAAAGGGAGCTTCGGCTCCCTTTTAATTTCTTATGGATATCTTATACTTGGGATTTTCTCCGACGCACAACAAAAAATCCAATTAATCCAAATCCCGCCACCATAGCTATCATGCCCCACTCAGATATTGTTGGTACTGTCGACATACGCTCTGTATATACAAATTGGGTTATATCCCAAAAACCGGGGCTTCCTTCAGTTGCATTGGAATCAGTTGCAAAAATTGCATCTAACTCAAACGTTGAATCGACTAAAATAAATGGAACAGTACCATCCATACAAGAAGGTACTGCCATGTCCAACAAAAGATTTCCATCAGACGGATTGTATTGAAAAGAAGTCTGAAAGGTAACAGCAATATTAAATGGGCATGGATTAGTATTACAAAGCGGTATCGACCCAATATTTAGATCACCTGAAAATACTGTTTGTGCGTTAGGACCTGTGTTGTTGGCAAATACATTACTCAGTTCTCCCGGCTCAACGTTAGTCGTAGATAGTCCGATATTTATGTTTGGAACAACAAAAGAGCCAAATCCGGGAAAACCTTCTATTGTTCTTATGTTAAATCCACCGATAGTTCCTGCTATCAAATCGCTGGCCGGATATAATGCCTGTATACGCGCTCCATTGGGCAAAAGAGTACAAATAAAAATACTCTCTGCCGGGGTGCCCTGTTGATTTTTAAATTCAGGTGGAACCACAATTTGGCCTGATGTAGGTGAGACTGAGAATAGGCTTGAAAATAAGACCAAACTCAAAATAGTGATAACTTTCTTTTTTATCATCATACCCCCTCCTTTAATAAATTACTTCCCTTCCTAACTTCCTATATTTAATTAAATTAGTCAACCTTTCGATAATATCATGTATTAGAAACGGCCACGTAAATTATTTCATAAGTAATTGACAACATTATTTGAGTGAGGTTAGATTGTCGCTATGGCTGAAAGCAATAAAGAACGACTAAAACAAATATTACAAAACAAATCAATACTTAGAGGTGATTTTACGCTTGCGTCCGGCAAGAAAAGCACCTATTACATAGACGCTAGGCTTACAACCCTTGATGCCGAGGGTGTAAATCTCATAGGAAAAATTTTCCTTGAAGAGATTAAGAAAGATACTTCTATTACTACTGTGGGTGGTCCAACTATGGGGGCTGATCCTATTGTGGGTTCAGTTCTCGCACTAAGTCAAGAGCAAGGAAATCCATTGCCTGGTTTTCTTGTCCGTAAACAGGAAAAGGGTCACGGTACTGGAAAACTTATTGAAGGCAATCTGAATGAGGGAGATGTGGTAGCAATGTTTGAAGATGTTGTTACTACCGGGGGTTCTGTTATAAAGGCAATCAACGCTGTTCGAGATTCCGGAGCCGAAGTGAAAAAATTACTAGTTATAGTGGATAGGGAAGAGGGAGCTAAATCTAAGTTCGAAGATATGGGAATTCTATTCTACTCAATCTTTCAGATAAGTGATCTGCTCTAATACTGAATGCCAAATTTCCTTGAGATATTAGGGAAACGTAATATTGTACTCTTCTAATTTTCTGCGGAGAGTAAGCCTATTTATTCCAAGAGTCCTAGCTGCTTTAGATCTGTTCCAACCACTAGCGCTCAACGCCTCTTCTAATAAGATCTTCTCTGCTTCTTTAACAACCTGACTATATACATTATCACTCTTGTCTGAGTTTAAAATCCCTCTTACAGATCCCCTTAAAGCTTCTGCGAGTGGAGGTGATTCACTAATTTTCTCTATATTAATATTATTGTTGAGCTCAAGATCATAAGAAGTTAAGTAAGGAGTTTTCGTAAATGCTATAGCTTTTCTGATGGCATTTTCTAATTCTCTTACATTTCCGGGCCAATCATATTTCATCAGACTTTCTCGAAACTTTGCACTAACTCCCTTAATATCTTTTCCAGCTTGGCTCCCGTGTCTTCTGGTCAGACATTCCATAAGAAGAGGCACATCTTCTTTCCGGTCTTTAAGTGGTGGCAAATGAATCTTAACAACATTAATCCTAAAGTATAGATCTTCTCTAAATTTTCCTAGACGAACCAACTCTTCAAGATTTTTATTGGTTGCTGTAATTAATCTAACATTAACTGAAATCTCTTTATTGCTACCGAGTCTGTGAAATGTGCCGCTTTGTATAACTCTTAATACTTTTGCTTGAAGAGATAATGACATGTCCCCAATTTCATCAAGAAACATTATTCCCCCATCAGCTTCTTCAAACTTTCCGGTTCTTGGAGTATCCGCTCCGGTGAATGCCCCTTTTTCATATCCGAACAGTTCTGCTTCTAAAAGGGTTTCAGGAATAGCAGCGCAGTTGAGAACTACATAAGGCTGTTCCCACCTTGTGCTTACTTTCCATACCGACTCGGCCACAAGTTCTTTCCCTGTTCCGCTCTCACCTGTTACCAGAACCGGTACGTCGACCCTTCCTACCTGACCAATGAGCTTACATACCTCTTGGAGCATGGGAGAGTCTCCAACGATTGCACAACTAACGCTACTTCCAACAACATCGCCTGCGAATTCTATTAATTCTCCTTTTGTCTCTAGATCAATCCCAATGGCTCTTTGTACCGACTCAATTAACTTCGGATTGTTCAGAGGGTCGATGATACAATCAAAAGCGCCAAAGGTCATAGATTCAATTAGATATCTGGCTCCCTTCTCCTTAGTCACTACAATGACAAATGAGTGCTCTTTAAGCTTGCCCAGAGCGCTTACACTCATAGTGTCGACATCCAGCAATGACACATCAGATCTATTAGCTTCAGATACCTCACCACGTATAGATATCTCCGCAATACCACTAAGTGACTGACTAATTCCTTCAGACAAGCTTGAATTATTTGTATATAGGGTAATATTAGTACTCAATTGATGCTCCTTATGTGTAACAAAAGTATACAATGTGGTTATTATGCAATCAAGTTAAAGATCAACTATTTTGTAACTGCCTATTACAACTATGATTTTTGATCATGGCATTTAAATTGCATCATTACATGGGATTATTTAATCATAATATTTATAGTCTTTTAGAGAGGATAATAAATAATTGGATCTAGTACTTATATCAGCGATTGTACTTGCAGCATTTCTTGCACTAAATATTGGTGCTAACAACTCTGCTGCGTCAATGGCTACGGCTTATGGAGCAGGGGTTAGAACTAAGAGGCAAGCCGTAATTATTATTGCTGTTTTTGCTTTATTAGGAGCTTTAATTGCTGGCGCCCCAGTGGTAAAAACTCTTGGGAACGGACTTGTTCCGAGTGAAGTGCTCTCATCTCATATAGGGCTTGTATTAATTATATTTATCATAGCCTCAATCTTTGTAACTTGGGCCAACGTTGCTAAGGTTCCGATAGCTACTACACATGCTATTGTGTGTGCAATCGCAGGAGTAGGACTCTATTCAAGTGCATTACATACAGATAAATTTTTCGAAATACTCATATGGTGGGTTGCTGCCCCCGTAGTGGCTTGGATTATTAACTTTCTGATGGCCAAGTATCTTTATTTCCGCACGCTGAAGTTTCTGGCCGAGCGCTATTCTGAAAAGTCTATAAATCGAATTCTTATGATAATGATTACTGTTTCGGGAACTTTTCTCGCATTCTCAGCTGGGGCTAATAATTCGGCTAATGCCGTGGGGCCATTAGTAGGGTTAGGCCTTATAGGTTCCTACCAAGGCGCTCTAATTGCAGGTGTTGCCATGGGAGTGGGGGCAATTTTATTTGGAGGAAGGGTGCTTGAGACAGTAGGTAAAGAGATCACAGAGATATGTATATTAAGGGCGGTATCTGTAGAGTTTACTGGAGCAGGGCTTATACTCTTAGCCTCGTTTTCTGGGATCCCGGTATCTATAGCGGAGATTATTACGTCAGGTATAATAGGCTTTTCGTGCGCACAGAAGGGTTTTGGAGTGACAGCGAAAAATAGGCACGTTATGCGTATAGCCTTTTTCTGGATAGTAATTCCCTTTGTGGCAATAGCAATGGGATATGGGCTATCTTCCTTATACTTCAGCTATAATGTCGGAGATTTTATAAGTATGAATTTTGGATTTTAGCAGAGTTTTATTAAATAGGTAATTCATATGGAACGAATAAGAATATGACCAATAACCTCAAAAAACGGTTTACAGCGGAGCAAGTAGCAGCGCTTAACCAGAAATTTGAAAATAGCAGCGCTCAGGAAATTCTTGAGTGGGCGACATATCTTCATCCCAGGATAGCTCTGGCTACAAGTTTTCAGGCTCAGGGCGTTGTTCTAATAGACATGTTCGTGAAAATCAATAAAAAAGCCAGGATCTTTACTCTGGATACAGGGAGACTTAACGAAGAGACTTATGAAGTAATGGATGCTATTAGAAGTAAGTATGGAGCTACAATTGAAGTACTTTTCCCTGATAAAAGCGAAGTTGAGGAAATGGTTGGCACGCATGGCCCCAATTTATTTTATAAAGGTAAGGACCAAAGGTTTCTATGCTGTGATATAAGAAAGGTAAGGCCCCTAGATAACTATCTGCCAAACCTAGATGGATGGATTACTTCTATAAGAAAAGATCAAACAGAAAACAGAGCTGATGCTAATAGGTTTGAGCTTGATGAGCTGCATGGTGGAATTCTCAAGATTAACCCGCTAGTGGACTGGACCTCTAAAGAAGTGTGGGATTATATTAAAGAACACAAAGTCCCTTATAATAAATTGCACGATCTGGGATATCCAAGTATAGGATGTGCTCCCTGCACACGAGCAGTAAAAGACGGCGAAGATCCCAGGGCGGGCAGATGGTGGTGGGAAAGTGATTCTGATAAAGAATGCGGTTTACACATAAATCACAATATCAATGAGTAAGACTCTTTCACAGATCTGCAGATTTCAGTATTCCGCTGATATAGATAGAATTTTGACGAGGCGGTTCTTTATAGATCAGTAGAGGGGTTTATTGTAGGTTGTTTTCTTCGCTCTCTTCTTGTGCTGACATTGGCAAGGGAGAAGCTTGGTGAATTACCATTTTCCATTCGGATTCGTTCTTTTCAAAAATATTTGTCGACACGGAAACGTTCATCATAATAGGATCTCTCTTTATATACGTGAGTTCTTGAATGCATGTGACCCAAGCCACATCTCCCTCTATTTCAACACTTAAATTATGAAGCTTGATTTCTAGTTGGTCCTGCGGATCAAATACATTTTCCCAGCTTTGCCTAATTGCCTCCCAGCCTTGAAGCATTACCCAGCCGGGATGCATGCAGCCCGCTCTATCATCGTGGACAAATACTGTCCCCATTAATTCAAGATCCCTGGTCCCCAGGGCTTGATAAAACCTGGTATTTACCTCAAGTATTTGAGACTCGTCATTTTTGTTGGTCATATGGTTTTTCTATATTCCAGAAGAATTACAAATACTTAGTTGTAGAAAAACTTCTCTACTGTTTGAACACATCCACTACTTTGCTAAGAGAGTTAAAGATATCTCCCTTGACCCTGGATATATCGTTATAGATTGCAAAGAACATTATGAATAGAAGCAGAGCAAGACCTACGCGCTGGCTAATTTCAAGAAATCTTTGGCTTAGAGGTTTTCTCTTGATTGCTTCAAGTGTTAGATACACTACGTGTCCCCCATCTAACATAGGTATTGGGAAGAGATTTATAACAGCAAGGTTTATGCTAATAAAACATGTAAACTGAAGAAGCTGGGCAAAGCCCGTTTCTGCTGCTGCACCTGAAACTTTGGCAATAAGAATCGGTCCCGCTAGACTTTTCCCTGCCGTGCCAAGTGCGATCTTACCTGTAATAAGTTTGTACAAAAATCCAAAGAGAAGCACAATAACTTCAATTATCATGTTAAACGCTTCTTTTACTCCATTATATATTGATTCAAAAAACCCATACTTCTTTATTATTTCATCAGTATATACCTGGATGCCAATAGCCCCTGCTCCATTTTCTCCAATTGCTTCTGGAGTAATCTGCACATCAAATAGATTATCTCCACGCTCTATGAGCATGGTTAACTGCTTATCAGCACTTTTTTGAATTACGGCTGCCATCTCATTCCAATCTGCTATCGGTTGACCGTCTATTTCAACAATCTTGTCTCCTTTCTCAAGCTCAGCCTTATCTGCAGGTGTTCCATCCATTACCCCGCCTACTTTAGCGAGGACAGGTTCTCCAAATCCCAGTGCAACTAAGCCTTCTGAAGAAGCTTTAGCCTGTATTGGTATCGAAACTGTTTCACCATTGCGGTCAACTTTAATATCTACAAGTACATCAGGGTTAGTCTGAAGCTGAATATTTACGTCTCTCCAGTTTGAAACCTCACTCCCTTCTATTTCAACAATCTTATCTCCAACCTGAAAACCAGCTTCAGCTGCTGGAGACCCTGCTGCGATCTGTCCAATTTCAGGGCTCCGCTCAAGATATGCGGGAACAGAAATGCCAATCATAAATACTATAGGGAGTAAAACAAAAGGTAGTAAGAAATTCATAAATGGACCTGCAACTACAATTGCAAGTCTGTTTAATATAGGCTGATTTGAGAAGCCTCTTGGATACTCTTTCTCTGAATAGTTATCCGCTCCGGCTAAGTCTTGTGCTTTGGATGTAAGCTCGATATGCTTGCCATCTCTTTCAATAACGAACTCAAATTCTCTTAGAGGTTCGCTATCCAGAGTGGATTCAAGCTGTTTCCATCTTTCAAAAGATTTAAGCTCTAATCCGTCAATACTAATAATTCTATCCCCAGATTGAAAACCTGCTTTTTCTGCATTAGAACCGACATCAACTTTATCAACAATAAAATTGCCCTCAATACCCTCTCCATACATCTTAACGTAGCCACCTAGTGGGAGTAGACATATCAGATACTCAGTTTCTCCTCTAGTAAATCCAATTAGTTTCTTTCCAAATCCAAGAGAAAATTTTTCAACTCTTACACCGCTCCATTTAGCGACAAGAAAGTGTCCTAACTCATGAATGAATACTAAAACTCCAATTACAAATATAAAAGCTATTATTGCTGTCATGTTTTATTTTTCTCCTAGTTTTCTATTAAAGACTGTGCTGTATTTCTTGCCCAAAGGTCGCTTTCTAGAACAGCATCAAGTGTGTTAGCAGGTTGTGTATTGTGAAGTTCCATTACTTTTTCAACCGTACTAATTATACCCGTAAATTTTATCTGCTCAGATAAAAAAGCGGAAACAGCCACTTCATTAGCTCCGTTCATAACCGATGGCATTGTACCACCTTCTTTCAAAGCGTCAAAAGCTAGTGAAAGAGAAGGAAACTGCTCAAAGTCAACATTTTGAAAGCTGAGGTTTCCAAAACTCTCGGGTGAGACGGTGTTGCAGTCCATAGAGATTCTCTGTGGGTAGGAGATTGCAAATGCAATCGGTATCCTCATATCGGGTTTTCCCATCTGTGATATGACTGAGCCGTCAATATATTCTACCATTGAGTGAACAATACTCTGGGGGTGAATCCAGACAGATATTTCTTGTGGTTCAAAGCCAAATAACCATTTTGCTTCTATGACCTCGAAACCTTTATTCATAAGAGTAGCTGAATCTATTGTGATTTTCTTCCCCATTTTCCATGTAGGGTGATTAAGAGCAAGCTCAACACTCACGTCTTCTAATTCTTTCTTTGGCGTATTTAGAAATGGTCCGCCGGAGGCAGTTAAAATTAATTTCTTAACATGATGTTTTTCACCGCACTCCAGTGCTTGAAACAGTGCGCTGTGCTCGCTATCAATAGGCAATAATCTGTTATTTTTCTTTTGTATCTCAGCAGTTAGTACTTCACCTGCGATCACTAGGGATTCTTTATTGGCAAGAGCAATATCTTTTCCAGCTCTTGCAGCCGCGAGTGTAGGGCGCAAGCCAGATGCCCCAACCATTGCCGAGACAACCAAATCAGCTCCATCTATTTCCGCAACTGCTTCAGCACCCTCTTGACCGTAGAGTATCTGTGTTTGAGATGATCCAATCTGTGAATCTAGCTTAGAGGCGGTTTCTTGGTCCTCAACAGAAACAACAATGGGTTTGAATATAGAGATCTGTTCTATAAGTAAATCTATATTTTTACCTGCTGCAAGCGCAGTGACCCTAAATTTGTCAGCGTGTTGCGAGATAACATCGAGAGTTTGTCTTCCGATTGAGCCTGTAGAACCAAGTATGGAAATTTTTTTCAAATCACGTCCCTTTTTTTAACTTGCTCCCCCGTGAGCCCAAATCTCCTTTCTCGTTTCTGATAATTCAAGATTGCCTTAATCAAGTGTTGTTTTCTAAAGTTCGGCCAGAGTGTTTTGGTGACATATATTTCAGTGTACGCAAGCTGCCATAGCATAAAATTGGATAATCTCATCTCACCACTGGTTCTTATTAGAAGATCGGGTTCGGGCAGATCGTTAGTGTACAAAAATTGCGAAAAATTATGTTGATTAATATCTTCAGGTGCTATATTTCCTTTAGATATTATTTCTTTTATACCATCTATTATTTCTTCTCTGCCGCCGTAGCTAAGAGCGAGTGTTAAAGTCAGTTCATTGCAACTTTTGGTTCTATCAATAGTTTCAGTTAGTACTTCGTACACATTCTTAGGAAGCTCCCAGAGTCTTCCTATAGCGTTAAGACTGATCCCGTTTTCGATAAGCTTATCACTTTCATTAACCAAGTAATGTTTTAAGAGTTCCATTAAGGCATCAACTTCAACTTTCGGTCTTTTCCAGTTTTGTGCCGAAAAGGCATATAAAGTGATATGTCTTACACCCAGTTCTTTAGCGCCTTTAACGACAGCTCTTACTGATTTCATTCCTTCCCTATGGCCGCTTATTCGTCCTAAGTTCTTTTTCTTTGCCCACCTGCCGTTACCGTCCATAATTATTACGATGTGTGCAGGAAGATTATTTTTGTCTACCAGAGATTCGAGTTTCCCTTTCATAAGCTCAGTAATTATAACATTTCACATTTTTTAACAAAGTCTCAGAATTATGAGTATATATTAGAATGAAATCCTATTTGAACACTGCTTTGGATATAAAAGATATAGGGGAGGCTATAAAGATCACAATTAAAAGCACAGAAAGAATTACCAAGAACGCCAGACAATATATAAATAAAGATAGAGGAATAAAGACTAATCTATATAAAATGAACCAGTCCTTGGAAACTTCCATCACGATAGAACCATAGCTACTTATAAACTTAGAAATGACTGTGAAGAACATATTAAGCATATTTTTTTCCTTAGAAATAGAATATACCATTCTTTATTATTACTACAAAAATACTGAAACTTTTTGTACCCATACTTTGTAGAATAGTGTCAATTTAGATAGGATTTGAATATTAGTATGCAATCGCCTGGATTTATTCTCTTATTTGAAATTCGAAGTTGCTAGTTCTAGGATGTTTAGTTAACCTGTAACAGAGGTAAATTACATGAGATTAGTTGCATTAATTCTGCTTGTTTTCACATTAAATATTGCCGGTGTTAAAGCTGATAATGATGATGTCTATCAGGGGTTATCCAATTTTACAAGGGTACTTGATCTTATACAACGCAATTACGTAGATGACGTAGATGGTCAGGAACTTACAAACAAAGCAATACAGGGAATGCTTCAAAGCCTTGATCCATATTCTGCTTATCTGAGTCCTGAGCGTTATCGTGATCTTGAGATAGGCACATCCGGGGAATTTGGTGGGGTGGGAATGGAAGTTACCACCGAAAATGGGTATCTAAAAGTTATAACACCTATTGAAGGTGGGCCTGCAGAAAAAGCCGGAATAAAACCTAAGGATCTAATAATAGAGATTGAGGGAGAAAGTACTAAGGGAATGGTTGTCCAAGAAGCAGTTAATGTCCTTAGGGGACCAAAGGGCAGCCCCGTTAATATTACTGTAGAGAGAGAAGGGGTTTCTCAACCGCTAAAAATTACTCTTATCAGAGATAAAATAACGGTTAAAAGTGTTAAGTATAGAATGCTTGATAATCAAATCGGATACATAAAATTATCTCAATTTCAGGAAGCCTCATCAAAAGAACTAAGAAACGCACTGTCTAATCTAGAATCACAAAATGGGAAAAAATTAAAGGGTGTTGTTTTAGATTTAAGAAATAATCCGGGAGGATTATTGGGTGAAGCTATAGAAATTGTAGATGAGTTTATAGATCAGGGGTTGATAGTTAGCGTAAGGGGACGGACAGAGGGTCAGACTAGAGAATACTACGCAACAAAAAATGGAGAGTTCCAGGAATATCCTATTGTAGTGATAGTAAATGACGGAAGCGCTAGCGCTTCAGAGGTTGTAGCAGAAGCTCTTCAAGATAGCAAAAGGGCGACTATCTTGGGAACAAATACATTTGGCAAAGGATCTGTACAAACTATTATTAGATTGGAAGATGGATCTGGGTTAAAGCTAACTACTGCCAAATTTTATGCCCCCAGTGGTCGATCTATTAGCGAAATAGGAGTTACTCCTGATGTGATCGTAGAAAATGAAAATTCTAAAGATAAACAATTAGATACAGCAGTTGAAATCCTAAAGAGTTCAGGGAATAAGACGGCTGTTCCTAAGGGCTAAGGAGAGCCTCTCTTTTGCCAACAAAACCTAGTAGAACAACTAAAAGAACAAGGCGCCCAACGAGAAGAAAAAAAAGCGCGCGCGTCTCAAGAATAGTACTATTCACGATAGGCTTCATTATCTTACTTTTCTTTGGGTTATACGGACTTAATTACTTAAAACAAAATGCAACATCCGACTATTCCGACAGAGTCTTATCAGCCACAGAAGTGGATAATCTGATACAAGATATAGACCTCAGTATTACTGGCGCTTTCTTTGAAGCTGGGATATCGTCTACTAATATTGAATCAAAAAAGGTTATTAATAAAGAAGATGCAAATCTGACTTGGGAATACAAAGATATGAAAATCTCCCCGGAAAAAGGTGTAACTTCTCAAAAGGTTAAAAAAATTCTTGAACAATCTATAATCAAAGATCCTGTAGTTAGGTATAAATTTAAAAGCGGTAAAGATACGCTTACTGCTTTTATTAAGGTAAATGATATTACCACTCATAAGATACAGTTTGATTTTAGTAAGCAGAACAAAGCTCAAGCCAAGACAGTAAAAAAGAACCCCCAGAAAATAGCTAAAACTCATAAAGAAGAAAAAGTTAAAGGCAAAGATAGTTCACAAGTTGAATCTGATAAAAAAGAAGTCGTAAGTATTAATTATCCTAGGCCTAAAATTGTGATTATCGTTGATGATCTTGGCATGAATAAAGAACCTATTGATCAACTGCTTGAGATACCTGCACCTATTACTTTTGCCGTTCTTCCAAACCTTCAATACTCGAGTTATGCAGCAGAAAAGGCAGACAAAAATGGATGGGATGTTATTTTGCATATGCCTATGGAGCCCAAGGAATCCTCAGGATATACAGGTACAGATGCCGGGGACGATGCTTTGTTAGTTGGGTTACCTAAGGATAGAATTCTAACAAAGCTAAATAATAGTTTGACTTCAATCCCCCATGTTAAAGGCGTCAATAACCATATGGGGTCTAAATTTATGGAGAACGATGAGTTGACTGAACTTATACTTAAGGATCTGAAGAAAAAGGATTTTATATTCGTGGATAGCAAGACATCGAGTCAAAGCAAAGGATACGAGACCGCAATGAGATTAGGAATGAAAACGGCTCAAAGGGATATATTTCTAGACCATTCATCTAGAGACTCTCAGTACGTAAAAAACCAGCTCAAAAAGCTCATAGAGATTTCAAAGAAGAAGGGATATGCTGTCGGTATATGTCACCCTTATCCGGGAACTGTTAAAGCCCTTACTGAAATGGTACCTTTAATAAACGATGAAGTTGAAGTTGTTTCTATATCAAATATTATTAATGCTGACAATAAGCTTAGGAGAAATTAGAAAGTGCAGATTACTCTCAATTAATTAAGGAGAAAGTAAAATGGGTTTAGTTGATGATACAAGAAAGAGAAGAGATTCATGGATTAAAAGGTTTGAGGAGCAGCGTCAAGAAGAGGAATGGAGTCCAAGTAATGATGATCCGGAAGCCGAAGAAAAGAGGATTTTAGAAAATAGAAAGAATGTTGGCGTATTTCCACGCAAGCCTAAGTCCTAGTAAAACAAAAAAATATAGAGCTTAGAGGACTTGACAATGCATATTTAATCCATTAGCTTTTCTTCTGTAATAGCGAAATTTTAGGAGGAGTTTAATTTATGCCAGGAATTGTGGTAGGAAATAACGAGAGCATCGACAGCGCTCTTAAAAGATTTAAAAAGCAGGTTGAAAAGGGGGGTGTTCTGTCAGAAGTAAGAAGAAGAGAGCACTATGAAAAACCTAGTGAAAAGAAGAAGAAAAAGCTTTTTGCTGCCAAGAAACGCGTTGTGAAACGTACCAGAAGGAACTAGTTTTTCGAATTAATATATATTAATACATATAGTAAATCCGGTTGGGGGACACAACATTTGAATTTGCTATTCCAAAATCTTAGATCAACCGATCATTCCTTTGCGTGTCCAGTTATATACTTTTTGTTTTGTTCAACCTTAGATGTCAAAATTTAACAATGAGGCTCTTGTTAACGAAATAAAAGGGAGGTTGAGTATTATTAACCTCGTTGAGAGTTACACATCTGTTAAGAAAACAGGAAAGGGCTATGTAGGGCTCTGTCCATTCCATGACGATACTAATCCATCTATGCATGTAGACGA